>CAJOLL010000012.1 GCA_905235455.1 uncultured Clostridia bacterium
GTCTAATGTCTCTTCGATATCTCTGTCCTGATTGAAGCCCTGGGATACGTATTCTTTTTCGAAAGCATCGGAGAACTTCGCGTAGAGCTTATCCATGTCGGTAAGCGCGGCTTCACCTAAGATGACCATGAGTTCTTTTGCTTCTTTACCACGTGCATAAGCCGAGAAGAGCTGGTTCATGGTGTTACTGTGGTCCTCACGGGTCTTGCCTTCACCGATACCCTTATCCTTAAGACGGGAAAGCGACGGCAGAACGTCGATCGGCGGCATGACGCCCTTTCTGTACAGTTCACGGGAAAGGATGACCTGTCCCTCTGTGATATAACCGGTAAGGTCAGGGATAGGGTGAGTCTTGTCGTCCTCAGGCATGGTTAGGATCGGAATCATGGTGATGGATCCGTTTTTGCCCTTCTGGCGGCCGGCTCTTTCATACAGGGACGCAAGGTCGGTGTACATGTAGCCCGGATAACCACGACGCCCCGGAACTTCTTTTCTTGCGGCGGAAACCTCACGGAGCGCGTCAGCATAGTTCGTGATATCCGTGAGGATAACGAGTACATGCATGTCCAGGTCAAATGCCAGATATTCTGCGGCGGTCAGCGCCATACGCGGAGTTGCGATACGCTCGACGGCCGGGTCATTCGCAAGATTTATGAAAAGCACTGTTCGGTCGATAGCGCCGGTCTCTTTAAAACTGTCCATGAAGAAGTTTGCTTCTTCGAATGTGATACCGATCGCGGCAAATACTACGGCAAACTTTTCGTCAGTACCTCTTACCTTTGCCTGACGTGCGATCTGGGCAGCGAGGTTCGCGTGCGGAAGACCGGAGGCCGAGAAGATCGGGAGCTTCTGGCCACGTACGAGAGTATTCAGGCCATCGATGGCAGAGACGCCTGTCTGGATAAACTCGTTCGGGAAGTTTCTGGCGGCCGGGTTCATCGGAAGACCGTTAACGTCCAGACGCTTATCCGGGATGATCTCGGGCCCGTCATCGATCGGACGTCCGAGTCCGTCGAATACGCGGCCGAGCATATCCTTACTTACCGGGAGCTCCATTTGCTTTCCGGAGAATCTTACTTTACTGTCGGCAAGGTTAATGCCGGCGCCGCTTTCGAAGAGCTGTACGAGAGCATTGGTGCCGTCGATCTCAAGAACACGGCAGCGGCGCTTCTCGCCGTTCGCAAGCTCAATCTCGCCGAGCTCGTTGTAACTTACATCCGTAACGCCGCGGACCAGCATCAGCGGTCCTGCAACTTCTGATATGGTACGGTACTCTTTTGCCATGTCTTAATCCTCCTTATTCAGCAGTTCGGAGAGTTCGAACGCCAGCTGTGCACCGATGGAGACATATTCATTCTCCGCGTCATCTTCGGTAATATACTTGAAACGACCGATCTTCTCACGAACCGGGAGAGCGATCAGCGCTTCGATATCGGCACCCATCTCGAGGGCACCGGTTGCTTTGTCGTAGTAATCCAGGATGAGCTTCATCATGAAGTCCTGTTTCTTCAGGGAAGTATGGGTATCGACTTCGTGGAACGCCAGCTGATGCAGGAAGTCCTCACGAATGGATCTTGCGACTTCCATCTTCAGACGGTCGGAAGAGGAAAGGGCATCCATACCTACAAGTTTTACGATCTCTTCGAGTTCCGCTTCTTCCTGTAGGATGAGCATCATGCGGGCGCGGTTACTGTTCCACTCCGGAGATACGTTCTCTTCGAACCATCCTGCGAGGGAATCGGTATAAAGAGAGTAACTTGTCAGCCAGTTGATCGCCGGGAAGTGACGCTTGTAAGCAAGTCCGGCATCCAGACCCCAGAATACTTTTACGATACGAAGGGTTGCCTGGGAGACAGGCTCGGAAATATCACCACCCGGAGGAGATACGGCGCCGATCGCGGAGAGAGAACCTTCAAGCCCTTCGGAACCGAGTGTCGTTACACGGCCGGCACGCTCATAGAACTGCGCCAGACGGGAACCGAGGTAAGCCGGATAACCTTCTTCACCCGGCATTTCTTCGAGACGACCGGACATCTCACGGAGAGCCTCTGCCCAACGGGAGGTGGAGTCCGCCATGAGGGCAACGGAGTAGCCCATGTCACGGAAGTATTCAGCGATCGTGATACCTGTGTAGATGGAAGCCTCACGAGCGGCAACCGGCATATCCGAGGTGTTCGCGATAAGTACGGTACGCTTCATCAAGCTCTCGCCTGTATATGGGTCGATGAGTTCCGGGAACTCGTTCAGTACGTCGGTCATCTCATTACCACGCTCACCGCAGCCGATATAAACGACGATATCTGCCTGTGCCCATTTTGCCAGCTGGTGCTGGGTTACGGTCTTTCCTGATCCGAAAGGACCCGGGATCGCAGCCACACCGCCCTTTGCGATCGGGAACATGCAGTCGATAACACGCTGTCCGGTGACAAGCGGCATGGTCGGAGCGTGCTTTTTGACATACGGACGGCCTTTTCTTACCGGCCAGCGCTGAAAGAGCATAAGGTCGATCTGATCGCCCTTTTCAGTAGTAAGCTTACCGACCGGATCTTCGAGCTTATATTCACCGCTGCTGATAGAAGCGATCGTACCGGATACTCCCGGCGGGACCAGGATCTTATGTTTAACGGTCTCGGTCTCCTGAACGATACCGATCGTATCACCGCCGGCAACCTTATCACCGACGCTCTTTGTCGCTTCGAACTTCCAGACGCTTTCTCTGGAAAGGGAAGGAACTTCGATACCGCGGGAGAGGTTGTTGCCGATCTTTTCCATGATGGACTCCAGAGGTCTCTGGATACCGTCGAAGATACCGCCGATCAGGCCGGGTCCGAGTTCAACGGAGAGAGGAACACCTGTAGATTCTACAGGCTCGCCGGCCTTAAGACCTGCCGTTTCCTCGTAAACCTGGATGGAAGCACGATCACCATGCATCTCGATGATCTCTCCGATCAGGCGCTCGTTACTTACACGCACAACGTCGAAAAGGTTAGCATCACGCATTCCTTCTGCAATTACCAGTGGTCCGGAGACCTTCACGATGGATCCGTTGCTCATTTTGCATACTCCTTTTATCTTCTTACTGTTCTTTCAAAATGTCGCTTCCGACTGCCTTCTCCACAGATTTGGAGATGGCCTTCATGCCCATACCTTCGTTCCCTGTAACTCCCGGGATCGGAAGGATGACAGGCAGTGGCCGGTCGCTGTATTTGTCGATTTCTGTTTCCAGATTCTTGGCAAGCGATTCAGTGATCAGGATCACCGCATAATCGCCTTCGGCCAGATTGTGAAGCGTGGTGGCCGGATTGTCCATGCGGTCCAAAGGGAAGATATCCAGACCGATGGAAGCGAAGCCGTATATACTGTCACGATCGCCCATTGCAGCAATTTTCTTACTCATACAGCCTCCTTGTTCTTCCGGCTACAACATCTACCGGCAGACCGTTCTGCTTGGCAGAAAGGATGATCCTTGCATTCTTGATCTCCGCTTCCTTGCCCAGATAGAAGCCGATCATCGGCTCCGGTCCGAGCGGACTGTTCTTATGAGGGAGAAGAAGGGAGATCATCTTATCATCGACCCATTTCTCGAATTCCGCCGGGGAGGAGGACAAATATTTCGTCCCCGAACTATAGGACGTCGTAGAAAGATAGGTCATCAGATCCTCCATCTTATTCTCGGCTTCGGCACAGGCGATGAGCTTGTCCCGGGAGATCGAGGTGTTCCCTGTGGAGAGTGCTTTTTCCAGAAAAGAACTATCCTTGCCGGTCTTGATGGCACGGAAGGCTGTCTTGATATTAGCGGTTGCCGTATAGATCTCTATTTCTTCCTTCAGAAGATCGATGCCGCTGTTCTGTGCAGAGCGGGTAAGCTCGGTAAGACAGCATGTATCGATCATGATATCCGCCATCTGGCCGTCGCCGGTGCGGACGAGCAGGTCATAGACATCTGCCGCCAGTTTGGCAAACGGGGCGGGAAGCTTAGAGAACTCATGTGATTCGATCGATTCCTTCATGAGGGATCGGTCAACCGTGCAAGGTCCCGTGAAATGAAGATCTACGTCAAAGTCACTCAGCAGGCACTTAATACCTGCCTTGAGATTATGGAAGTCATTACGGAGGATCAGGGCTTGGAAGACCTTCGGATCCGGAGCAGATTCCAGGATCCATCCCCAGGCACGGGCAAGCTCAATATCGAGGATCTTGCCGATATCTCTGGAGTCTTCGGGTATGCTCCAGCCGTGATCCGACAGCACTGCCAACGCCGCTTCATACGAAGGGGCGGACAGAAGCTTATCCAGGTCGTGCTTACGTAAGAAAGACTTCTCGTAAACATTCGCGCCGGACACGGCAAATGCATATTTGCTATCACTTACAGCCATGAACCTCTAAAGTTCCTTTCCATTTACTTTGAGAAAAGCACCCGGTTGATCTCGTCACGGATCTCTTCCTTGCGGTCGGCAGCCAGGGCATCCAGCGTTCCGTTATACTCGCATTCCCCGCAGATGAGAATGCATCCGGTATCAAAAGAACCGGCATTCTCGGAGAGCGTGATCGTGGAACCGGTCGCCTTCGACAGCTCAGAAAGGAAATCCGCCGGAAGCTCCGCCTTATCCTTGTTGTTTAAGACTAGGACACCGTCCTCGCCTTCGCTGTTTTGGATGACGAAATTTCTGATCATGTCCAGGTGATCAGAAACAGGTAATGCGCGGATCCGTTTCTTAGCTTCTTCCACGATCTCATCGATCATGGCGACGCGCTCGGAAAGAAGACGCCGCTGCGACTTCGTGTTTTGAGTCGCACGGTTTTGTCTGGCCTGCGCATCGATCACAGCCCGGGCTTCAGAGAGCATCTTCGCCTCTTCTTCCTTCGCCTGTTCTTTCTTCTTCGCGATCAGCTTTTCTGCATCGCTTCCGGCACGGGCCACACGGGCATCGGCGCTTTCTCTAGCTTCTGTTAAGATCCGTTCGATGATGGAATCTATACCAGCCATACCTGCTCCTTATATTAAAAACCGAGTTTGCTGACGTTCATGACCATCAGAAGAGAGGTAACCAGGCTCAGAAGAGCATAGAGCTCAACGAGGGAAGCGGAGGTAACCGCTTTACCGGAATCCTGAGGTCTCTTGGAGATGAGGTTTACACCTGTCAGAGCTACGCGAGCCTGATACAGAGCGGAAACCAGACCACCGATAGCCATCGGCAGGCAGGCGATGAAGTACAGAAGGCCGGTGGAAAGTGTCGTAACAGGTGTTCCGCCGAGGATACCGATCTGTGTCAGTGTCAGGATGGCGATAACGAGTCCGTAGAGTCCCTGAGAACCCGGAAGAAGCATGAGGACCAGAAGCTTACTGAACTTGCTGGAATCCTCCGCGATGACCGGAGAAGAAGCCTCCGCCACCATACCTACACCCTTGGACGAGCCGAAACAATTCGTCGTAACTGCCAGTCCTGCTCCGAATAATGCCAGTAACATACCCCAATTCATTTAATTGTCCTCCTTAATTTTGAAGTGTTTGGTGTTACCAGTAAAGGGGTGGAACATCGTTCCGCCGCCTTCGTAGAATTTCGCGAAAAATTCTACATACTGAAGTCTATTAACATGGACATATGCGCCGAGAGCGCTGATGCCCAGATTAATCGCATGGAAGAACAGGAATACCGGGATGAAGATCAGAAGCTTTACCACGCCTGTTCCGAAGAGTGTGCCGATCATGTTGGCAACACTGCCGATGATACCCGTAACGAGACCCAGAGCCATAAGACGGGAATAGGAGAGAAGATCACTGAAATAACCGGTGACGCCGTAGATCTTACCAACACCGCCGATCACTTTGCCGATACCCTTGGCTTTTCTGCCGCCGGTAAGGATCAGACCGGCCACACCGGCAATTGCCACGTATTTACCGATGTTTGCGATAAGCTCGGAATTGATGATCTCGACCGGAGCCATCATCGGCGCGACCATCGGGAAAAGGAAGATCGCAAGACCGGCAAAGGTCAGGATCCAGAATCCGGAATCACAGATCGCATCGCCTTTTTCACCGTTTTTCCAGGAACGGTACATATTGGCGGAAAGACCGAGACAGATGTGGATAAATCCTAAGATAAAGCTCAGGACCAGGAGCTTCATCGGGTCGTTACTCGGGTCGAACCACAGAGGCGGCAGGGAGACGGAACCATCGAAGAATCCCTTGGAGACGGCACCGACGAGATCGCCGAAGAAACTGCCGTACATGATTCCCCAGAAGATGGTAGCCAGGCCGCAGTAGAAGAACTTCATCATATTCTTCTTCGCGCTACCTTCCGGCTTTCTCTTCTTAAGGACGAAGAGTGTGCCGAGGCAGAGAAGAATGCCGTAGCCGGCATCGGAAAGCATCATGCCGAAGAAGAAGTAGTAGAAAAACGCCATGACCGGATTCGGGTCGATGTCACCCTTGGCCGGAGCACTGTAGGACTCTACGATATCTTCCACCGGCGAAACGAATGCGCCGTTTTTAAACTTCGCCGGAACGTCTTCGTCCGGGAGCGGATCGCGGCTTTCGAACACCAGATCGAACTTCGAGGTGAGTGTCATTTCCACTTTTTCGAGATCTTCCGCGGCGACAAATCCGTCGAGGATAAAGGTCTTCTTGGAAAAGAGCAGCTGGCCGAGCATCTCGTACTTATCCTGACGCATGATAAGATAATCCGATAAGAAATACATATCATCGAGATACTTCGCATATTCGGAGAGCTTCTCGCGGGATTCAGTGATCGTATCCGTCGCCTCCTGTATACGCTTTCTAAGTCTCGATATACGGACCTCCGGCGGATGCTTGGTCGGATCGGAAGGGGAGATGAAAGACATGCGGCGGAGTGTCGCCATCACGTCTTCATAATCCTTCTTATGTGTCATGATGCACATGCAGGTCTGATCGCCTGCAGAGTAAACTACTTCGGTATAAAGAGGCGGAATCACCAGCTCTTCTGTCTTGAAGCTGCCGCCCTTAAGTGCCGCTTCGGATTCTTTCATCGAGGAATATTGTGAGCAGAATGCCTCATAGAATGAGGATTCGTTGTATGGCTCGGAGAACTGTCCGACGATGCAGGAGGTCCTCTGGGAACCTGTATATTGCATCGGGATATCCAGCTTTTCCCAAGGAAGTACCGCATCGAGCTGATGCTGGGTATGTGTGCGGACGGTCGTCTCTGAAGCGATCTTACGGTCGAGCGCTTCGATATCATAGACGATCTTCATAGTCTCGTCATTTTTCTCCATCCGCCGGTTAAATTCTTCTTCGGAGAGTGCTGTTCTTCCGGCAAATCCGGACAGGAAAGGCTTCTTCTCGGTGGAATATTCTTCGACAAGAGAGATGGCATGTGCCACTGTCTGGGCATTTTTCTCCAGCTGGGCGAGGCTCTTTTCTGTCGGGAAAAGGGAGAGATCATCGGTCACATCCGAGGTGTCCCGCTCGGTGACATCCACGGTACCGAGGCGCTGCAACTGCTCGACGATCTTCTGAGCGTCTTTCTGCATCGCGATGATCTCTATATGCTTCATGGGAAGTATAGCCATAGAATGTCAGTTCCTTCCCATCAGTATGTTCATCGTAGCGGTGATGGCTGCCTCGCGGCGTGGCTCGGCATCATCCCTGAGTTTTTCTGCCGCCTTTTCCGCAGCCGAATCGCTCGCGGAATTTTCATCGGAACCGTCCGACTTATGTTTCTCATAAAGATCGGCGACGTGTTTTCTGGCGGAGGAAAGAGCGTCCTGATATTCTTTCTGGGCCTGTTTCTGTGCATTTGCGAGGATCTCATCCGCCTTGACTCTTGCTTCCTGCTCGAATCCGGCGGCCTTCTTTTCCGCTTCGACAATGCGATTCACCTGCTCTGATGCCATAGATGCTTCCTTTCCGAAAACCCAAATTTCCACATATAAATCATTGTTCCTATTTTCACATAGGAATACATAGAAATCAAGTGGATATTTGTGCAAAATGTTCAAAGTTTCTTGCTTTTGTCTGAAAGTAGTCTGAATTAATCTTTTCTTTATAAATGCTTAGCGAATCTTTGGGGATTATTCTCTAGAATGAAAAATAACAACAAGAGATGGGGTGCCCGGCCGGATATTCTCAAGAGATGTCGGGCATATATTATGTAAAGAGAGTACTTGGGAGGATCAGAAATATGCTGAATATCTATCACATGACGAAAACATACCCGGGCGGAAAGGTTGGCGTGGATGACTTGTCGCTGGAGGTGAAAGCCGGTGAGATATACGGCTTTATCGGACATAACGGAGCCGGTAAGACGACGACGATCAAGGCGATCGCCGGACTGCATGACTTCCAACAGGGTTCGATCACGATCGACGGTATCTCTATTAAAGAGGATCCGCTTAAGGTCAAGAGCTTCATCGCATATATCCCGGATAATCCGGAGCTTTACGATAACCTTTCCGGACTTCAGTTCCTGAATTTCATCGCGGATATATTCCGTGTCCCGAAAAATGTGAGAAAAGAACGCATCGAAAAATATGCCACTGATCTTGAGATCATAAGCGCACTGAATAACCAGATCGCATCCTACTCTCATGGTATGAAACAGAAACTGGCGATCATCGCCGCTTTCCTCCACGAGCCGAAACTGCTGATCATGGACGAGCCTTTTGTCGGACTTGATCCGAAGGCGGCATTCATCGTGAAGAAAATGATGCGTGATTTCTGCGATAAGGGCAGCGCAATCTTCTTTTCCACACATGTGCTCGAGGTCGCGGAGAAGCTCTGCGACAAGATCGCGATTATTAAGAACGGCAAGCTGATCTCTTCCGGCACGATGGAAGAAGTAAAGGGCGATGCTTCTCTCGAAGAAGTCTTTCTGGAACTGACAGAGGAGGCCTGACAGATGCGTACGTTATTGATTTTGCTGCGCACGGAGTTCCTCTCTCTGGTCAACAGCGCGAATAGAAAAGGGAAGACGCCGTTCATCGTAGCGGCGGTCCTGCTTGCCATCCTGAGCATTTTTATAATTGGCATGTTCGGCTTCATCGGAGCATCGACTGCGAGTATTCTGGTGGATAAGGGTCTTTCTGAGTTTGCGGTATTTTTTTCACTTTCTCTTAGCATGATCATCGCGCTGATGTTCGGAGTGATGAACTCGACAAGAGATGCCAGATCAAATGATACCGATATGCTTCTTTCGATGCCGATCCCGAAGTCGAGCATCGTTATCTCGAAGCTTCTCGGAATGTATCTTCTTGATGTGCTCTGCGCGGCGGTCATGATCCTTCCGAGTACGTTCATCATCTGCCGGAGAGGGCCGGGTAACGGTGCACTTTTTATGAGAAGTACGCTGATCGTTTTCCTCGTCCCGGCGATCCCGCTCTTTATTTCACTTCTCGTCGGATCACTTATTTCTTATCTCAGAAAGGTAACCAAATTCGGGCAGCTCGCGGCGATATTCCTGTCATTTGCCGTGCTTATGGCCTATATGATCGTCGTCCCGAATCTCTCCAGCTATGCGGAGAAACTGGATATCACCCCGGCAGAGGCTCTGAGTAAAATGAAGATGATCCCGCCGTTTTACTGGATCACGGAGGCGGTCTATAGCGGGGATGCGCTGTGCCTCCTTCTGACCTTGCTGATCACCCTGATCCCGATGGCGCTGGCAGTATATATCCACGCAAGAGGTTTGAATGGTGTGGACTTCCATGCGGATAACTCGAAGAAGACACGCACGTACAAGACGGCTTCTCCGAGAAAAGCGGTCATCTCTATGGAGTTTAGGAGATACTTCTCTTCCGTGAACTACATTATGAATACGATGATCGGTTCGCTCTTCCTTGTAGCAGCTACTGTATTTCTGCTCGTCAAGGGAATGCCGACGATTTCGGTCAATGAAGCAGTGGAAATGAATGGTGAAACGATCTATATTGCGTCGAAATTCAGTGGCGCTGCCTGGGCGCTGATATGGGCGATAATGATCATGTTCTTTGCATCGATCACCTATACCACCCCGCCGTCCGTCTCCCTGGAAGGAAAGCGGATCTGGCTGAATAAGTCGCTTCCGATCAGCACGAGAGACATTCTGGTTTCGAAGCTTGCAGTAAGTGTTCTGATCTTTCAGCCGATCTCGATCATCTGCAGTATCGTCCTGTCGATCATTTCCGAATGCGGGATCGCCGGATGCATCTTTCTGATCGTGCTGACGTCGCTTGCGCACCTTCTGTTTTCGATGGTCGGTCTGATCTTCGGCCTGGTATTCGTCCGTCTGGACTGGACCAACGAGGCGCAGGTCATCAAGAGCGGTATGGCGCTGATCATCACCATGATCGTCAATTTTATCCTGGCGCTTTTCCTCTCCATCGGACTTTTCATCGCTATCGTTATCGGTGGAAATGCAGTCATCTTCGGAGCTTTCGCAGGGGAAATCATCCTCATCGGAGGACTTTGCATCGGTGCATATGCTATAATTACTCACTACGGGGTGAAAAAATATGAATCGCTGAACGGCTGATGCATCTGCAAAAGCACTGGATGTGACAGACATGATCGGCACGATCCGGAAAACGCGCGCCCCGATAAAGGAGTATTCGATGGACCTTTTTCGTCGGGCACAGGAACCGGAAAATCGGGAGCTAACCTGGATCAAACCATTCGATAACCGGATGGATGAGATTCTGCGGCTCAAGGAGAAATCCGAGACCTGTCCCAAAGAGATGAAAAAGGTCTTTCTGACGGCATGGGCCGAGCTGGCGTCGCAGGTGAAACTTCACCAGAAAGTCGCCTCCCAGATCGTTCAGTCCGGGCTTCCTTTATCCGTATATTATAATGTTACGCTGAAAACAGATATGTCCTCGGGGACGATCGATTTCCTGATCATTTCCGATGAACTGATCGTCGCAGTGCTTTTCAAGACGAAAGAGCATATCGAGTGGGACCGCTATGACACGAGATTTGCCAAGCTCCCGGCGATGAAAGAAGTGATTGCTGCAGAGGAGACGGCCTGCATGCTCGCAGACTGGCTGCAGGTGAGCCGCGCACTCTCGGCAAAGGAGATGGCGCGCGTGGTCCCGGTCCTCATCGACGAAGAGCAGGATGAGCTTAGCGCCAGTGCACATCCGATCGAGAGAAGTGAAGTATTTACAGGCATCAGTAAGGCACTGGCGGTCAATCCGGATGTCTTCGGAAAGTGGCTCGGCGAAAACTGCGAAGAATCTGAATTTCCTGTATTTGTCGGACAGCGTCTCCATCGGGTCACGGATGCGATCGATGGGGCGATCATCTGATAACTTCACAATTCACACTAAACAAAAAATGGGCAGAGATATAGCAAAATACAGTATTTCAGGCCCTGCCGTTTACAAAACGGTCATAAAAAAGACGTAATATAGTCCGTTTGTTTTCTTGATTTCAATAAATTATTCATTTGTTCCCTGCATAATGTAACCATAAGGTCGAGACAAGGAGACCGTAATTCCTAACAAAGGGGGACAAGAGGATGACTCGGTATCTAGTTACCGGTGCCACCGGACAAATCGGCAACACTATCGTGAGAATGCTGCTGGATAACAATAAGCCTGTGCGCGTTCTCGTACACCCTGAAGAGGATACGACTCCTCTGGCAGGACTTCCCGTGGAAGTGAAATATGGCGATATCCTGGTAAAGGATTCCCTGAAAGATTTCTTTGATCTGGAAGATCCGCGTGATGCGATCCTGATCCATGCACACGAGAGAAACGTGATCTCCGAGAAGCAGGATCTGATGGTTCGAAAAGTAAACGTGCACGGCACGATGAACATCACCGACATCTGCGTAAAGAAAAAGATCGGTAAGCTGATCTACATCGGATCTGCAAGAGCGATCCCGCTGTCAGGCGATAAGAGCAAGCCGGTAAAAGACGTAGAGTTCTTCGACAGAAACAAAGTTGTTGGCGACTACGCGAAGTCAAAGGCGGAAGCGACCCAGTATATCCTGGACAAGGTCACACTGAACAATCTTAATGCAGTGATCCTTCTTCCGTCGCTGGTATTAGGACCTTATGAGTACGGTAACTCAGACATCATCTCGCTGATCCGGGATTACCTATCCGGTGACCTCAAGGTCAGTATCCCGGGCGGCGTAGATTTTACCGACGTGCGTGACGTAGCTTCCGGTGTTCTGGAAGCCGCGGAAAACAGCCAGAAAGGAAAGTGCTACATCCTTTCTAACACCTACGTAAGTACGCAGGATTTCCTGCATAACCTGCATGAGATCACAGGTAGAGACGAAGTAACGAAGACAGTTCCGAATTGGCTTCTGAACGGTAAGGGCATCGCCCAGCTGTATTACAAGATCACGAAGAAGACCAATCCGAAAGACAAATACGGACCGTTCATCTCGCCGGAACCGCTCTATGAGAGTGAGAATGCGAATACGGACCTGCACTACGCACCGAGAGAACTTCGGGCATCGCTGGAAGATACGATCGACTGGGTAGAGCATACGAAGCCGGTGGATGCAGATCCGGCCGGAAAACAGAAGGCCAGCAATGGCTGATTAACTTAGAAGGACCTTCCTAAATATATACCTCTACTTCCTTGTTTCCTGAGGCTGTCCCATTACCCAACGGGGCAGCCTCGACCCTTCTATAACATTTCATCAATATCTTCATCGCATTGAAACCGGCTGGGATGTGAGAAACTTTGTTATAATAATCGACCAGCTGATTGCCTGCAAGATGGAGGGATGACGATGAGAAACAGGTTGTTGAAGAAAGTGAGCCTTCTTGTGGTATAGTAATAGGGTATAATGGTTGCGCGGGTCTTTCCCTCGGGGGAGGTGCGCGGCCGGAGTATGATTTTGATGGTTAAAGGAAGTGTTGTCTTATGCCGAAGACGGCGATGCTTGTGGTCGATATGCAGAATGCTCTTATTCTGGAGCATCCGTACGATGAGAAACGACTGATCAAGACGATCTCCCAGATGGAGAAGATCTGCAGGGACAAGGGGATCGAAGTGATCTTTATCCGTCATGAGGATAATGCACTGGTAAAAGGCGAGAGCGGCTTTGAGATCTATTCCCAGGTGGCTCCGAAAAACGGAGAGAAGATCTTCGACAAGCGGTATAACAGTGCTTTTCGAAAGACAGGACTTCAGGAATATCTGAAAGAACAGGGCGTCGAGAGACTCATTATTACCGGTATGCAGACGGATTTCTGCGTGGATGCTACCATTAAGGTGGCTTTTGAGCTCGGATTTGATGTGATCGTTCCGCGTGGCGGACACACAACATTTGACAACCGCTATCTCTCCGGAGAAGAACTCTATCACTACTACAGCTACGAGATCTGGAATCACCGCTATGCGCAAGTGATGTCCATCGATCATATTGAGGAGATCCTATGAAATCACAGTTTTTTACCTACGATCAGGCAACATGGCCGAGAGCCCAGCACTTCCATTACTATGCGAAGATGTTCCCGATGAACATCTCCCTGAACCGGAAGATCGACGTGACAGAGCTTCTGCCGGCAATCGAGAAAAAGGGATACCGTCAGGACTGCGTGTTCTACTACATGGTGACTCGTGCGATCAACAATCAGGGCGAGCTCAGCGTCGCTTACAAAGACGGCCAGATCGGCTGGTGGAACTACTTGAATCCGGCCTATCCGGTATTCCATGAGGACGATGCGACCAGTACGATCCTGTGGACAGAGTACGATGAGGACTTTCTGGTCTTCAACGAGAAGTTCCTGCAGGATCTCGAGAAATACGGCTCCAGCAAGGGCGTCTTTGCCATGAAGGGCATGCCGCCGACGAACAGCTATAATGTCTGCTTCAACCCGTGGTTCTCGTTTGACGGATTTTCTGTCGATCTCCATGAGATGAAGGACTATTTCTTCCCGACAGTGGATATGTGCAAGGTCGTCGAGGAGAACGGAAGAAAATATCTTCCGATCGCGATCACCGTGCATAAGGCGGCGACAGACCTGATCCACTTAAAGAAATTCTTCGACGACATCGAGAGTTATTTCCCGATGTTCATCAACGACTAAAGCGAGGTACCCATATGACGGTTCGTGAACTGCAGGATGCGATCATCAAGGAAAAGAAGGAGCGTGATATCTGTATCTTAGTGCACGCATATCAGCGCCATGACATCTGGGAGGTCGCGGACTATATCGGCGATTCCTTCGGACTTGCTCAGGAGGCGGCAAAGGTCTCCGCGAAGAAAGTCATCATGTGCGGCGTCCGCTTTATGGCGGAGACGGTGAAGATGCTCTCTCCGGAAAAGCAGGTCTATCTGGCAAATCCGGTGGCAGGATGCCCGATGGCGGAACAGATCGAGCCGGAGATGCTCGCAGCACTAAAGGCTGAGAATCCGGATCACACCGTGGTTGCCTACATCAACACGACCGCGGAACTGAAGACGCTCTGCGATGTGGCGGTCACATCCTCTTCCGCAGTAAAGATCATCAACAATATCGATAACGACAAGATCCTTTTCGTACCGGACTGTAATCTCGGCGACTGGATCGGTAAGAAACTTCCGAACAAGCAGATGAAGCTTGTCCATGGCGGATGCCCGACACATCTGCGTTTCACACAGAGAGATTTCGACCGGGCAAGAGAAGAACACCCGGAAGCGAAGATCCTGATCCATCCGGAGGCGAGACCTGAGTTCGTCGCACAGGCGGACTTCGTCGGATCCACCACAGAGATCATGGCATATGCAAAGAAGAGCGAGGATAAGGAGTTTATCATCGCGACAGAAAACAGTATTGTCGAGCATCTGCAATTCGACTGCCCGGAAAAGAGTTTCTACGCACTGTCCAAAGACTGCGTCTGCCACAACATGCAGGCGACGACGCTGGCAGATGTTTACCGTACCGTTTTGGGCATCGGCGGGGAAGAGATCCTCATGAGTGATGAGCTGATCCGCGATTCCAGAAAGTGCATCGATGCGATGCTGGAACTCGGCAAATGAGCAGCGCCCTGATCGCCATGAGCGGCGGGGTGGACTCCTCGCTGGCAGCCAAGATCATGCTGGAGCGGGGCTATGCCTGCACCGGCTGTACCATGAAGCTCTACAGCAATGACGATATCGTCGTCGCAAATCCCAAGACATGCTGTTCCCTGGATGATGTCGAAGATGCCAGATCTGTCTGCATGCACCTCGGCATCCCTTACTATGTTTTTAATTTCCAGGATGAATTCAGGGAGAAAGTAATGGACAAGTTCGTGGACTGCTATGAGCACGGACGCACGCCCAATCCCTGTATAGACTGCAACCGTTATCTCAAGTTCGGCAAGCTCTATGAACGCGCGAAGGTCCTCGGCTGCGATGTGATCGTGACCGGCCACTATGCCAGGATCGAGGAGCGGGATGGCCGTTTCCATCTTCTAAAAGCACTCGACGAGACCAAAGATCAGAGCTATGTCCTTTATGCCCTGACGCAGGAGCAGCTGGCGCATACCGTGTTCCCGCTCGGCGATCTGAAGAAGACCGAGGTGCGCGAGATCGCAAAGGACGCCGGCATGGTCAATGCGGAAAAAAGAGAGAGCCAGGACATCTGTTTCGTCCCGGACGGCGACTATGTCTCCTTTCTGAAGAAATATACGGGACATGAATATCCGGCAGGTGATTTTGTAGATAAAGAAGGAAATGTCTTAGGCACCCATAAGGGTATCGTATGCTATACGCCCGGACAGAGAAGAGGACTGGGGCTGGCGCTTCCGGCGCCGATGTACGTATCCCGGCTGGATGTGAAGAATAACCGGGTCATCCTGGTCTATGACGAAGATCTCCGAAACAACGAGGCCCTGATCGACGACGTCAACTGGATCAGTGGAGAAGTTCCGACCGATCCGGTCCGCGTGCAGGCCAAGCTCCGCTACCATCAGAAAGAACAGTGGGCGACCGCACATCCTCTGGGAGACCGAAAAGTCCGCCTGGTATTCGATGAACCTATCCGCGCTATTAGCCCCGGACAGGCTGCTGTATTCTACAACGGCGACGAAGTCTTAGGCGGTGGCACCCTTATCCTCGAGTAACCTTACATGCGATGTAAGTGGTCTTTCTCCGATTCTTGTTTTACGATGGTACCAGACAAGAAGGGAGGTGCATCTATGCAGCCTGTTTTGAAAATAGAATCACTGAAGAAGTATTACGGGAAGGACGACAGCCAGACAAAGGCGCTCGACGGGATCAGCTTCCAGGTCATGCCGGGTGAATTTTTGGGGATCATGGGTGCGTCCGGTTCCGGCAAATCCACTCTTTTGAACTGCATCGCCGCGGTCATTAAGCCGACTTCCGGATCGATCGAGATGGACGGGAAAGAGATCAGTAAGCTCTCCGGTTCGAAGCTCGCCGAGTATCGCGGAAAAGATATGGGATATATTTTCCAGAGCTTCGAGCTCATCGATAATCTGACCGGCAAGGAGAATATCCTGCTTCCGGTATCGCTTCATGGCGGCAAAGAGAATGAGGACTCGGAGCGTTTCCGGAAGATCACGGAATATCTGGAAATCAAGGATATCCTCAACAAGTTCCCGTCGCAGATGTCGGGTGGTGAGAAGCAGCGTATCGCGGCGGCCCGTGCCCTGATTCTGAACCCGGGCATGATTCTCTGCGATGAGCCGACCGGCGCTCTGGATTCGAAGAATGCAAAAGCACTGATGACGAAGCTCTCGGGCCTAAATTCCGAGGACGGATCGACCATCCTAATGGTCACGCATGACTCGAATGCCGCTTCTTTCTGCAACCGGATTATGTTTATCCAGGACGGCAAACTCTTCCACGAACTTAGAAAAGAAGATGATGAGAGTCGCGAAAGTTTCTATGACCGCATCCTGAAAGTGCTGGCACAGCTGGGAGGAGGATCTGCAAATGTTCTTTAAGCTCGTCTTCCGTAACAGCGTCAGAAGCCATAAAGAGAATGCGCTCTTCATGGGATCGCTGATCACATCGATCATCGCATTTTATGTGGTGCTTTCTCTGGGCAGTCAGGATGTGATGCGCTACCTGAAATCTCTGGAAGGGGATGCGATCAGAAAACTGTTTGCCATGATCTCCGTCCTTTACGGCTTTACGCTCTTTATCGTTTTCGCCCTGATCTACTTCGCAAGTAAATACCAGATCGAGCGCCGGGCGCATGAGTTCGGCGTATATATTATGATGGGTATGAAGAAGACCAAGCTGCTCCTGATGCTTCTTGCCGAGGATGTCAGCAGCTCCGTTCTGGCGCTTCTGATCGGACTTCCGGTCTCTGTCCTGATCACGGAGGTGATCAGCCTGGTGACAGTGAAGATGGTCGGGATCGGATTTATGGGACATCAGTCCACGTTCTCGCTCTCTGCAGCGCTACTTACGGCGGCAGGATTCTTCCTGGCTAAACTTCTGGCTTTTCTGATCCTCTCTGTAAAACTTGCCCGTAAGGAAGTGGGCTCGCTTCTTTCCGATGCGCCGGATAATGTCAGAAAGAAAGACTGCCCGGCCATCTCGGCAGTGCTTTTTATCCTGGGTGTGGTATGCCTGGCACTTGCCTATAGACGGGGTCTTTCCGGGAATGCATGGGAGAGTGTTGCTACTCTCCGTGATACCGTAGTTCTGGGCCTTCTCGGTACGGTCCTTCTGTTTAGGGGGGTCCGTTTCCTGATCGGTATTATCGCGCAAAAAGCACCCGGCGGAAAACTCTCGATCTTTACTTTCCGCCAGATCGAGGATACTGTCATCTTTAAGTCGGGAACGCTTGCGATCTGCTCGATCCTGATCCTAGTGGCAAGTTCCTGCCTGGCTGCCGGTATCGGTACATTTGCTTCGTATAACATGTATGACACAAAGCGCGTCGACTACACATTCACGAACTTTTTTAACGGATCAAATGACGACCTGAAGGCGAGACTCTCGGAACTCGGAGTATCCGGAAACTTCTCTTATCTCGATGAGATTCGGATCGCACATCCGTATATCGTCGGAAATGAAGACTATGACAGTGCTTTTCAGGCCGGAGAATTTGCCAAGCTTCAGGATGAGCTGGACCCCGAATTTGAGATGCATGACCAGCGTGGAAGCATCAACGGATTCCCGTTCATGATCCGCCTCTCTGACTACAATGCGCTCGTGACAGCGATGGGGGAAGAACCTCTCGAATTGAAGGACGGCGAACTCGGACTCTATAGGAGTACCAGTTTCACGTATAGCGAAGAACTCGATAATCTCGTCCTTTCAAAGAGACCGCATGTTACCCTTGCAGGAAAAGAATTCGTGATGACCGGGAAGATGCAGAGTGCGCCGATCGTAACCGACAGCTTCATCACTCTTTCCGGTGCCCTGATCGTGCCGGATCAGGACTTTGATTCCTTTTGCGCAGGGAAAGAAGAGGTCTATCTCAACGGACTTCTCGATAAGACGAAGTACAGCCGCAGTACGATGGTGAAGACATATACTGACTTGAATGCAGTGTTGGATAAGACAGATCTTGATTACGAGAGTTATCTGCAGAACATGGGCCGGCAGCTTTTCTATCTGGTTGCGGCGAGCTATGTCACGATCTATCTGGCCCTGATCTTCCTGGTGGTCGCGAATACCATTCTCGGCGTGCAGTTCCTCATGGGACAGAAGCGTGCGTCCGGAAGATATAGAACGCTCGTGAAGCTCGGTGCGGACCATAAGGCGATGAATAAGAGCTCGAAGCGGCAGATCAACTGGTATTTCGGACTTCCGATCGCTGTCGCCTGTGCGAGTACATTCTTTGCGGCCAAGTCTCTCTTCTTCGGGATCTTGAGCTCGAGAACTAAGATGAATATGGATAAGATGCTTCCGATCGTAGCGATTGTTGCAGTGGTCTTTTGTTTGGTAGAATATGTGTACATGCTGATCGTAAAACGTAGCAGCTCCCGGTTCCTCGAGACGCTGATGACGCCGGAAAGGGAAGAATAGTTCTGTACATATGAAGCACATCGCTGTTGTCGAAGATGAAAAAATGGTTGCCATGGAACTTGCTTCTATGCTCGAAAAAGAAGGGTACCGGGTGACCCGTATCGAGGACTTTTCCCGCGTGACGGAAGAAGTCCTCGCGCTCACTCCGGATCTTCTGCTCCTCGATATCAATCTCCCGAAAAAGAGCGGATTCCAGATCTGCCGGGAGGTCAAGAATAAGAGTGCGATCCCGGTCGTGGTGCTGACTTCCCGTGACCAGCTTCCGGACGAGCTTCATGCGCTGGAACTCGGCGCGGATGAATTTATCACGAAGCCCTACCGGAAGGAGAGGCTTCTGGCGCGCATCGCCAATGTGCTTCGAAGATACGAGGGAAGATCGAATATGCTTGAAGGTCCGGGATTTCTTCTGGATCGCGGAACCTATACACTGTTTTCGGACGGCACGTCGGTGCTGCTTCCGAAGAACCAGGGGAAGATCCTGGAGACGCTTCTCATGGAATTCGGGAAACCCGTGCCGAAGCAGACGATCTGCGAGGCGGTCTGGGGGACCAGTGAGTTTATCGATGAAAATGCACTTCAGGTAAATCTCACGAGACTAAAGAAAACGCTTTCCGGACTTCCGCTGAATGTGCGGATCACGGCGGAGCGTGGGGTGGGCTACAAGCTGGAGGCGCTGTCATGAGAAAAATGCTGCGCATGTTCCGGAGCTGCGTCCCGTTCCTTATCTGTGTCCTTCTGAGCGACATCTTCTTTATCGTGCTGCTGTGGACGACGGATGTGAGTGCTTTTCGATTCGTGGCATCGGCACTGATCCTGTTCTCCATACTCTCGTTCCTGCTTCTTCTTGCGGGACTTAATATCCGGGAAAGACGGATCGGAAGGGCATTTGAAGAATATCTTTCCGACCCGGACGAGAATCATGTGAAGATCCTTCTGTCCAGGCTTTCCGGGATGGAGAAGGAGCGGACGGATACACTTCTTTCCCTGATCGAAGAGAAAGAACAGCAGCGGACACGCCTTCTTTCCCAGAATGAGGATTATGAGGAATATGTCGAGGCCTGGGCACATGAGGCAAAGACGCCGATAGCACTTCTTACTCTGATCCTGGATAACAACAGGGACGACATGGATCCCGAGATGACCTATAAGATCGAGTATATAAGGTCGCGCCTGAGCGGATCTGTCGATCAGATGCTGCAGTATGCGAGGATCAAAGGCGAGCGGAAGGACTATCTCTTCGAGGAGCTGTCCCTCCGAGAAGTTATCGATGAGGTGGTCGAGGAATACCGCCCGCTCCTTCTCGAGAAGAACTTTACCGTCATCAACAAGATCAGGGACGAGAAGATCTATGCCGATCAGCGCGGGCTGCTCTATATGCTCGGACAGTTCGTCAGCAACTCGATCAAGTATAGTTCGGACGATCCGAGGATCATGTTCTATGTCGAACCGGAGAATCACCTGGTCGTGGAGGATAACGGCATCGGTGTCAAGAAGTGCGATCTGCCGTATATCTTCGAGCGCGGATTCACCGGAGGCAGCGGTCAGGCCAGGTCGAAAGCGACCGGAATGGGACTGTATCTTGCCGGAAAAATCGCGGAGGATATGAATTTTGAGTTAAATGTTTCCTCGGAAACAGGAAATGGATTCCGAATCGTGGTACAATATCCAAACGTGGAACAAAGACGTTACCACGATACATAGTAACTGCAGAAAAGGATCCGGCGGACCCTAGGCGGGTATGCGCTCAGACGGCGGGTTCTTCTCGAGAAGGAGGAAAAATATGCTGGAATTACAACATGTCTCATTCGAAGTGAATGAGGAAGGCAGCGGCAAAGAGATCCTCCGTGATATAAGTCTTACGATCCCCACAGGAAATCTTACGGTCATTACGGGTCCGAACGGCGGAGGTAAATCCACGCTGGCCAAGGTCATCGCGGGCATTATCCGCCCGACTTCCGGTAAGATCCTGTTCGATGGAGAGGATATTACGGAGATGTCTATCACGGACAGAGCGAGAAAGGGTATCGGATTTGCTTTTCAGCAGCCGGTCAGATTTAAGGGCATCCAGGTCTTCGACCTGATTCGCCTGGCAACGGGCACCAAGCTCTCTACGGTGGATGCCTGCAAATATCTGTCGGCGGTCGGACTCTGCGCCAGGGACTATATCAACCGCGAGGTCAACAGCAGCCTGTCGGGCGGTGAACTGAAGCGTATCGAGATCGCGACAGTCCTCGCGAAAGCATCGAAACTGTCCGTCTTTGATGAGCCGGAGGCGGGTATCGACCTGTGGAGCTTCCAGAACCTCATTGAGGTCTTCGACGATATGCGAAAGAATATCTCGGACAGCTCGATCATGATCATTTCCCACCAGGAGAGGATCCTGAATATCGCAGATGAGATCGTCGTCCTGAAGGACGGACAGCTCCTGTACTGCGGACCGAAGGACGAAGTGTTGCCGAAACTGAGCGGGACAGATTCCTCCATCAA
Source organism: uncultured Clostridia bacterium (assembly GCA_905235455.1). GTDB lineage: Bacteria > Bacillota > Clostridia > Saccharofermentanales > Saccharofermentanaceae > Scatonaster. The sequence continues at coordinate 21,384 of CAJOLL010000012.1, forward strand.
GGGATGCGGCCAGGGGATCATAAAGAAGGAGGTGGATCCAAAATGCTGAATCTGGATGCTACATCTGACCGTCTATTGGCGGAAGTGGCCGACCTTCACAAGGTCCCGGTCGGTGCATTTAACATCCGCGCCAACGGTAAAGCGGTCGCGAGAAATTCTTCGGCGAATATCGACATCATCCCGAAGGAAAATGGTTCGGGCATCGATATCAAGATCAAATCGGGCACGAAGAATGAAAGCGTGCATATCCCGGTCGTTATGACGGCCAGCGGCATCAAGGAACTCGTATATAACGACTTTTATATCGGTGAAGGAGCCGATGTCGTGATCGTTGCCGGCTGCGGTATCGATAACTGTGGTCCGAAGGACAGCGAGCATGACGGTATCCACCGCTTCTTTGTCGGCAAGGGTGCAAAGGTCAAATATGTCGAAAAGCACTACGGCTCCGGCGATGGAACCGGCAAGCGTATCCTGAATCCGGGTACGGAAGTCTACATGGAAGAAGACAGCTACATGGAGATGGAGATGACGCAGATCAAAGGCGTTGATGACACGGTCCGTGATACCAAGGCGGAGCTCGGAAAGGGCGCAAGACTGGTCGTCCATGAGCGTCTTATGACCCACGGAGATCAAAAGGCCGTAAGTAATTACAGAGTTGATCTCAACGGTGAAGGCTGCTCGGCAGACGTGATTTCCCGTTCTGTCGCCAGAGATGATTCTTATCAGAAGTTTGATGCAGTCCTTAATGGTAATACCGCATGTTCCGGACACACCGAGTGCGATGCGATCATTATGGATAACGGAAGGATCCTGGCTGTCCCGGGACTCGAGGCGAATAACGTCGATGCGGCGCTCGTCCACGAAGCCGCGATCGGTAAGATCGCCGGCGAGCAGTTGATCAAGCTGATGACACTGGGTCTGACCGAGGCGGAAGCCGAGGAGCAGATCATCAACGGCTTCCTGAAGTGATCGCTAAAAAAGCACCTGCAAATGAAAAACGGGTCTGTCTCAATCTGATTTGAGACAGACCCTTCCTGTGTGTGTTGGTGGAGCATATGAGGATCGAACTCACGACCTCCAGATTGCGAACCTGGCGCTCTCCCAGCTGAGCTAATGCCCCGAATTACTTCCCTATTATCGTGGTTGGCACTATAAATGTCAAGGCGAATTTTCCCATCTTATGTGGTATAGTAGGTGGAAGAGAAGGGGAGAGGGAGGATCCGATGAAGATCTTTAAAAGAATCATCAGTGTCGTCTGCGCGGCAGTAGTCGCAGCGGGGATCTGTGCTGTGCCGGCAGCGGCTTCGGAAAAAGAAGCAGACACGCTTGTCGTGGACGGAAAGACTTTTTCTTCGACAAGAAACTGCAAGGGAGATAACTGGAAATATGACGCGGAGTCGCATACTCTTTCCCTGAACGGATACGACGGTATGTACATCGATTTGGGTACGCAGGAAAATGCGGTGATCGAACTTATCGGCGACAATAAAGTCGTTTCACATGTGCCATCGCCGGCGATCCTGGTGGAAGGGAATCTGACAGTCACGGGCGAAGGCACGCTTTCTCTGGTAGTGGACGCGTGTCACAGCGCAGTCTGTGCGCAGGCCGGTTCTCTCACAATAGAAAATACGAAGATTTCCGTGAAAGGAAGCGGTGAGGTTCCCGAGTCCGCTTATCTGCTTATGGCGGATAATGAGGTTTCGATGACGGGATCCGATATCTCGATCGAAGATGCGATCACGGGCTCCGGCGGAGTGGTCGGCGCCATGAACGGGGATATCCTGATAAATGAAGGCTGTAAGCTTTCCGTTGATACCGCGACAAAAGGACTTGCGGCCTTAGGCGGAAGTGTCTCGATCCTGGGAGAAGGCACAACGGCGGAGATCACGGCTTCGGAAAATGCGGTCTATGCAAAATCCGGGATCACGATCGAAGAGCCGGCGAGACTTATTGCGGAAAGTAAAAATGCCGTTACATCGGTATACTGCCCGGAGGGAAACATCGTCCTTAACTCCGTTTCGGCGGATATCACATCGGCAAGCGCTGCTATTGCAGGTAAGTCGATCCTGATGAGCGGCTGCTATATCAAAGATCCGTTTGACTGCCTGATTGCTGAGGTTTCAGATTTTCAGACAGTGACTCTTTATGACGAGGTCTGGGGAGAGGTGCACATCGTCAAGGGAATTGCGCCGACTCCGACACCTTCGCCTTCTCCGACGCCGACACCGATCCCGACACCGACGGACAAACCGGAAGAGTTCGGAAGCACGAGTAGAGGGATCACCCCCCGCATGATCCTCGGAGGTGTGCTGGTCGTTGCTGCGCTGACTGTATTTTTGGCGGTCCTTATTAAAGAACTCCGATCTCGATCTCGTTACCGTCGATAATGATCATCGTTCCCCATTCATTTAATTCCGGGATGCCTTCACTTGTCGAACTGATGCGGAAGATGTTGGCCAGGACGAGTCGTGTCTGGCCGTAGATGCCCTGTGTGCGGACGGTGATCTTGCCGTCCTGCTTCAGTGCTTTTACCGAAGCGATCGTCTTCAGGTCGGCAGAGTAGATATCTGCGCTGACTTCTTCGCCTTCGGGAAGTTCGAAGATCGTAATGGTCAGGTTTTCCATGTAGTTGTATACAGGTTTTTCGTCAAAAGCACCGGCGACGATGATCGAGCCCGGACGGACGAGGATCGGCATCGTGTCATACCCGTGCTGCTCGTTTTTCCAGATCGGACCTTCGACTCGCTCTCTTGTGAGAAGGTTGGTCCATGTGCCGGACGGTACATAATATCTGACGATGCCGTCTTCAGAAGAAATCGGTGCGATGAGCAGAGACTGCCCCAGCATGTACTGCTGTTCGAGGTTGTATGTGTTCTGGTCTTCCGGGAATTCCAGCATCATCGGGCGGGTCATCGGGATGCCGATCGAACTCGACTCCACGGCGCTGGAAAAGATGTAAGGCATCAGTCCCAGTTTGAACTTCGAGAACAACAAGGTTTCGTTCATCGCCTCGGTACCATACTGCCACGGCACGCGGAAAGTTGTGGCGCCGCCGAATACGGCATTCGGCAGGAACATGGCGGCCTGATGCCAGCGCATGTAAAGATCCGGCGTCGTTTCATCGTCCAGACCGCCTATGTTTTCGCTCCAGAACGGGAAACCGCTGAGCGACAGGGAAAGACCGGAAGAAAGCGCCGTGCGCATGCCTTCGTAGGACGGATCTTCGTTGTCGAGGGCCATGAACGGGAACTGATGAGATCCGATGAAGCCGGAGTGAGCAAGGATGCAGGCGCTGTTTTCACCGTTTCTTCTTCTCAGAAGATCGTAAACGGCTTCCTCGTATAGATAGGAATAGAGATTATGCATACTGCCTGCTTCAAGTCCGTTTTTATAAGTGATGCCGTGCGCAGCCGCTTTTGCACCGTATGCCGGAGATTCGGACGGAGCATCGCCGCCGTGGTCGAGCCGGAAAGCATCGACGCCCATTTTGATGAGGTCATCGAGAAATTTCTGGTACCAGGAGCGGGCGACGAGATTGGTGAAGTCCACAAGGCCGGATCCGGGGGCAAAAGCATCGGATTGATACATGTCGCCGTTGCCGTAATTGATATAGTAGTTGCCGTCGAATCCTTCCTGGAACAGCGGTGATTTCTGCGAGATGTATGGTGTAATCCAGACGCAGACGCGGATGCCGTTATCGTGAAGCGTCTTGATCATCTGCTGCGGGTTCGGAAATCTGTTTTTATCCCAAAGGAGAGAGGACCACTCGAATCCTTTCATCCAGAACGGACCGAAATGGATCACGGAGAGAGGCATACCTATATTCTCGACCTGCTCGACCAGATCCAGAATGGAGTCTTCGTCGCAAGCTTCGTAGAACGGGGCAGAGAGCCAGGAGCCGAAAGACCAGGCCGGCGGGATCGCCGGACGTCCGATCAGTTCAGAGTAGATATCGAGAACGTGCTTCATGGAAGCGCCGCCCATGATAATGTATTCCATAGATTCCCCTTCGAGGGAGAACTGTGTGCGGGTGACGGGGCCGTCTGCCGAAATGTCGGAGGTGGCATCGTTTGCGATCTCGAAAGATACACACTCGGTGCTGTTGACGAGTACGCCGTACCCGCGTGAGGAGATAAAGAACGGGACACTCTTGGCCGAGCGGCCGAGTTTCATGCCGGCATCTTCATTCCAGATATCGTAGGAACCTCCGTTACGGATGATGCTTCCGGGAGCTTCGCCCAGACCGTAGATATATTCCCCTTCGCTTAAGGATAACTGTTCACGGATATAGGTCTTTCCGTCCGGCGCGGTAACGTGCGCCATGCCGCCGATCTCGGTGGCGGTAAGATAGCGTCCGGAGTAGTAAAAAGAGATCCCCCACTGCCCGTTTTTGCTGATGCGCATTTCAAGAAGACTGGCGGTGTAACTGTAGTATTCTTCTGTTTCGCTGCTGACGGGCTGGATGATAGCCCTGTTCAGTTCCAGAGCGGCTTTGACCGCGCGGCTGCCTTTGTGGTTGCAGATCTTTATGGAAAACATGTTGGCGCCGACGGCGTTGATCGATACGGAAAGAAGTCCGGATCCGATGGCGGCGGCAGAGGTCTCCTGCTCACGGTACGGCGCGAAAAGCGTGATTCCGGAATCGGAATAATCGATATCCGCGATCTCTTTCGGGATCTGCAGTGTGTACCCTTCTTTTACCATCCAAAGACCATCTGTGAATTTCATGCTCGGTTCTCCTTCTCCATGTGCCTCAAAACAGTGCTTTTCGCGGAGAAAACGTTTCTCCGATTAAAGTATATCAGTTCAGTTCTCAAGAAAAGGGACAGAAATCCTACTACTGTGTTTCATTTATGTGAAACCGTCACGTGTATGTTATACTGATTTCGATAGAAAAGAACTCGTCCCGAATGCTTTTCGGGTAAAAAGGAGATTGAAGATCTATGTCTTCGACCAAAGAACTCGCCCGGTATGCGAAGAAAATGAATGACTGCCGACAGATCATACTGGCGGATGAGGGTGCGTTCTCAAACCTTGCCGGACACCTGATCGAAGAGGGCTACCGGCGTGTATTCCTGATCTGCGGCAAACAGACGCAGAAACTGAAACTTTTTGATTCCTTTGTTGAAGAATTGCAGAGTAACGGCGCGAGATGCTTCGTCTGGGCGCACTCGGGAGAGATGGCGAGCAATGCCGCGATCGAGTCCTGCGCTTACCAGTGCAAACAGTATAACTGCGAAGTCATCGTTTCTTTCGGAGGCGGATCGGTGATCGATCTCGGAAAGATGGTGGCGGCGTGGCTGAAAAACACGGAGAAATCCCTCTATCAGATGAGGGGGATCGGACGCATCAGGAATCCCGGCCTTCCGCATTATGCGGTGTCGACGACCTGCAGCGGCGCGGAAAGCTCTGCATGTGCATTTATTCTTGCCGACCGTCAGATCATCATGTACTACAGTGAATATCTGATTCCGACGGCGGTCGTTCTCGATCCGAATCTGGTCCTTCGTCTGCCGATGGAGAACATGGCTTCTGCCTCTGTTCTCGCACTGACGCATGCGATCGAAGCCTTTGTAAACCCTCTGTCAGGAGAATTTCCGGATGAAAAGGCCAATCTTCTTATTGCGGTGCCGATCTTCTTTTCGTACATGGAAAAATCCTACAAGCACGGCTCCGGAAATGACGCCTATCTTCAGATGATGATGGCGCCTTACTATTCAGGGGTAGCTTCCCGACGGCTCGGATTCGGAATGACCCACAGTCTTTCCGCATATATTTCCCAAAAGTGCAAGGTGTCTGCCGGAAGGGTCTGTGCGATCCTTCTGCCGGCGGTCCTGGAATATGAATTTAATGAAGTAAAGACGGAACTGGCCGTCCTTGCCCGGGCATGTCACATCTGCTCCGCCCGTGCGACGGAAGAAGAGGCGGCCGAAGCTTTTATCAACGGCTTCCGGAGCATCTGCCGCCGCGTGGATATGCCGAAGGATCTTTCTTTCCTGAAAAGTGAAGATATGAATGAAATCGCCAGGTTGGCGCTCTACGATGCAGAGACCTGGAACTATCCGAAGAAGATGAACCAGAAGACGGCTGTCTCTATCTTGAAACAAGTAAGATACGGAGAGCAAAGCGCAAATGGAACCTGAGAGGTGTAAAGTTAACCATACTCTTCCGCAGCCGGTCTCCTTTCTCCTTTCCAAGCTCCGCGAGAACGGATATGAAACATACGTGATCGGCGGTGCCGTCCGCGACATCCTTCTTTCCCGAACACCCGGCGACTATGACATTGCCACTTCCGCACAGCCTTCTGAAGTGATCGCTGTTTTCGGCGAAAAACAAAGCCATCCCACGGGCATCTCCCATGGAACCGTGACCGTTGTATCGGACGGGATGCCCATTGAAGTAACGACATTCCGTGTGGACGGTGATTATACGGATTCCCGCCATCCTGAGGATGTCCGATTTACCCGCTCTTTAAAAGAAGATGTCCGCCGAAGGGATTTTACCGTAAATGCCATGGCGTTGGATGAGGACGGCACGGTGATCGACTTCTTCGGCGGGATCCGGGACCTCAAGGCCGGAGTCCTCCGCACGGTCGGCGATCCGAAAGAACGCTTCGAGGAAGATGCGCTGCGTATTCTCCGCGCCTTGCGCTTTTCCGCCGAATATGGTTTTTCCGTCGAGAAAAGCACTTCCGAAGAGATCTTCCGCCAGAAGGATTCGCTTCTTCTGCTTTCCGTCGAAAGGATCTGGAAAGAGTTTTCCCGCCTGATCTGCGGGACTTACTGTGCGCCAATCCTTAGAAAATACTTTGACGTTTTTACGGTGATCCTTCCTGAGATCACACCGATGAGGAATTTTGAACAGAATAATCCGCATCACATCTTTGATGTGTGGGAACATACACTTGCCGCCATGATGGTCGCGCCGCCGACACCGGTTCTTCGCGCTGCGATGCTTTTCCACGATATCGGAAAGCCTTCCTGTTATGAACTCGGACAGGACGGGATCGGACATTTCCGCGGACATCCGAAGGTCAGTGCCGTAATGACGGAGCAGATCCTTCAGCGCTTGAAGGTCGATACCGATACAAAAGAAACGGTCGTACTTCTGGTCAAAGCGCACGATGTCCCTCTTGAACCGAATTTAAAAAGTGTCAGGAGAAGGCTTGCCCAGTACGGTGAAGAACGAGTGCGACTGCTTTTGCAAGTCAAGCGTGCCGACATTTCCGCCCACTCCGTCAAAAGCGCCTGTCGCCTCCCGGAATTGGACCGTTTTGAAAGAATACTGGATCAGGTGATCAAAGATCGGCTTTGTTTTTCTTTCGCCTCGATGGCGGCGGACGGTAAAGATCTGATTGAGATGGGCATCCCGGCAGGAAAACGTCTGGGTGCCATCAAGAAACAGCTTTTGAATGAGATCATCGACGGAGTTCTTCCCAACGAGAAAAGCGCCTTGCTTCAGCGTGCCCGGGAGCTTTGGGAAAGTGACGGATAAAGTCTCTTGCCTGAAATATGTACAACATTTCACATTCCGACACATTCTTATGAGTAAATGTGCGACATAACCACAGGATTTTTTGTGGTATGTTGTGCAATATGCATAATATAGACGCCGAGTTTAAAAATTCGCAATAAAATAGACACAAATTGTGACAGAATTGTGACAAAATCGACAAGACTTTGAACTTTCGCCTTGTTAGAATGTACTCATAAAACAAAAGACATCGTGGTGACGACATCAAGGATAAAGTCATTATTTAGCAAGGACATAGTGAGGAGGGAATTTCAATGAAAAGCAGAAAAGGTTTTACATTAATGGAAATGATGGTCGTCATTGCCATGATCGTATTTATAGCAGCGGTAACATTGACGGGGGTTTCCCAATATATTCAGAGAACCCGTGAGATGACGTATAAGACTAATGCCCACGCGGCGCTCCTGGATGAACAGGATCGGATTGTAGACGGATATCTGACATCGACCCGCGCAAGACCGGGCAGTGAGACAACAGATAACGAGCTCCATCACGATAGCGAGTCCTCTACGAACGGTCATTATTACGGAGGCGGCGGCGGAGGAGGCGGCGGCGGAGAATCCATAGCAGAACCGTCCGCAGAACCCACAACGACGCCCCCTACGGAAGACACCACGACAGAAGTCGTTCCTTCCGAACCCGAAGCCACTGAAGCTCCGGCTGCAGGCGGCGGTGTTACGAATGCAAGAGCGTATGTTACTTATGGGACTCCCGGAAATGGTGTTATTTCGATCGACGATAATTCCGACGGATCCCAGACAGTCAAGCTTCTCTATGACCAATGGAACGATGGAACCGTAAAACTGACGAGAAACGCTGACGGATCTTATACGATTCAGATGACAAGCGGCAACAGTTATTTCCTTGGCGCCGTCATCGGATATAATCACGATTTTTCCAACGGATTCCGACTCACAGATAGTGATAAGACGAACCTGAGCAACACATACGGCCTCAACTTCTCCTGATTACGGGAAGTTCAAAACAAACAAGAAAAATAACATGACAGATCGTTGACAATTGAGAACTGACAGCAAGGTGCATCACAAAAGACATTACGGGGTTGTCTCAAAGCGGATTTGAGGCAACCCTTTTTGCGTGATTTACAATTTTGCAATAATAGCGTGCTTTTTTTGCCATATCCGACAACTATAATTAGTATCGATAGTTAATGTTGTTTGGTGTTTGGGAAAGGCAACGGATTCGGGGGAGAGACGAATGAAGCTGCAACACTTGGTCAAAGTAATATCGAAAAACCTCACGGTCATTTCGATCGCTTCTGTGTTTGCGCTGGGTGCTTTTGGCTTGTCTGATATCAAGGACGAATTCCGGGACACTTCCAACTGGTTCAAGCCCCAGCCCGAAACGGATCAGACGGCTTTTGAAAACATTGCCGAGGATGCAGATGCCAACCCGTTTGAAAAGAACGACAGCGGGCTTTCTCCGGAACTGGATCCGGATCACAAAGAGAGTTCCAAGGAATCCACGGCTGTAATTACCGCGACGACCACAGAAGAACCATCTTCCGAAACAAGCGATCCTTCAGAAGACAGTTCCGTTCCCTCCGACAGTGAAGAACCGGACGATACTGAAGTAACGTCTTCTGCGACGACGGTTCCTGAAACGGAAAAACCTTCGGAAACAGCTGCCGAGACGACTAAGAAGAAAGAAACGAAGGCACCGAAAGAGACGACTAAGTCACCGGCTGAAACGACGAAGGCATCGACGACGGCAACGCCGAAAGAGACGCCGGCATCGACGACGGCCGCTCCGACCGAAACGACAGCGGCACCTTCAGAAACAACCGCCGCTCCGACTCAGTCGGATTCGATGGGGAACACCGGCGGATCATATAACGATGACATGGCGGCAGCCGTCCTGACATTGGTAAATAACGAACGTGCCGCAAACGGAAAGGCTCCTCTTTCATGGAGCGGTTCTCTTGCCAAGGCTGCGAAGACCCGTGCAGCTGAGATCGTCGTCACATGGGATCATAAGCGCCCGGACGGAAGCGAGTGGTATACGGTAAGTGATCTGACCTATGGTGAGAACCTGGCGAAAGGTCAGTCTTCCGCAGATAAGGTAATGGAGGCATGGTTGAATTCCGCAGATCATAAGAGGAACATACTGGCGGACTATAAGACGATCGGAGTTGCCTGCTACTATTGCGGCGGCAAGTATTACTGGGTGCAGGAGTTTGGATACTGACAGAAAGAAATCCCCGTTGATATTCCGCAATTACGTACGGTGGCCGCTCATGATCCTCATGGTGGCGACCGTCTTTTTGGGTCTTCTTTTTATGATCATTATAGACCCGATGAAGACGCCCGGTGCGACGCCGACCTGCTTTACCTACACACATTTCGGGATCTATTGTCCGGGCTGCGGAAATACCAGAGCTCTTCACGCGCTCGTCCACGGACATATTCCTGAAATGTTCGGATACAATCTGCTGTTTCCGTTTGCGGTCATCATTCTGGCATGGTATTTTTGCGTGGGAATCAGTACACTGCTGTTTAAAAAGAGAGTCATGTGGATCCCGAGCCGGATCCCGACGGCAGGAGCGATCGGTATCGGAGTTGCCATAGTGCTTTTCACGGTGCTGCGGAATATTCCGGTATGGCCATTTACGATACTGGCTCCCTGAAAGGAGGAAGAACATGTCCAAATGTATCTATTGCGGAAATGAAACGGGAGGGACACAGTTCTGCCAGAGCTGCGGTGCCAAAGTAGACGGCGTCCTTATCGAACAGGCGGCTCCGGTGGAGGAAAAGGCGGAGACTCCGGAGGTGATCACTCCCGAAAGGATTGACCCTCAGGACAATACTGCGTCGGGAAATTTCTACAGACCGCAGGAGGCCAAGGGACTTTTGACTGCGAACATCGTCGTTCTGGTTCTTGCGATCGTCATGTGCTGGCAAACGATCGGTATCACGATCCTTGCCATGATCTTTTCGATCATTGGTATCGTAAATGCATCGAAAGTAAAAAGTGCGGCAAGCGAATTCGAGGCGCAGCACAGGAAAAGCACGGCGACTGTAATGTTTATCCTGGGGCTTGTCGTTCTTTTTGCGGGTTTTCTGGTTTATCTTATCCTGAAAATTCTGAAGGTCGTGACGAAAAATATATTCGGAAGTATTTTCGGGCTTTGACCGTGACTTAATGGTTAGGTTATAATGTTGTTTTAGAAAATGAAAGAAAACAGGAGGTAATTCTTATGCCAGCTTGTAGATATTGCGGTCAGGAAACGGGCGGATCCGCTTTCTGCCAGAACTGTGGTGCCAAAGTCGAGGAGCAGCCGGTCATTCCGTCTCCGATCCCGCAGGTGATGCCGAATTCGATCCCGACGGAACCGATCCAGACACAGAATGCATCTTATACGATTCCGACAATGCCGTCGTTTTATACACCGCGCGGTGCCGGCGGACTTCTTGCCGGAAACATCATCGCACTTATCCTTGGTGTGCTCACATGCTGCTTTCTCCTTCCGATCGTATCGATCATCGTTTCGATTATCGGTATCGTTTTTGCTTCTAAAGTAAAGAACAGCGCCAATGCAGCCGAGGAAAAATCCAACCGCACGATCGCTCTTGTCATGATGCTTATCGCTTTTGCGTTCGTCATCATCGGTTCTGCGCTTTTTACAGTCGGCGTATATCAGGAGTACGGCGGATTTGAAGGATTCTTCGATTACATCAGTGAGCAGGTCGAAGAACAGGATGCAAAAAGAAAGATCTTTGCCGCTGCGATCAAAAGATTCTTCTGATTATTTTCTTGAGGTCGATGCATGCGTTGCGGTAACTGTCAAAAAGAACTTTCGGAAAACGCTTTGTTCTGCCCGGATTGCGGAATGAAGATCGACAGAAGCGGATTTTCGGAGAATCTGCCGGATCCTATGGCATCCGTACATTCTCCGATCCTGAATACATATGATGAAAGTGATTATTATCACATCGATGCGACGGAAACTCCGGATTTTGAGGCAATGCGCGGCATCTCCATTGTTCTGATCGTTGCTTCGGCATTCTCCTTTTTGGGGATCCTTTTCCCGATGCCGCTTGCGATCGTAAGTCTGGTAAAAGCCTGCACGGGAGTCGACGAGAAAAATCCGTATGCCGCTCGGCGAGCGCATGATCTTTGTCGTACTCTGGTCATCATTTCGATCATTGGCGTCATATTGATCTGGACCGGACTGTTCGCCTTTTTCTATTTGCGTGATGCTTAAAGCAGACAGCTGAAATAGAAAAGAGCAAAATAATAGAACTCGCATGCTGAGGGGTTGCCTCAAATGAAGTGAGACGGCCCCTCTTTCTTGAATCAAAGACAAGGGGAGGAACTCTTTGAGTTGAGACAGTGACTTTGTTTTTTCTGAAAAATCTTTGTCAATTTATTGTGAAAATCGCCAAGAAAGAATGAAAAATATCTAAAATCGTTGTATAATTGTTTTTACAATTCATGCAATGAGGAGAATAGCGATGAAGAAGTGTCCTGTATGTGGCGTTATGATGGGTGATAACGTTGCGCGTTGCTTCATGTGTAAGTACGATTTCCAAAAAGCCGCTCGCGAAGGAGAGGATGCCGCAAGGGAAGAAGCCAGTGCGAACATCAAACGGAGTGAGCAGGAAGCGAGTGCACGTGTTGAACAAAAACGCACCGAAGAGGAAAAAATAATCGCGGAAATGAAGAATCGCAATCAGCGTGAGATCGAAAC
>CAJOLL010000013.1 GCA_905235455.1 uncultured Clostridia bacterium
GATGAACTCGAGATCCCGGATTGCATGCAGTCCATCAAGGAAAACATCGAAGAATCCATAAGCCAGCCTGTAAATGACGCTGCGCATTTCATGGATGCGACCAAGGCTCTGGGTGAAGACAGCTGCGCCCGTCTTGTTTCCACATATCTCACCAAGATCGGTCACAAGGCCACATACTGCAATCCGAAGGTCGCAGGTCTCCTTCTCGAGACCGAAACGGGCGGTCACGCAAAGATCCTTCCGGAGTCCTACGAAAATCTGGCAGATCTTTCCCGTCTGCGCGAGCTCTGCGTTTTCCCGGGCTTCTTCGGTTACTCCAAAGAAGGCGAGATCATCACCTTCTCCCGTGGCGGTTCCGACATCACCGGCGCGATCCTTGCGGCAGCACTTCACGCGACCGTATACGAGAACTGGACCGATGTGGATAACGTTTTTGCCGTCAATCCGAATCTGGTGAAAGATCCGTTCCCAGTCACCGAGATCACCTATGATGAAATGCGCGAACTTGCTTATGCCGGCTTCCAGGTACTTCACGAAGAAGCACTCTACCCGGCATTTGTACGCGGAATTCCGGTAAACATCAAAAACACCAACAATCCGTCCGGCAAGGGTACCATGATCGTCAGCAAGCGTACCCACTACGATTCCCTCGTTACCGGTATCGCTGGCGAAAAGGGCTTCTGTGCCCTCAACATGAGCAAATACCTGATGAACCGCGAAGTAGGATTTCTCGTTAAGGTCCTCGGAATCATCGCCGATGAAGGTCTGTCCATCGAGCACATGCCTTCCGGTATTGACTCAATTTCCATTATCCTTAGATCTTCCGAGTTCACGCCTGAAAAAGAACGCCGTATCATCCAGCGTATCAGTCTCGAGCTGAACGTAGATAACGTATCCGTGAACCGCGATCTTGCGATCGTCATGATCGTCGGTGAGGCGATGGCAAATACGGTAGGTACTACGGCAAGAGCCGCAACCGCACTTTCCAAAGCCGGTATCAACTTAGAGCTCATCAACCAGGGAGCTTCCGAGATCTCCGTCATGTTCGGTGTTCGTGAAGAATACTGCTCTTATGCGGTCAGAACGCTCTACAAGGAGTTCTTCGGCTGATTCAATATACATTGACTAAAAACAAGAATCTCTCAAGCGCACCGGATTCGTCGCTTGAGAGATTTTGTTTTACTGATTTCTCATCGATCTGAATTCTTTAGAAGTGGATCGGAGGAGCAAGCTGCGAAAGAGCACTTTTCACAGCCGATCTGGCAGCTTTTGCTGTTTCATCTTCTTTCACACCAAACCAGTATTTATACTTCCCGGTTGAAGAAAACACCGTCAAATAGACATTATCCGCTGCTCCGGCGATCGGAAAGAACGGCTTGATCGTCACCTTCAACATACCGTCATTCACAAAGTGATCGTTATTGACGGAAAAACCATTCTGTTCGATCGTAATGCGGCTCACTGCTCTTTTGAGATTAATGAACAACACAGTAAAATATCCGATCGAAGTCAGAATGACCAATATACCGAAGGTCCTCGCAAAAGTGAAATCCGGCATGGAAAAACCGATCAGGACAAGCAAAGCGCCACACACCGTAACAACGGAAAGAAGCTGGATCACCTTCTTCTTCATTGCCGTTACATCCATATCTAGAACTTTCGGATACTCCTGCCCCGGAAGCGTCTCAAAAGAAACCGAAACCGGGTTCTCATTAAATAAAGCCTTACCCATAACAAATTACCTCAATACCAAAGAATACACACATTATAACACGCCGAAAACGCAGCCACTGATTTAATCTGATTCATTCCATTATTCTAAGCAAAAGAAATCTCTCCGGCGACGATCTCACTCTGATTAAATCATCATAGAAAGGAAAAAGAAAAAGCTTTCGAAGTGCCTCCGCAGGCAAAGCCGAGGACCAGCACAAGAAAGCTTATTTCTTTTTCGATTTTTATGATTTGAATCAGATCAGATCCGCGATATCCGGGTTAACACCTGTCAGACCAACATAAGCGCCGCTCTTTGCTTCGGAGGATTCCTCGTGAGCCAGAAGCCACTTATTGCAGGCTGTCATCCACTTATCTTCTTCATTGAAAGCCGTAAGCGCCGGAACAGCACCGTTTGTGCCCTTCGGAAGAGCGATAACTACCTTGAAGCCTTCCCCTTTCTTAGCCGAGCAAGGAGCATAGTGCAGGGATGTCTCGTAAACTTCAACGACCTGTCCTTTTTCCGCCTTAAATGCCATGACCTTGGATGTATCGAGCTTACCGTCAACGATATCATCCGCCTTGGCAAGAAGCAGGATAAAATCGGTGGAACCGATGTTCAGTTCGCTGTCACGGTGATACTCGAGACAGTTGAGCTTCGTGTTATGACCGTTGCAGTAACCAAGCTGGATCGGCATTCCGCCATATGCATTGTTCTGAAGAACACCAAAAGCATTTGTGTACTCAAGATCAGCACAGCTCATCACATAATCGACGCCGTCCGGAAGAGGGGTCTTCTCATCAAGAGCCTTGATAAGATCGGATACATCGTACCCTTCAAGAACCTTACCGTATGGTGCGAATTCTTTATCCAAAACGCTATAAATTTTCATGTCTTGATCCTCCTTAAGAGAAATATTTACGCTCCTTCTATTCTACATAAAAGGAGCGTAAAAAGAAATGCTTTTTCGAAATCGATTTCGAAAATCAGAACCGATACTTCAAACGTTTGCCAGAGCCTGCTCGATATCTGAGATGAGATCGTCTTTATTCTCGATACCGACAGAGAAACGGATCAGATCCGGGCTGACACCTGCAGCCATCAGTTCTTCATCATTCATCTGACGATGTGTATGAGAAGCCGGGTGCAGCACGCAGGTTCTGCAGTCGGCAACGTGCGTGCAGATCGCAGCAAGTTTCAGAGAATCCATGAATTTCACGCAAGCTTCTCTTCCGCCCTTTACGCCAAAGGAGAGCACTCCGCACGTACCATTCGGCATATACTTCTGCGCTTTTGCATACTCTTTATCACCGGGAAGACCGGGATAGGATACCCAGGAGATCTTCGGATGATTCTGCAGATACTGCGCAATTGCCAGAGCATTTTCGCAATGACGCGGCATACGAAGATGCAGTGTCTCCAAACCGATATTCAAAAGGAAGGAATTCATCGGACCGGGGATGGAACCAAGGTCACGCATCAGCTGTGCAACACATTTCATAATAAAAGCAGATTTACCGAAGCGGCCTGTGTAAGAAACACCATGATAAGTTTCGTCCGGCTCAACAAGACCTGCAAACTTTTCCGGACATTTTGCCCAGTCAAAAGTACCGGCATCTACGATACATCCGCCAACAGATGTCGCATGACCGTCCATGTACTTCGTCGTGGAGTGGATAACGATATCCGCCCCCCACTCGATCGGACGGCAATTGATCGGAGTGGCAAATGTATTATCGATCATAAACGGAAGGCCGCTCTTATGAGCTGCTTTTGCAAATGTTTCGATATCCAGGACATTCAATGCCGGGTTTGCGATCGTCTCGCCGAAAACAAGCTTGGTATTCGGACGGATAGCTGCCAGGATCTCTTCTTCGGTGGCATCCGGAGAAACGAATGTAGCATCGATCCCCATCTTCTTGATGGTGTGGGCAAACAGATTATATGTACCTCCGTAGATTGCGGAAGAGCAGACAATGTGATCGCCTGCCTCACAGACATTAAAAATCGCAAAGAAGTTTGCAGCCTGGCCGGAAGAAGTCAGCATCGCGGCAGCGCCACCTTCGAGCATGCAGATCTTAGCGGCAACAAGATCGCTTGTCGGATTGGCAAGACGAGTATAGAAGTAACCGCTTTCTTCAAGATCGAAAAGACGACCCATCTGCTCGGTCGAAGAATACTTCCAAGTCGTACTCTGAACAATCGGCATTACACGTGACTCACCGTTTTTCGGCTGATAAGCACCTTGAACACAATTTGTTTCAATTTTGAATTGATTATCCATTTGAACTTCCTCCTGATATTGACCTTACAACATAACATGGAAATTATAGCACATTATTGATAAAACAATTTACTCCATCTTTTTTCGTCGGAATCGGGAAAAGAAAACAAAAAACCGAACCGGCATTTACCGATTCGGTTTATTTGGTGCACCTTCAGGGACTCGAACCCTGGGCCCACTGATTAAGAGTCAGTTGCTCTACCAACTGAGCTAAAGGTACATCTGCCGAAAAAGGATATTTCCTTTAGCGAACGTTGATTATTATAGCGATAGCAAAAGCGTCTGTCAACACTTTTTTTAACTCATTTCCGAAGTCGCATCAATTATCTCTTTTTTCTTTAGGTCACGGACTTCTCTGTACTTTTCAAGAGTAATCTTATCAAAAACATATAGCGAAGCTCCGTGCGTCTCCACCAGAGAATATTCAGTCATCATACTGATCAAGGCAAGTTTCTTCATATAATTGTCGCGTCCGCAGATCAGAACAAAATCCGGCGTTTTTTTACATAACCATTTTCCTTCTCCGTTGTCATGGAACGTGAAACGGCTTGAAAACATGAGTGTATCTGTAAACTCGCCCTCATTGATCCGTCGTAATGCTTCCAAAAGGACAGTATTCTTCATATCGGCATACGCTTGTGACACTTCTGGTGAATCATACTGGTCACACATGGCAAGAATCCAAGGAGTACACACATCAAGCATAAATGTGTCATCATCCAGAACTTCAGCGACACATCCGCGAATATCCGGAAGTATGCAGTCTACGGTAAGATCATAATCGGCATGATCAACAGTAACGAGGGTACCGTAACTATAGGACATATTCGCAAAAAGCGTATGGAAAACCTCTTTATCACAAGGATAGGTAGGTGGAAGGATGTCGCTGTATCCCATATCGAATTTCAAGGCCGCCGACGAAGGATCTCCTTCGCAGAGCACCTGCATATACTCCTCGGCAAGTACTTTTAGATCGGTATCAATGCCCTTCTCTTCAGATGTTTCGGAATCTAATGTATCGGAAGGATCAGATGTCTCTTCCGGAAAAGCACTGTCCGATGTGGTCCGTGACGGGAGACTTCCCAGAGAACAGGACGACATAAACATAGAGACCACGATCAGAAATGCCGTGATCCCCATGATTTTCGGTCTTTTCAGATTCAGGAAAAACATATCATCCGTAGATGTACTCTTCACCATTGCTCCGGATAACGACCTGATTCTCGGACCCCTCAGGCAGTGCCTCAACGCGGCCGACGATACGGGAATCGATATTGTACTTTCCGGCGATCTCCATAATATCGGAAGCAACACTCTCATCGCAGTAGAACTCAATTCTGTGACCGCAGTTGAATACCTGGTACATTTCCTTCATCGGAATCTCGCCTGACTCGTAGATCGCTTGGAAAATCGGCGGAAGATCAAAGAGATTATCCTTGATGATGCGGATGTTTTTACCAAAGTCACGGCACTTTGCCTGTCCGCCGCCGGTGCAGTGAATGATACCGTAAATCGATGAGCGATAGGCATCAAGAACGTCACGGATGACAGGAAGGAAAGTTCTTGTCGGAGAAAGGATCGCCTCGGCAACCGTCTGCTCGCTGTTCGGAAGCTTATCCGTCAGACGGAACTTACCGCAGTATACCTTATCTTCCGGGATCGTCTCGGAAACGGACTCAGGATACTCCTTAAGATAATCCTTGCAAAGGAGCATATGACGGGCCGCTGTAAGTCCGTTACTGGAAATACCGGAATTATAGGAATCCTCATATGTCGCCTGGCCGAAAGAAGCAAGACCGACGATGACGTGGCCCGGCTTGATATTCGCCGCATTGATAACGTTCTTTCTGGCAACACGTGTAACGATCGTAGAGTCAACAATCAACGTACGGACCAAGTCTCCGACGTCCGCGGTCTCACCACCGCACATAGAAAGATCAAAGCCCATACCCTGCAGTTTGGAAACGATATCGTTATAGCCTTCGATAACGGCTGCGATGCACTTACCGTCAACTCGATGGGCGTTTCTGCCGATGGTGTTGGAAAGAGAGAGTTTTTCGATCGCGCCGACACAGGCAAGGTCATCTGTGTTCATGACCAGAGAGTCCTGAGCGATGCCACGGAACCACTTAAGGTCACCTGTCTCGCGATAAGCGATGTAAGCTACGGAAGATTTCGTACCTGCTCCGTCTGCATGGATCGCCGTGCAGTAATCCGGATCTCCGCCGAGATCATCGATCAATTTGCAGAAAGCCCCCGGAAAAGCACCCTTATCCTGATTTGCAACCGCCATTTTCACATCGTCTTTCGTAGGAGATACTCCTCGACTCAAATAAGATTCCGCCATGTGTTCATCCTTCTTTCTATTATTTCGACACGCCGTGACAGCATGTATTTATCAGACAACGTTTTCCGAGTTGAACCTATAAGCCGGGTTCTGTAGAAGATGATCATCTATCTAGACCGGAAATTTCGTTCCGGCTCAAGCCGCCTCCTCAAGACCTGCGGACCGCAGTAATGTCTTTCCATGGCGTTGCTCCGGGTGGGGTTTACAAGGCCGATACGTTACCGTACCGCCGGTGAGCTCTTACCTCGCCTTTTCATCCTTACCACATCACGAAGGATGTGGCGGTTTTCTTTTCTGTTGCACTTTCCTTAAAGTTACCTTCACCGGGAACTGCCCGGCACCCTTGTCCTATGGAGCCCGGACTTTCCTCACGCACGGCCTTTCGGCACCTGTACCCGCGATCATCCGGTCCAGCTCAGAAAACATATAACATTATAATCGAACGAGGTTGATTCTTCTAGCGATTTTGTCACCATTTATGACCGTTATAAACAGAAACCGGCAATTTCGGCAATATGTTCAAAAGCTGTTCTTTCAAACTGGGAAGCACTATGCGTTCTGTGACTTCATGGCCTGCCGCGATGACTGCAATGCCGGATTCTTCCAAGTCGACCATGTTGTGATGTTTCATCTCGCCGGTGACAACGACGTCGACACGGTAACTCTTAAGGACCGGGATCGATTCTTCTTCAAAAGCACCGCCCTGCACGAATACACGTGATACTTCCTTATCCTTATCCGTATTGAGGATCAGACCACTTGCTCCCAGTTTTTCTTTGACCATATCGGCAAATCCGAAAAGCGAAACGGAAGACTGGCCGACACTTCCGCAAAGACCTATTTCCACATCTTCCAAACTGATCTGCATGACAAGACCCAGTGCCGAAGCAAGCGCATTATTGACGCCGTTTGCTGCTTTATCCAGATTCGTATGGGCAGAATAAAGTGTAATATCGTTTTTGATCAGCTTTCTTACATTTGCTCCCCGCGGTGTCTGATAATCCACGCATGTGAGCGGGTCAAAGAACAACGGATGATGCGTGATGATCATGTTCGATCCGTTTTTCATCGCTTCATCGATCGACTCGGACTGCGCGTCCAGAGCAAGAAGGACACCTTTTACCTGCTCGTTGGCATCTCCGATCATAAGACCGATCCTGTCCCATTCACAGGCAAGTTCGACCGGAGCGATCTTCTCCATCGCCGCAATAACGTCTTTTACATAATAATCACTCATAAGTACTTCTCCCAGTTTTTCAAGATTTCGGCACATTTCGGATCTCCGAGAGATCTTTTCAGAAAGACCTCCTTCTCATGCGCAATGTATTTCAAGTAGTTTTCCGGCCGAGTTTTGAGGAGCACCGGCCCCAGGTATTTCTCTTCCTCTGAAAGGTCATACGCATCGCCCGTATATACCGCAAGAATAATGGTGTAAAAGAACCGTTCTTTTTCGATAACAATCCTCTCCTTCTGAATAGCAAATCCGTTCGCACTGAGGAAAGCCCTTAATTCATAGTGGGATTTTTGCGGCTGAAGGATAAACTTCATACCCTTCGGGATGCGTTCATCTGAAAAAAGTGCATTTTTAAGAATCTTACTGATTTCAAGACCTCCCATACCTGCGATTGCGGCATTCATCCCGGCTTTAAGGCTTATGCCGGAAAGTCCGTCGGTCACCTTGATCTCGCAATGGTCCCTATATTCTTTCATCTGCTGAAGCGTCCGCATGGCAGGACCTTCATGGATATCCGTAGCAATAACATACCTGCAGATCCCGAAGGAAAGACAATAGGAGCCTAAAAGGCCGTGGTCGGATCCGACATCTATGACCGTGTCACATTCAGGAATCAAATCGGCAACTGCTCGTAAACGCGGGGACAGAACAACACTTTCAACACCATCTATCATCAGCGTTTACCCATTTTCTTTTTCAGTTCAGTGAGATACGAAAGCGTCGATCTCAAAAGGCTCTCCGTCGCATCACGGTCCGGGCCTTCCGGCATGACATCGAGTCTTCTGGCAAGGACATCCTTCTGCTTTGTATATACGCTCATTCTTACCCGATAAAGATAATCGAGTGTATTCCTCATGAGATCCTCGGCATTATCGCCGTACTTGACGCTCATCAGCGCTTCAGAGAGCGTATCGTTGGCCGGGCGACGGTTTAGGATCAGATTATCTCCTGCCTCAAGAAGCTTTCTGGAATCAAGCTTTCCTTCTTTCAGAGCCGGGAGGATATTCTTTACAATCTGTCGCATCGAACCTAATGAAAAGTCCGTCTCCAGCGGCTCTTCCCCATAATTCGCGACAAAGTCGGCATATTTATCACCAAGTGATGACAAAAGGCAGATAAGCACCAGCTCATCACGTGTAGCGGTTTCACTGATCTGCTTCTCGGGAAGGATCTCTTCCTGCATTTTCACGACACGGCGAGACTGCTCGATCGCTTCTTTCTTACTTATATCCGAACGTTTTTCTGCCTCCGACATGACCGACTGGGAAGAAACACCCAGGATCTGGGCTGCCTTATAAGCAGCTCTTTCACGAAGTATCAGATTATCCTCCCAGGAAAGATAGGTAGAGATCAGTTGCTGAAATTTGATCGGGTCAAATTCTCCGCCCTCTCGACTCTGAAGATATGCGGAATCCACAAGATAATCAAGAACCGGCACTGCCGATTCAACGACTTTGGAAAACTCTTCTTTCCCGTATTCCCGGATAAATTCATCCGGATCTTTCCCGTTCGGAACCTTTGCGACTCGCACGCGTGTCGTCATTCCGGTATGCTTCTTCTTTCGTTCCATGAGCATCTTCAGACCGCGAACAGCTGCATTCTGACCTGCTTTATCCGAATCATAGAAAAGCACTACCTCTTCACAGTATCTTTCCAGAAGGTCCAGCTGTCTTTCGGTGAGTGCCGTACCAAGAGACGCCACGGCATTCGTGACCCCTGCCTGGTGCATCGAAATAACATCCATATAGCCTTCGACAACGATGATCTGCTTCATCTTCGACTGCTTGGCAAAATTCAAAGCATAGAGATTTCTCTGTTTAGAATACACGGGGGTTTCCGGAGAGTTCACATACTTCGGATTTCCTTCACCGATGATACGCCCGCCAAACGCGATCAGTTCCCCCATCGCGTTAAATATCGGGAACATCAGTCTTCCTCGGAAAAGATCGATCGTTTTGTTATTCTTGGTTGTAACGAAAAGACCGGACTTCCGAATCTCGTACTGAGAAAAGCCCTTACTTACGAGGTGATCATACAGACCGCTCCACTCATCCGGTGCATAACCGAGTCCGAACTTAGTCGCAGTAGCGGGAGCGATCGCTCTTTTCTTCAGATACGCTCTGGCTACCTCTCCCTTTTCTGATTTGAAATGTTTGTAATAATAGCGAGCAGCTTCGAGAAGCGCCTCTTTAAGACGCTTTCGAAGCTGTTCTTCTTTTCTGTAATTGGCATCATCCGGCTCGGGTATCGTAACGCCGGCCTTTTCGGCAAGGAACTTGAGAGCTTCTACATAAGACAGATGCTCGATTTCCTTGATGAATGTAACGACATCGCCGCCCTTATGGCATCCGAAGCAGTAAAACATCTGCTTGTTGGCAGATACGGAAAAGGACGGCGTATCTTCGGAATGAAAAGGACAAAGACCAAAAAGATTATTTCCGGAATTCTTTGTAAACTGCACATACTGACCTACGACCGAAGCAATGTCGCTTCGGGAAATGATTTCTTCCACTACTTCATTGGGGATTCCGCCGCGGCCGGTGCTCATTATTTCTGTCCTTTTAGATTACTCTTTGATTTCTCCGAGATCAGATGTTTCTGAAGAATCCTGTACCTTCTCTTTATCGGAAGAAGCCTCTTTCTCCTTCTTCTTCAGAACGATCTTGTCAGATTTTTTCTCTTCAGAAGAAGCCTTATCAGATGTCTTAGCATCACGGGAAATAATCGTGTTAACGGCATTCTTCTTAAAAGTTACGAGTGTATTTGCTGCAGAAGTCATGATCGTGACCTCATCATCGCGGATATTGGCAACCTTACCTACAAGACCGCCGATCGTAATGACCTGATCGCCGACGCGCATCTTCTCGATC
This sequence comes from uncultured Clostridia bacterium, assembly GCA_905235455.1. Classification (GTDB taxonomy): domain Bacteria; phylum Bacillota; class Clostridia; order Saccharofermentanales; family Saccharofermentanaceae; genus Scatonaster. The sequence continues at coordinate 10,447 of CAJOLL010000013.1, forward strand.
TTCGCTTTCAGCTCTTTCTCTTTCTTTCTCTGCGGACGAAGTGCAAGGAAATACCAGATAATAATAAAGAACGCAAAGATCGCGATCATAATCAGCGGATTGGCACCCGGCTGAGAAGCATCTGTGCTTGCAGCATCTAAAGCAAAATGAAACATGTATAATTCCTCCCGTTTCTGTTTCCTGAATATTTTATATGTTAATCGTCTCCGATCATTTTCTGCATGTCATACATACCGGGGTCTTTTCCAAGCATATACTTCGCGGCTCGGACAGCACCTCTTGCAAAAACACTTCTCGTCTGTGCGCTGTGAGAGACGGTCACGATCTCTTCTCCGCCGATGAACATGACTTTATGCTCTCCGACAATATTTCCGCCACGGATGGAATGGATACCCAGTTCCTTCTTTTCGCGCTGCGCACGCTTAGACTGGCGCTCATAGACATACTCCAGCTGACCGTCCAAGGTATTATTCATGGCATCGGCGATCATCAGAGCCGTGCCGGAAGGAGCATCGAGCTTCTTGTTATGATGTTCCTCAACCAGTTCGATATCAAAATCCGGATAAAGCTGAGCGGCAGCTTTCTTTACGAGATTAATAAGCACATTGATGCCCACGGACATATTACCGGAATAGAATACACCGACTTCCCCGGACAGCGCTTTGAGCTCGGCTTTCTGCTCATCGGAAAGACCGGTCGTGCACATAACGATCGGTTTTTTCTTCGTTTTCGCAAGTTCAGTGATCTTGGCAAATGCACTGACGTGGGAAAAATCGATGATCACGTCAAATTCTTCCTTGCACTGAGTCGGATCCGAATAGATCGGGAAAGTGGAATTCGGGTTATTGACGACATCGGAACCGGCAACGATCACTGTGTCTTCATATTCGGTGCACATGTCGGTAATGACACGGCCCATACGGCCCATACAACCGCTTAAGAAAATTCTTACTTGTGACATAGTTATCTCTCTTTCTAAATGATCAGGAACGAATCAGGCCTTGTGGAAGGAAAGATCGTACTGCTTCAGAACTTCTGCAAGCTTTGCCTTGCCCTCTTCGCTCATATCGCAAAGCGGCATACGACAGGAACCGATATCCCAACCGAGGATATTCAGTGCTTCCTTGACCGGAATCGGGTTAACGTCTGAGAACAGTGCTTTTGCAAGCGGAATAATTTCTGCCTGCATCTTTGCGGCAACCTTAACGTCTCCATTGTGAAAAGCCATGACCATATCATGCATCGTTTCCGGGACAATGTGAGCTGCAACGGAGATAACGCCCTTACCGCCCATGGAAAGCAACGGGACGACAAGTGCGTCCTCACCGGAATAAAGGATCAGATCATCGCCGCAAAGGCTGACCGTCTCCGGAACCTGATTCATGTTGCATTCCTTTACACCGACGATGTTCTCGATCTCGGAAAGTCTCTTATATGTCGCAGGAGCGATATTGAGATTCGTCCTTGACGGAACGTTATATACGATGATCGGAAGATGTGTCGCCTCGGCAGTCGCTCTGAAATGGCGATAGATACCTTCTTGAGATGTCCTATTGTAATAAGGCGTAACGGCCAGAAGAGCATCGGCACCGATCGCAGTGGCTTCCTTGGCAAGCTTGATACCATGTGCGGTATCATTACTTCCCGTTCCGGCAATGACCGGCACACGGCCATCCACATATTCAACTACCGTACGGATCGTAGAAAGGTGTTCTTCATCCGGCATTGTAGACGCTTCACCGGTGGTGGCAGCGACTAAGATCGCATCTGTCTTATGTGCTAAATGGAAGTCAATAAGAGCCTTGAGTTTTTTGATATCCACACCTCCTTCGTTAAAGGGTGTGATCAGCGCTACCGCGGAACCGACAAAAACGGGCTTCTTCATAACTCATGCCTCCATTTCTTTTGAGATTTCAATGGTTTTTCGTTGTTTTTCACAACACGGAAAACCTCATAAAATGATACCACCTACTATACATCAACGTCAATTGCATTTATAATATGAGGCTATGAAAACAAGTGATTTTTACTATGATCTGCCAGAAGAACTGATCGCCCAGCACCCGCTTATCAACCGTTCCGGATCGAGACTTATGACTCTTGACGGTGTGACGGGGCAAGTTTCGCATAAGCATTTTTCCGACCTGCCGGAACTGCTTCATAAAGGCGATGTTCTTGTCATCAATAATACCAAGGTCATTCCGGCCCGACTTTTAGGCGTTCGAAGCGATACCGGCTCTGCCGTGGAATTGTTGCTTCTTAAGCGTATCGATGAAACGCACTGGGAGACACTCGCTCGCCCCGGCAAGAAGATCCGTCCCGGCAAGCGTATGACATTCCTTCCGGGAAGACTGGAAGCCGAGTGCGAAGAAGTCAGAGAGGATGGCAACCGGATCATCCGTTTTGATTTCAACGGAATCTGGGAAGAGGTCCTCGACGAGGCCGGCACGATGCCGCTTCCGCCTTATATACATGAACAGTTGGAAGATCAGAGCCGCTATCAGACCGTATATGCCAAAGAGACAGGTTCTGCCGCAGCTCCGACAGCCGGTCTTCACTTCACGCCCGAACTTCTCGGCAATCTGAATGACTTGGGTGTTGAGATCTGTGAAATCACGTTGCACGTTGGTCTCGGTACATTCCGCCCTGTGAAAGTGGAAGATATTTCCGATCACCATATGCACAGTGAATGGTACGAACTCGATGAAAAAGCTTCCGCTATACTGCGAAAAGCGCGCCGCGAAGGCCGCCGAGTCATTGCTGTCGGCACGACCAGCTGCAGAACACTTGAAACCGTTGCAGGCAAAGACCCGGGTATGCATCCGTGCTCCGGATGGACCGATATCTTTATCTATCCCGGTGTTTCCTTCCGATGCATAGACGGACTGATCACTAACTTTCATCTTCCGGAATCCACACTGATCATGCTCGTTGCCGCTTTTGCAGGAAAAGAACATGTCCTGAACGCCTATAAGACGGCCGTTTCCGAAAAGTATCGGTTTTTCAGTTTCGGTGATGCCATGTTCATCACACCGGAAAAGCCGCGTATCAAGAGTCCTCTGGAGGAAGAAGAATGAGCAATTATCCGGTTTATTACGAACATATCCATACATGTAAACAGTCCGGAGCAAGGCTCGGCCGCGTTCACACGCCGCACGGGACCTTCGACACACCTGTCTTTATGCCGGTGGGAACACAGGCAACGATCAAAGGTATGGCTCCGGAAGAAGTGGAAAGCATGGGCGCAAGGATCATTCTTTCCAATACGTATCATCTTTGGATGCGCCCCGGAAACGAAATCGTCAAAAAGGCAGGAGGCCTTCATACCTTTATGAACTGGAAACACTCGATCCTGACCGACAGCGGCGGATTCCAGGTATTCTCTCTTGCCCGTCCGAAGGATATCAAAGAAGAAGGCGTGCACTTTAAGTCTCATATCGACGGATCCGCACATCTTCTCACTCCTGAGCTTTCCATGCAGATCCAGAACGACCTCGGTTCCGATATCATCATGGCATTCGACGAGTGCTGTGCTTGGCCGAGTGAACATAAATATGCAAAAAAGTCATTGGAAAGAACGACCAGATGGCTCGAGCGATGTATCAATGCACACCAAAAACCTGACAAACAGGCGCTTTTCGGAATTATTCAGGGCTCGTGCTACGCAGATCTCAGAAAACAGAGCGCAAAAGAGATCACCTCTTTTGACCTTCCCGGCTATGCGATCGGAGGACTTTCCGTCGGCGAGCCGGCCGAACTGATGTATCAAATGCTCGACGAGACAGTTCCTCTGATGCCGGAAGATAAGCCCCGTTACCTCATGGGCGTCGGTACCCCGGACTACCTGATCGAAGGCGCTATCCGCGGAATCGACATGTTCGACTGCGTCCTCCCCACCCGTATCGGAAGAAACGGTACCGTTCTTACAAAAGACGGCCGACTCATCATCCGTGACAAAAAGAGTGCCGAAGACTTCCGTCCGATCGAGGAAGACTGTGATTGCTATGCATGCAAGAATTACAGCCGCGCATACATCCGTCATCTTCTCAAGGCCGGCGAGATGTTCGGTCTGCGTCTTTGCTCATGGCATAACATCCACTTCCTGCTTCACCTTATGGAAGACGTAAGAAAGGCGATCGCTGAAGACCGCCTTCTGGATTTCCGTGATGAGTTTTTCGCAAGATACTATCACAAGTGATCACTCGACCATAGTCTTTACGAGCAAAGTAAAATTCAAAGTGACGTTCTCAAGATCTTCCTGATTACAGCAAGTCGCGATCACCGAGTAGAAATCACCGTTAAGGTTGATGATGCAAGCGGTGCAATCCATGGTCTTTGATTCATCCTCAATCTTGGTGAGCGTATAATCTCTTATCCTGATCTCGTTGTTCGTACGAAGTACAGGAGTCATCGATGTATATCCGCCGAACTTATACTGGGAAGCGAGCGCCTGCTCGGTCGCCGTACAGGCCGTTGAGATCGAATCCAAAGATCCAAGAGAAATGATAAAAAGCTTCGAATCCGGATCTGTTACGGTGTTTAAAACGAGATCGAGGGTCTTAATGTCATTTCCGATCGTTCCCTCTGATACCGACTGAACTTCTGACAAACGATAAACAAACTGCGGCATACTGTCATTCTCATATAATACGTAGTCTGTCTGTCGTTGCGATTTTTCTGCCAATGTAGTCATGATATCACAGACCGAATCGACATCGTTCTGATCGTACATTCCGTATTCATCCGCAGGAATGAATCCGCATGTCAGGAAAACTCCCGGCTCTTCCTTTCTCTCGTAAGCAAGGAAGGTAATGTCATGATTCTGACCATTCTTCATTGCATTTCCGCTATACTCAAAAGCCGCATTTCCATTAAAACTGTGCGCATAGAAAAAGTCGGTCGTCAAAACAAGATCGCTGTATCCGAGAATATCCTGAACAAAATAAGAAAGGATCTCATCGCTTTGTGCATTAAAATCACTCAATGTATCGATGCGCATACCATTCAGCCCGTCGATCACATCGGTATAGACCACACAGGCTCCATCGGATCGGGAAAGCGTAAAAAGGCCGTTGTCGTTTTCAAACGAATACTCCGTCGAAGCCGCAAGTGAGAATTTCCGTACATTGTCTGTATATACATTCGCGTCTGTTCCCGATGTAATGTCAGGATCCGGAACAGTCGGCTTCGGAGTCGGTGTCGGATCAGAAGTAATACGTGTTTTCCTAGTCGTTTTCTTCGCCGTTGTAGCCGTACCGAATTCGTAATTTTGGGAAATATAAACACCTACAGCCGTACCGATACCTGCAAGAGCAATGATACCCGCAACAACATAAGTTAAAGGACGCTTCCAGATGCTCTTCTTCTGTGTTTTTGGTGCCGCTACGGAACCTTGCGTCTGGTTTTGATCTTGCAGATTCTGCTTTCCGGACTGACTCGGATCAGCCAGAATCGATGGTGAAAGCACTTTCTGAGCCGAATCTTTTTCTTCCGCAGGAGCTTGATCCATGGCTACCGTCCGTCCTCCCACCATCTGTCCGTCAGCAAAAGAATTACCCGCAGTCGGAAGTGCTTCTGCAGGAGAAGTCTGCGGCTGCGTATAGGAAGATGCGTATGCAGCTGAATAAACGGTCGCCGTGTCTTTTCTTCCCGTCAGCGCTTCAGAGAAAGAAGACATATCCGGGAAGCGCCCCGAAGCATTGACGGAAAGTGCTTTCATCAAAGCATCATTGGCATACTGCGGCATATCCACGCCAAGCTGAATCGGTGGCACAAGAGTATCCTCATGGACACGTTCGATCGCATCCGGCGGCATGACTCCCGTAAGGATCAGGTACATCGTTGCGGCAAGAGCATACTCATCTGACCACGGGCCCTGATTTCCGTGCTTTCGGTACTGTTCTTCAGGAGCAAAACCATGTTTTAAGATAATGGACTTGCTCTTTTCGGTATCTACGGCAAGTCTGGCCGCACCGAAATCCAAAAGTCGCGTACTTCCGTTTTTCATGACAACGATGTTGTCCGGGCTGATATCACGATGCAGAAGATTATGTGCATGTACATGTGCAAGAGAGTCAATGACAGGCAGCAGCAGGTAGAGCGCTTCCTGGAACGGAAGTTTTCCGCCCTTCGACTGCGTATACTTCATCAGGTCGACACCCTCGATATACTCCATGACGAAATAGGCCGTATTGTTCTCACGGAAATAATCCTGAACCGTAACGATATTCGGCACGTCGCGAAGTTTAGCAAGCAGGCGGGCTTCATCGAGAAACTTGGTAGCTCCTGTATCGAACTTTGTCTGTTCTTCAGGAGAACTTACGGTCATCGTGTAACGATCCGAATCACGTAGCGCGATACCCGACGGGAGGTACTCCTTGATCGCGACATTGATCTCCAATGTCATATCAAAAGCCAGATACGTGACACCGAAACCGCCCACGCCAAGCACACGTCCGGTCAGATATCGTCCGTTAAGGATTGTACCGATCGGAAGAGCAACAAATGGGTGTTTCGCCTTGGACAAGTCATATCCGCAGTGCGGGCAAGAACCTGAACCGTCGTAATCACTAAAACATCCAAAACAAAGCTTACTCGTATCCATGCCTTCAACCTGCCTGTTTTATGTAAGTTACCAAAGTTAAATTGTCACCTTTGAGATGACTTCTCTGTATAGCACGAAGGATCATCTTCTCTGCCCAATCCTTAGGCGTATAGGACTTATGAAGATCAATGAGCATTTCCGTCTCGTATACATATTCCCACAGACCGTCGGAACATACGAGGATCCCGTCACCTTTTTCGATATCGAAAGATTCTTCGTGAGGAACGATGTCTTCCTTTTGCCCGATGCAGATCGTTATTCCGGTACGGTCTTCCTGCTCGCGGATCGCTTCATAATCGATCTCACTACGTTCAAAGGAACGATACGTCGGGGTATCGTCAACGGAGTGATGGACAAGTGCTCCACTCGAAAAATGATAGATATGCGAATCGCCTACATTAGCCCATTCGCATTTACCGTCACGGATACGGACGGCACATATCGTAGCACCGGCTCTTCTGAAATCCACGTTGTCAAACTGCATTTCGCGGAATTTCCTGTTGGCAGTCACACAGACTTCTGCCGGCCCTTCTCCTTGGAGAAGAGCAGCCATTGCCGTTTCTGATATGATCTTTGCTGCCTGGTCGCCGCTCGGCATACCGTTGAGGCCATCACAAAGGACGATCAAAACCTGATCATCGTGTTCGATGACCTGCGCATAATCGCAGTTCGGCTCGTGTCCGCCGGTATTTGTGTACGAATAATGATCCATCTTACTTTCTGTCTACCATAAATTCATTTGCTTTATCAGCAAGAGCAAATGTAGATCCCGGAATCAGCTTTTCCGGAACACCCTTTGTGAGTTTTCTTCCGTTGCTAAGATATGTTCCATATGTGGAACCGTTATCTGTCAGGACAAAAGTCTTTGTTCTGGCATCAAAGTATACGGAACAGTGATTCGAGCTGATACCCGGGGTATCTTCCGGGAATACAAATGTGCAGGAATTTTTGTCACGACCGATCGTCATAGTATTATCAGCGATCTCGAAAGACTGGCCTGCGAAAATACCCTTTGTGCAAACAAGATAGGACTTCCTTCCGTCATCCTGTTCACCTACTAAAACGACTTTCTTGTTCCCGACGATGAAAAGGATAAGCAAAGCAATCGCGCAGACAGCAGCCGCTATCACAAATACCAGCGTCTTGTTTCTGGCTTCTGTAACTTCATCATCCGCATCGGAAAGATCAGATTCATGCTTCTTATCAAACTTCTTCTTCGCAGCGGCCTGTTCACTTTTGATATCATCGAGATAATCTTCACTGGTAATATAGTCGACATCATATGCGTCAAGGATGTCCTTGACGGAATTGGAAACGATGGCGTAGTTAACGCTGTCAGTATCTTCGCGGCCAAGAGTATTCATACCGATCAGGAAACCATCCTTATCAAAAAGCGGTCCGCCGGAGTTGCCGTGTGATATAAAGGAGTCGTGCTGGAATGTTTTATAAGAAACACCTGCCGGAATAACATTTGTATTGGAAATGATACCGGAATTAACAGACTGGCTGGAAATATCGCCGGAGAAATTGGAGTCAACTTCTGCGGCCTTATCCGGATAACCGATCGCCACGCACTTCTCGCCTGCAGTGACCGTGTCTGAATCACGGATAACAACGGCATGTCTCATGCTTACCGGCTCAGGAAGCTTAAGAATAGACATATCCAGATTCTCATCGAATTCATAGAAAACGACTTCCGGAGTCACCATCTCTCCGTCTTCAAATACAACGTTAATCGAAAAACCATCATCTTTATGAGGCTGAACTACGTGACCATTGGTAACCAGGTACTGCACCTTACCGTCCACATCACTGCCAACCGCATAAGATGAACCCCAGGCTAATGCAGAATAGTCCGGCGCTTCGCAGAGAATAAAGGCTACGGACTTCTGATTTTCTTCCGGTGTAAAACCTGCAAACCCGTCATCCGCCTCATATTTGTCTTCTTTTACTTCATCATATTCTTCCTTTGCATCTGACCAATCTTTGAAGCTCAGGAATGCAAGCACTCCACACCCCGCGATCGCCAGAATCAGAAGAAACATAAAGATACGTCTTACCCACTTCATATCAACTATTACCTCCATTTTTACGCACGGCAAATATGATTGCCGTGTAGTTATCCTGATATTTCTTACTCTTTTGAATGATCTTTTTTTCAAGGAGTTTCGCGCATTCCGAAGGAGTATGCATCATGGCTTCCCTGATTTCTTCAAAGGAAAGCGTATCACTGATACCATCGGAACACAACAAATACACATCATTGTCCATGACCTGCCACGGCACGATCGAAAAGTCCGGATTGGTATGTTTCGCCCCCATGAACTCAGTAAGCGACGCAGCATCCGAGTGTAAAAGCGCCTGATCGACCGATAACGCGCCTTCCGCAGCACGCATAAGAAGAGTATTCCCATACTCCTGACGGGAATTCATTGCATAGAGGCGTCCGTTACGCAATAGCAGAAGATCACTGTCACCCACGGATGCGAACCACATCTTATCATCCTTGAGATAAGTGATGATAAGCGTAGTTCCGCCTCTGCCGGCATAGTTTTGAAAGATCTCATTTGAAAGAGCATCAAGGATCCATCCGTCTTTCAGTTTGTCAAAAGAATACGGAAACTCGGAAATAATATCTGAAACAAGCTTATTTGAGATCACCGCACCGGAATCAAGGCCGCCCATGCCGTCACAGAGAACGGCAAGAAAGCCTTTATCTTTCCATTTCGAACTGGGAGAAAAAGCAAATGCATCCTGCTGCTCTTCTCTTTCGCCGGTCCCCTGGACATTACCGATTTCTATACGAAATCTTCCGTTATCCATATATCGGTTTTTTTCAGGATTTTCAGGATCTCCCGGAGCGTCTGAAGATTTCCTTTTTTTACCCGAAACAAGAATGTGAATAAGTAAAACAATCAGCAAACCGACAAAGCAGGCGGCAAAGATCCACTTTACCTTGTCGAAATACCTGGTATACGTATCAACGATTTGATTCAGCGACATTACCATGCAAACTTCTCGCTACATACAGGAATGAACAGCAATCGGGATTGACCGACACCGATCACATCATAAAGCTTCACTTCAGTCTCTCCCGTGATAAAAGCACCATTAACGGACACTTTCTTTTCCGCATCCCCCGGAGTAACGGCATAATGCAGAGTATCCTTGTTGTATGTAAGGATCGCATGCGGGCTTCTGGAAACGGAATTGTCTCGATACAGAGAGATCTCATAATTCTTCTGTCGTCCGATGACAGCTCTGGACTCCTGGAATACATAACTGGCACCCGTCATAGGTCCATCGATGCCCACGAGGAAAGCTCTGGCATGAACACGCGGAATGAAATCCATATCCGATTCCGTCAAAGCAACAGTAGCATTCGGATCAGAAGGCTTTGGTTCTTCAATGATCGGTGACGGAGCATCCACCGGGATCTCAGGAGCAACTTCAGAAGACGGAAAATCAGGGATCGGTTCAGAAGCAGGAGTTTCCGGAACGGTTTCTGAAACAACGGTCTGTGGCGCAGCCTCAGGTACAAGGCTTTCCTGAGCCTTCTCTTCTACAGGTTCTGTAACAACAGGAGTAGAAGGAATCTGCGAGGCCAAAGGTGCACCCGGCATCGGAACACCGGGAACCATACCGGGCATCGGGCCGCCCGGGAAGCCGAATGCGGCAAAAGCAGTTGCTTCCGCCTGTCCGGGCCGGGAAGATACAGAAGTTCCGTTACCTTCCGAAGGAATCGGGAAAGTCGCACCGACATCGTTCGGGATCGGAGTCGGGTTCTCTTTTACACCAAGACCGGTAACAGCATATGGTCTGTCCGGAGAGGACTGATAGAACTTTTCTTCTTGAAGGATCGGCTTCGGATGATCGGAAACGCCAAGACCCGTAACGGGAAGATCGATCGAGATCTGTTCGGTAAGGATACGTTCAGGTGTTTCAGAAATGCCATTATACGGAATACCGGCGTTCATATCTTCCGCATAAATCGGAGATGCAGGCCGAACAGGAACTGCCGGAACAGGTACAGGTGCAACAGCAGGAATCTCAGATACCGCCGGATCCGCCAAAGGAGCGACAGGTACCGGTATAGCAGAAGCCACAGGAGCAACCGGCGTCCGAATCGGTGCCGAAGCAGTAGGAGCTTGAACAGGAGCCGGCTGATATGCCGGAGCCGAAGGCGCGATCGGTGTTACCGGCGGAAAATCCAACGGCGGTTCTGAAATAGCCACCGTCTTATTGATAGGCGTGAATTGTTCGACAGGCATGTCAATGGCCACAGTTTTGCCCACAGAAGGTGCTGTTTCAACGCCCTCGACCGCTACAGTCTTTCCACAAGACGGTGTCGGGATCTCCATATTCGGAGCAACCGGAGGTGTCAAGGACCTGGGGGCTACGGAAACCTGACTGCAATAGGGGCAGCCGCTATAACGACTCTCATCATAAAAATGACCACGTTCACACTGTATCATTTACACATACCTCACAAACAGATTATCTTTTATTTTATCTCAAATATATGTAAAAGTACAATTAACAGATCAAAAATGAGAAACAACTGAATGCTTATAAATTGCTGTTAAGGACCTTCTGAATAGCACGCCAAGTCAGATACATGGAAATATATCCGATAAAGCCGAAAGAAACCAGCAGATACAAGATGACCATGATTGCATAACCGGTAGATCCGAACTGAAATACGAACAGGAACGGCAGCACTATGAAAAGGACAAGCTGGGTGAAAAATACTAAGATAGCAATCGGAAAATTCTGCACCGTCATCAATGCCGCATTCTTATAGACTTCTTTAAATTTCAGCTCGACACAAGCGATCAAAGGATAGACAAACAGCTGCATACAACTCCAGAATGAAAGAAGACAGAAGAAGAAAGATTTTGCCGCCATCGAAGCAACACCCGTCCACATGGCTCCGCTTTGATAAAACCCGATATTGTAGATAAGAACGATCGTAACAAGCAAGGAAACGACCGATGCTCCGATCGATCTTTTCCAGTTGTCTTTCAAGCCTTTTTTGATATCTGCCTTAAAATCGTTTTCACCGATCAATACATTTTTAAAGTAATAGCTGACAGCTGAACAGAACGGACCATTGGTAACCAGACCAAGTCCGCAAAGTGCAAAAGAACTGATCATACACATAAGAAAATAGATGTTATTTACCGACTCATCCGTTACCAGTGCCTTGTCCACAAGTCCGGTATCCAGAATGTACTCCTTCAGTTTATCAGGAAGAAAAAACGGAAAGACCATCGGAAGAAAAAGCATGACCACGCAAAGAGCGACAACAAAAATGATCATATTCCCCAAAAGCAAAAATGCGTTGCCGCCGAATACTTTGCCCCAGTCTCTGGCAAAGGAACGAAAAAAGCCCTTTTTCGTTTCTACCTTATCCCAGTCTCCCGAAATCAGAGGTTGTTGACTCATTTTCTTAGCACCTCCATCTTTTCATTGTTTTGGCGCACTTCCGAAAGTGCACGTTCGGCATATGCCATATTCTTCTCTTTCTTTTTGCCTTTTACCCGGTATCCCAAAGGAGCTATCAGACCGAAATTGGCGTTCATCGGTGCAAAATTCTTCACGGATGGATCCGATATATAAGCTGCCATAGCGCCGATCATGGTTTCAGAAGAAAAAGTGACCGGGCTTTTCTTGTTAAGCGCAGAAAGTGCAGCATAGTATCCTGCCAGATAACCGGAGGCCGCAGATTCGATATATCCTTCAACACCCGTGATCTGTCCTGCAAAGAAAACTTTGGGATCGTCTTTCATCCGGTATTCGGAAGAAAGAAGCTTCGGAGATTCGATGTAAGTATTACGATGCATAACACCATATCTGGAGAATTCGGCATTTTGAAGGCCCGGGATCATCTGAAAGACTCGCTTCTGCTCCGGGAATTTCAATCTTGTCTGGAATCCGACGATATTATAGATCGACGCACTCCGGTCATCCTGACGAAGCTGCACACAAGCATATGGCTCTTCTCCTGTTCTGGGATCGATAAGGCCAACAGGTTTCAGCGGTCCAAAACGCATCGTATCATATCCGCGCTTGGCCATCGTCTCGATCGGCATGCATCCCTCAAAGACCGTCTCTTTGTCAAAACCTTTTACATCGGCAAGTTCCGCTGTAGTAATTGCCTCATAGAACCGACGGTACTCTTCTTCATTCATCGGACAGTTAAGATAGTCGTCGCCGCCTTTTCCATAACGGGACATCGCAAAACAGACAGATCTGTCGATACTGGCTTCTGTTACGATCGGCGCGGCGGCATCAAAAAAGTGCATATCCTGATGACCGATCTTTTCCATGATACTGTCATAAAGATCTCCATCCGTAAGCGGACCTGTCGCAATGATGACGATACCATCCTCCGGAATACTGTGGATCTCATCATAGATCACATCAATATCGGTATCATTCAGGATCGTTTTTGTGATAAAACTCGAAAACTCTTCACGGTCTACAGCAAGAGCTCCGCCAGCCGGTACCTGACTTTGATCTGCGGACTGCATAATCAAAGAACCAAGTATACGCAGTTCTTCTTTTAAAAGCCCGACACCGTTTTCCAGTTGATTCGATCGAAGAGAATTACTGCATACAAGTTCAGCAAAGCCATTACTATGATGTGCCGGACTCTTTCTTTTCGGCTTCATCTCATAAAGACGCACCTTCACCCCGAGACGTGATGCCTGATACGCCGCCTCTGATCCCGCAAGACCGGCTCCGATGATCGTGATTACCGGAATATCCATATATTAATCCTCTTGCTCATTCTTAGAAGATTTTTTCTTTATGCTCTTCTTTTCTTTTTCCGGCGACTCTTCATCCTCAGATGTTGAGGACTTCTTTGTCAAGTTTTTCGGGCATTCCGAATTCGCACACTTCGGATAAGCGCGTCCGCGGAACCTCTTCCAGACCATATAGCTGCCGCAAGTATCACATTTCTGGCCTTCTACAGGCAGATACCAGCTGATAAAACCGCACTCCGGAGCGGAACCCTTCTTATCACAAGTATAGAATATCCTTCCCTTGTATTTATTCGAACGATGAGAAACAAGACCTGATCCACAGAGCGGACAGGATCCCTTTACAGTAACCTCTACATTACGGGTATACTTACACTCCGGAAAGTGAGAACATGCGACAAACTGACCGTAACGTCCTTCTTTGATGATCAGGTCGCCGCCGCAATCCGGACACTTCTCGCCGGTCTGTTTTTCTTCCATCTTTACTTTCGAAACATCAGAGCCGGCTTTAACGATAAGCTCATGGAAAGGCGGATAGAACTCTCCTAAAACATTGACCCAGTCTTTCTTTCCGACTTCGATCTCATCCAGTTTAGATTCCATTTCCGCCGTAAAAGAAACATCTACGATCTCGGTAAAATTCTCGGAAAGGAGAAGCGTGACAACTTTTCCCAGCTCCGTCGGATAAATGATCTTACCCTTCTTGTCGATGTAGTTTCTCTCAAGGATCGTCGAGATCGTCGGTGCATAAGTAGACGGACGACCGATACCCTTTTCCTCAAGTGTTTTGATCAAAGTGGCTTCGGTATATCTCGCCGGCGGGAGAGTAAACTTCTGTTCGGACTTAATATCGATCAGGTCAAGGACCTGCCCGTCAGTAAGGTCCGGAAGCTTTGCCTTTACGTTCTTATCATCATCAGATGTATCTTCGGCAACATCTGCATAAGCGGCAAGGAATCCCTGAAACTGGATCGTTTCACCCTGTGCACGGAAGATAGAGTTCTGACAGATGATATCAAGAGAGACCGTATCTACTTCTGCAGAAGACATCTGAGAGGCAAGGAAACGATCCCAGATCAACTTATAGAGCCTGTATTGATCAACGCTTAAAGAAGACTTGATCGACTCAGGATCGAGTTCAAAGTGAGCCGGACGGATCGCTTCGTGGGCATCCTGGGCAGAGTTCTTATTCGAATACTTTCTCGGGGACTTCGGAAGATACTTCTCGCCATACTTTTCGGTGATCAGTTTTCTCGCCGCTGTCATTGCTTCATCCGAAACGCGGACGGAGTCTGTACGGATATAGGAAACAAGAGCGACCTGGCCCTGCCCGCTGATCTCAACACCTTCATAAAGCTGCTGAGCGACACTCATGGTCTTTCGGGAGGTAAAACTGATCCTTCTTGAAGCTTCCTGCTGCAAAGTACTTGTAGTAAACGGAGCAAAGGGCTGACGAAGCTTTCTGCCCTTTTTAACGGAATCGACGGAATAATCACCGTTTCTGATCCTTGCAAGAAGCGCATCGGTCTCTTCCTTACTGGAGATCTTTACCTTCTCGATCTTGCCGTTCTTCTTTTCGCCATGGTATCTGGCCTTGAATGGGAAACTGATATTCTTCGGAGTCAGTTCGGCATTGATGTTCCAGTATTCTTCCGGGACAAATGCTTCGATCTCTTTTTCTCTGTCTACGACAAGTTTTGTAGCTACAGATTGAACGCGTCCGGCGGAAAGGCCTTTACGGACCTTGCTCCAAAGAAGCGGGCTTAATTCATAACCTACGAGTCTGTCAAGAATTCTTCTTGCCTGCTGTGCGTTTACAAGATCGATATCGATTTTTCTGGGAGACATGATCGCGTTTTTGATCGCCTTTTCCGTAATCTCGTTAAAAGAGATACGGCAATCATCATTAAGGTCAATGTTTAGGACCTTGGCAATGTGCCATGCAATAGCTTCACCCTCGCGGTCAGGGTCCGTTGCGATATATACGCGGTCTGCCGAACCGGCAAGATCCTTTAGTTCGCGGATAACTTTCTCTTTCCCGCGCATATTAATGTATGTCGGTTTGAAGTCGTGGCGGACATCAACACCCATCGTTGATGAAGGAAGATCTCGGATATGACCTACTGAAGCAGCGATTTTATATTCTTTGCCCAAGTAACGGCCGATGGTCTTCGCCTTCGCCGGGGACTCTACGATTACTAGGTTTTTGCTCATGGCTGGCTAAACTCCTGTTGAATGTTCTTGACAGTAATTATATATAATTCATTAAAAGCGAATTGTCAAAACATATTTTTGCCGTTCACGAGTAACACAGCCCTCCAGCTCCATCTTTCCAAGCTCCTTGATCACAGATCTGTACGGAAGTCCGCTTTCCCTTACGATCTCGTCAACAGAGAGTTCGCACGAACTTAAATAGTCGATCAATATACGTCTGACTTCTTCGGAAGTGATCGATTCAGGCGCATCTTTTATTTTTCTTTCCAGGACTTCGCGGTTATATACATCTTTGATTTCTTCCAATTCCCGGAAAAATACGACCTTAGCCAGATAGGCTAGGATATCCTCGGGCTCGATCGCAACGGAAGCCCCGTCCCGAAGCAAAGAAAGATTTCCCTCGGCTGTTTCCGAATAAATGATGCTCGGAACCGCAAACACTTCTCGTCCCTGGGCAGCTGCAAAGCTTGCCGTATGAAGAGTTCCGCTGTTTTTCCCTGCTTCCGTGATCAGAACACAGTCAGATATTGCCGATAAGATCCTGTTTCTTGCCGGGAAATATGTCCTCATCGGGTCCTGTCCGGGAAAAAGTTCAGACAATAAAAGTCCTTCTTTGGCGATCCGATTAAATAGATCACGGTTCTCTTTCGGATATATGCGATCCAGTCCGCAAGGCATAACCGCAATCGTTTTTCCTCCGGATAAGAGGCAGCCTTCGTGGGCGATTGTATCGACACCTCTTGCAAGACCGCTTACGATCACAAGATCATGCCTGGACAGTTTTTCGGAAAACTCACGTGTCACGCGTCTTCCGTATACAGACGGACGTCTGGTTCCGACAATACATACACGAGACCTTTTTTCATCAAGAAGAGTGATATCGCCCTTGTAAAACAAAACGAGAGGCATATTTGTAAGATTCTGCATATATCCGGGATATGCAGAATCCAACCGGTCTATGGAACAGATCTGATGATCGGATACATAGTTAACATAGGTTTCAAACTTGTTATAAACCTCGCTTTTCCTGAATTTCTCGAAACGCTCGATCTGATCAGAAGAAAGATGATCTGAATTCATATAATCCACATGAGATCTCCAGAAAGCTTCGATTGTTTCAAGGCCCGCCCTTGAGATCGTGCTTATTATCTGGTTTCCCGACATAATGTGGTTGGCCATAAGAAGTGAGCAAAATAGATCTGATGCCAGTTTCGTATCCATATCTGTCCTTTCATTCGATCGTTATTTCTTTTCTCCCCAGTTGGGAAGCCGGAAAGATACGGCTTCCACGATATGCTCGGTTTTAACGTCCCGTTCGTCATCCATATCGGCAATCGTTCTCGAAAGCCTGACCATTCTCTGCAGCCCGCGCACGGACAGCTGCATCTGATGGGCGACCATAGCCGCATATTCCATCTCTTTCTCCCCAAATCTGAATAATTCTCCCAGATTGGTCTCACGGCACTCTCCGTTTCTTGCCGGCTCGATACCTGCTTCTTTACATCGCTCATACTGTCTTTCCCAGACCTCTTCCACTCTATTTCTCCATGACAGACTTTCAGGAGAATAGTCACCTTTCATAGTTTCAAGCAGTGAATCTTCGCTTATGTGATTTAATGAACAGAATATATCCATCCGATCCAAAAGGGCGCCACTGACCTTTCCCTGATAGGAAGCGATCATGGAAGGAGAACACGTGCATTCTGCCGGTGCTTCCAGGCACTTACCACACCTGCATGGATTCATGGCACCGACCAGCATAAATCTGGCAGGAAATACATTGGTACAGTTATTTCTGGAGACTTTCATCTCCCCTGTTTCGATCGGCACTCGAAGGAGATCCAGGACTTGGGGCGAAAACTCAGGTAATTCATCGAGAAAAAGTATCCCGTTCAAGGCTCTCGAGATCTCTCCGGGAACGGCATTTCTGCCGCCTCCGACCATGGCAGACGGGGTACATGTATGGTGAACATAGCGAAAAGGCCGCTCTTTGGATGCAATACTTTCTTTGGACAGGACCGATAGTGAACTTTCCACACGTAGAAGATCGATCTTCTCTTCTATCGTTAACGGAGGAAGGATACCTTGAAGGATCCGGGCAGATAATGATTTTCCTGTTCCCGGCGACCCTACAAGCAACATGTTATGAAAGCCGGAAGCTGCAAGAGTGATGGCGCGAAGTGCGGCCGGTTGTCCGCGAAGTGTCGAAATATCGACGGAAGGTTCGGGAAGATCTTCATTCATCGGGGCGAACGGATCGTTGTCATCTTCAAATGATTGTCCTGAAACGACTGAAACCGCCTCCATCAGTGTTTTCACTCCTTTGACCTTCACACCGAGAAGAAAAGCTTCCTCCCTGTCTTTTCTCGGTACGATACAGGTGCCCGCATTCTCCGTCTCCATGCATAAAAGACGAGAAACGCTTCCGGGTACGGGACGGACTTCACCTGTAAGTGACAGTTCACCATAGATCACAACATCGTTCACAAACTGTTTTACTTGTCCCGTGGCAAGCAGGATCGCCATAGCGATCGCAAGATCAAAGGAAGATCCGGATTTATGCAGATATGCC
Organism: uncultured Clostridia bacterium; assembly: GCA_905235455.1. Classification (GTDB taxonomy): domain Bacteria; phylum Bacillota; class Clostridia; order Saccharofermentanales; family Saccharofermentanaceae; genus Scatonaster. The sequence continues at coordinate 28,607 of CAJOLL010000013.1, forward strand.
GGGGAGATATTGACAAGAAGCCTCTGATTCGGGAATGTAAATCCGCAGGACCGGATGCTGGCACGAACTCTTTCTTTGGCTTCACGTATCGAGGAGTCGCCCAGACCTACTACTTCAAAGCTCGGAAGTCCCGGGAAGATCGACGCCTCGACTTCGGCAACCATGCCTTCCAGGCCTTGAAGATATAAGGTCCTCACGCTTGCGTTTCTGGGAGAGATATTTGTCATTTCGTGCCTCCTGCATAGGATTTACACGAGTTTACTCTTTCTCTTTTTGTATATCTGCTGTTTTTTACTACAAAAGACGACAAAAGTATGAAATGTGCTATAATATGGCGTTGTTAATATATAAATCTAAGTACAAAGATGAGGTCATTTCATGAAACTGGGTATCGTAGGTTTGCCGAACGTCGGCAAGAGCACACTTTTCAACGCAATCACAAAGGCCGGCGCGGAATCCGCAAACTATCCTTTCTGTACGATCGAACCGAATGTTGGCGTAGTATCCGTACCTGACAGCCGTCTGGATGAACTTGCCAAGATGTATAACCCGGAGAAGTACACACCGGCCGTTATCGAATTTGTAGATATCGCAGGTCTTGTCCGTGGTGCAAGCAAAGGTGAAGGTCTTGGAAACAAGTTCCTGGCTAACATCCGCGAAGTTGATGCTATCGTACATGTAGTCCGTTGTTTCGATGACTCAAATATCGTTCACGTTGACGGCGGCGCAGATCCAAAGCGCGATATTGAGACGATCGAACTTGAATTGATCCTTTCTGATATGGAATATATGGAACGCCGTCTCGATAAAGTAAGAAAGATGATGAAAGGCGGCGACAAGAAGTTCCAGGCAGAGCTTGACTGCTATGAGAAGATCGCTGCGGTACTTGAACAGGAGAAACCGGCAAGATCCCTCTCTTTTGATGAAGAGGAGTCCGAGTTTCTCAAAGATCTGGCACTTCTCACATTGAAGCCTGTTCTTTATGTAGCGAATATTGCAGAAAGCGATATTACAAGCTCGGATAATGACTATGTAAAGTCTGTCCGGGAGATTGCTGCCCGTCAAGGAGAAGAATGCGTTGTCATCTCCGCGAAGATCGAAGAAGAGATCGCCATGCTCGATCCGGATGAAAAAGCTATGTTTCTTGAAGAACTCGGTCTTTCCCAGTCCGGTCTGGATAAGATGATCCAGGCCAGTTATAAGCTTCTCGGTCTTATCTCCTACCTGACGGCAGGACCTCAGGAAGTACGCGCCTGGACGATCAAGAACGGAACAAAAGCCCCTCAGGCGGCCGGTAAGATCCACTCTGACTTTGAAAGAGGATTTATCCGTGCCGAAGTTGTTGCTTTTGATGACCTGATGGCTTGCGGAACCTATACAGCCGCTAAAGAGAAAGGTCTGGTTCGATCCGAAGGTAAGGAATACATTATGAAGGATGGAGACGTAGTCCTCTTCCGCTTCAACGTGTAAACAGTTTTTCTTCAGTCATATAGCAAAAGAGCTGTCTTAACGGATTGAGACAGTTCTTTTTGTGTGCGGGAAAGTGTATCATCCTATCTCTTAGTACACGTCATTTTGGATCATTCTCTTATCTTCCCATTCCGGATCACCGGTATTCGACTGATTCTGCATATCGAGGACCTGTCGGAATTGCGTCTCGTAAAGGTCTTTATAGATTCCGTTTTTGCCGAGGAGTTCCTGATGGTCTTAAAGCAATGGGTAAAACCAACGATGCTGTTTTATTCGGTGGAAGAACTTACTACTATGTAGATTCTGAAGAAGGCGATGACATTGCA
>CAJOLL010000014.1 GCA_905235455.1 uncultured Clostridia bacterium
ATGATGTTACTAAGGTCGTTGAAGCGACAAAGATCGCTAAAGAAGAATATCCGCAGTTCGCCATCGACGGTGAGCTCCAGGCTGACGCTGCGATGGTTCCGTCCATCGGTGCAAGCAAGGCTCCGAACAGCAACGTGGCAGGTAAGGCAAACGTGCTTATCTTCCCGGACCTCGATGCAGGTAACATCGGTTACAAGCTGGTTCAGAGACTGGGAAAGGCAGAAGCTTACGGCCCGATGTGCCAGGGTATCGCAAAGCCGGTCAACGATCTGTCCCGTGGATGCTCCGCGAAGGATATCGTCGGTGTAATTGCGATCACTGCCGTACAGGCGCAGAATTCCTAAGTCAAAATCATAAAGCGGGACAGAAAATGCCCCGCTTTACTTTTGAAATAACAATATCGAAGGAGAAAACGAATGAAGATTTTAGTTATCAACTGCGGAAGTTCTTCCTGCAAGTTCCAGCTTTTTGAAACATCCACCGGCGACGTTCTTGCCAAGGGTAATGCCGAGCGTATCGGTATCGACGGCAAACTTACATATAAGGCTCCGGGCAAGGAGGATTTCATCTGCACCGATCCGATGCCGGACCATAAGGTTGCCGTTAAGATGATCCTCAATGCTCTTGTTGACAAGGATCACGGTGTTCTTTCCGATATCGCCGAGATCAAGGCAGTCGGACACCGCGTACTCCACGGCGGTAAGTACTACAGCAAGTCCGTTATCGTAAACGATGACGTTAAGAGAGTTATCCGCGAGTGCTTCCCTCTGGGACCTCTGCACAATCCGGCCAACCTCACAGGTATCGAGGCTTGCGAATCTGTTCTTCCGGAAGGCACACCGCAAGTTGCCGTATTTGATACCGCTTTCCACATGACTATGCCGCCGAAGGCTTACACTTATGCTCTTCCTTATGAGCTTACTGAGAAGTATTCCATCCGCCGCTATGGTTTCCATGGTACTTCCCATCGTTATGTTTCCCGCCGTGCGGCTGAGTTCCTCGGCAAGGACTATAACAATATCAAGATCATCACCTGCCACCTCGGTAACGGTTCTTCTTTTGCAGCTGTTGACCATGGCAAGTGCGTGGACACATCCATGGGTCTTACACCTCTTGCCGGTATCTGCATGGGTACCCGCTGCGGTGACATCGACCCGGCGATTGTTCCGTTCCTTATGACAAACGAGAACATGAGCCCGGACGATATCGATGTTCTCATGAACAAGAAGTCCGGTGTGGAAGGTCTTTCCGGTGTTTCCTCTGACTTCAGAGATCTTGAGAAGGCTTCCCGCGAAGGTAACGAGCGCGCGACACTGGCTCTCGAAATGTTCGAGTATCAGGCAAGAAAGATCATCGGTTCCTACGCTGCCGCTATGGGTGGTGTTGACGTGATCGCTTTCACCGCAGGTATCGGTGAGAACACAGACTATATCCGTGCCCACGCTTGCGAAGGTTTGGAGTTCATGGGCGTCAAGATCGATCCCGACAAGAACGACGGCGTACGTTCCGAAGCAGTTATCTCTGCTGACGATTCCAAGGTAACCGTTGCAATCATCCCGACAAACGAGGAGCTCGCAATCGCTCAGGAAACAGAAGAACTGGTTAAGTAATCTCTGATTTCTTCAAACGGATAAACGGGACAAAAAGTATCTCCCTTGTGGCTCAAACAGTTTGCTTAAGCAAAACTCGCCACTCGGGAGATCTTTATTTGTCTTTTATTCGTTTGCGTTTTCAGAATGTTCATAAAAACTGAACCATTGCTTTAACTTCCCCCGAGGAACCGCCGATATAATGAAAATGAGGATCGAGTTATTCGGTTGCGCATTTTTGTCCTCTGAGGCAGAATGGTAGATGGTTTTTTATTGAGGTAAGCATGCGGCACACATCTACGATCTTTAAATGGGAGATGAGTAAGATCATCGGGAACTGGAGAAAGACCATGACGGTTTTTCTTCTGCCTGCGCTACTGCTTCTTGCCGCGATCAATGTATTTCCTCTTCTTATGAATTATCTGACGACCGGAAGCCTCCAGAGCCGACCGGTCACCATCATCGGAGCACCGGATTCCTTTGTGGAATTTGCGGATTTGGATAAAAAAGCATCCTTTTATTCTTTTACCTGGTATGACGAAGACGAAGCGGTCGAGATCGGTCCCGAGTACTTTTCCGATCAGATGAAAAAGGGACGCATAATCGTCTGTTTCGGAGCTTCCGAGAATAATACGAGATCGGATTTTGATGAGATCGTTAAAGAATACTATGAACGTCTTGCACTCGGACAGAGCACGCGGGGCCTTCGTATGCGCGTGGAGATCTTTTGTGACGGAGCATACAGTAACTATCTTCAGGCGGAACAGTTCAGAGTCGATCTGGGAGATGCCTATTGCGACTATCTTCTGAATGAACTCGGCACACCTTATCTGGAATCAGGCGGCGGGGACAGATGGTCCACCGATGCCTTTAATCCGTTCACTTTTGTCACGAGAAACCGGGCCGCCGCCAATGCGGGAGCAGCCAGAACGATCCCGAGCATGATGATCCTTTTGATGTATTACTGCATCTATTCGCTTACCGCGGAGACGCTTGCTTCCCAACGCCAGAGCGGATTTCTTACGAAAGTATATCTGTCGCCGATCAGGAAAGAAGCCCTGATCACGGGAAAAGCACTTATGGTCATATTTGTCGGGATCGCCGGCTCCGTTTTGACGTATCTTCTTATGTTTATGTCCTCATGGCTGAATCGGAGCAACAGCGCATACTCTCTTTTACCGTTTGGCATGTTCCTTACTCTGCCGCAGCTTCTTATGTTCTTTATCGCGATCCTTTTTGCGGCGGTCACGATAGCCATGGTCTGCTTCGGGATTACGTTTAAGGTCCGCAGGATGCAGGATGTCATCATGAATCTGCAGGTCCCGCTGATCCTTCTTATCGCCGAGTTTTTCGGAAATATGTTCCGTTTCAGTGATGCGATTACGGTCGAGTATCTGATCCCGATCCACAACTCGATCATGCTGATCCGGGATATCTTCCTCGGGAAAGAAACGGCGGGAAACTTTTTCATAGTATGTTTAATCAATCTGCTTGTGGCCACATGGCTCTTTTCGGCCTGTATCAGGAGTAACGACGGCATGATCCACATCTCAGAAGGAGGTCAGAATGATTTCGGTAAATCACGTAAGTAAGAGATATAACAAGCGCGACATGGTCGTGAACGACGTCAGTTTCCAGGTGGAGAAGGGGCAGATCTTCGGGCTGCTCGGTCCGAACGGCGCCGGGAAAACTACGCTCATGCAGATGATCGCGACACTCCTTATGCCGACTTCGGGTCTGGTTTCCATCTGCGGCATGGATACGACTTCATCGGCGCAGGAAGTAAGAAAAAAGATCGGCTTTCTGACGACGGAGATCAAACTCGATCCGCTTTCGACACCGAACCAGCTGTTCCGTTTCTTCAGTGAACTTTATGATCTTCCGAAAGAGGAGATCGAGGCGAGAAAAACGGAGAGCTTTACCCGATTCGGGATCACGCCGTTTGCGGACAAGCGGATCGCCGAGCTGTCCACCGGCATGAAGCAGAAGGTCTCTATCGTGATCTCTCTGATCCACCGGCCGGAGGTGATCATTTTCGATGAACCGACCAACGGACTTGATATCCTTACCTCAAGACAGGTCATGGATTATCTTCTGGAACTGAAGGAAAAGAACTGCTGTGTACTTCTTTCCACGCATATTTTCTCTGTTGCGGAGCAGCTCTGCGATGAGATCGCGATCCTGGTCGACGGACGAATCGTTGCACAGGGCTCTGCTCCCGATCTGACAGAGAAGACGCAGAGCAGGGATTTTGAAGAGGCTTTCTTCAAACTGTATTCCGAATATCATAGGGAGGGGTAAGAATGAATCGCTCGATCCGCGCATTGATCCGAAAAACATTCGGTAAAAACCATTCGATGCGGTCACAGGCTTCTGTGATCACATTAATGGCTTGCGTCGGATTTCTCCTGGTCGTTTTTTGCTATTTTATCAGCCTCTTTTACATGTGGACCGGAAAAGCAAAGGACAACACCGAGCTGTCCCCGAATCTGGTCATGGTCAACGCACCTGTTTCCTGGAAGAAATATGCGAAGGAAAATGATCTGAATTTCCGCTACGGTATCAAATACAAAAAGACAGATGCTTACTATGATGTATTTACTTTCTCAGACTGGATGAAAGAATACGATGCATATATGGTCGTTGTCTTTGAAGAAGATTTTGATGAAAAAGCACTGGAACTCTTTGTAGAGGATAAGCCGGAACTTTTGACTTTTATCTCGACGGACCGTCTCGAATACGCAGATAAGCGTCAGGACTTTCTCGATACCGTTTTAGAAGACGGGTACTACAAGTATCTGGCTGAAGAACTGGACGTCGCTCTTCCTGAATTTGAGGCCCCGAAGATCACGACGGAGATGCTGGAACACGGCACATACGGCGACATGGCCAAAGACCGTATGACCCGCCTCGTTGCCCCGCTTTTGTTCTTTATTCTTATCATGTACGTTTGTATGCTGATCGGCATGAATGCGATCGCAGGTGAGAAGGAGAGAGGCACTTTCGCATCCCTTCTGATGACGCCGATGCCTCGAGGTACGATCGTGCTCGGCAACTTCCTGGGCGTGCTCCTGCACGCACTCATCCCGTGCGCGATCCTTCTTCTGCTGCTGGCCTTCGCGATATCTCCTCTTGGCATTCTCGGCACCTTTTTCCTGGCGCTTTCGCTGGCGGTCCTGATCTCCGCGATCACGATCCTTATCTCCTGTATGAGCAACTCGATCGTGTCCGCGCAGACGGCATTTCTTCCAATTTTCCTGATCATCCTGGTCGCCTGTGTGACCTGCATGAATACGACTACACCGAGCGTGATCAACTACTGTCTTCCGATCTACGGACATTTCTACGGGATCGGGGACTGTCTGGCGGGAACGATGAAAGTCCTTTCGATCATCGTATGCTGCCTGACATCTGTATTGCTTGCTGCCATCGCGCTGCTTGTCTCCCGTCGGCTTCTTCAGACGGAGATGTTTACGGTTGCGGTCGAATCTAAATCTGATAAAGAGATCCGCAAAGCGGCCGAACGCGCCAGAAAAGAGGCCGATGATTATGTTTCACGGGCAAGAGCCGCCGTTTTCGGTTACCATCCTTATAAGAGAAAACCTGCCCCCCGTTTCCTGATCGGACATGCGATACTTCCGCTGGCGCTTCTCTCCGTCTTCCAGATGCTCGCGATGATCCCGGCGATCGTCTCCTACATGGAGACTTCGGAATCGGTCCGCTTCCTCAACATGTTCCGCGATCTTTCCGGACTGAAAGAGATCGGGGATGTGATGAGTGAGTCGGCGGCGCTGTTCTCGGAATTCATGTCAAACAACTACTTTATCCTGTTTATGGGTATCGGCTACTGGTGCATCATCGGGACCTACATGCTGATCGTAAGATTCCTTGAGAAGAACAAGCTTGCGACGCTGGGTCTTCCTTCGGGAAAAGCACTTGCCGAACAAGGGAAGAGCGCTCCTTTCAAGATGTATCTGAAGGGTATGGGACAGGGCTTCCTGATGATCTCCTGCGTGTATGTCGTACTTTTTGTTACCGGTCAGGTCTCCTTTAAAGGATTTGCTCTTTCGTCGGAAAACGCCGGTCTTTTCATCCTGTATATCCTGATGTGGATCCCGCAGGGCGCAACGGAAGAGATCATGATGCGAGGCTACATGATGCCTCGCATCGCGGGCAGATTCGGAGTTCCTTTTGCCGTATTCTTCTCCTCTTTTTGGTTCTCAGTCATGCATGCGGCAAATGCCGGCTTCTCGATCCTTGCGATGATCAACCTTATCCTGATCGCGGCGCTTTTCGCGCTGATCGCGCTTTCTGACGGACATATCTACCGTGTTTGTGCGATGCACACGCTCTGGAATTTCTGTCAGGGCAACCTATACGGACTGGAGGTCAGCGGAAATCCGCAGTCGGCTTCGATCTTTGCCTCGGGCTATACTAAAATGAGCACGGATATTATGAGCGGCGGGACCTTCGGACCGGAGGGAGGACTCTGTGTTACGCTCGTGATCGCCTGCACTTTTATTCTTTTCTTTCTGAAAAGAAAGAAGGGAAAACCCGCTAAAGTGTGATTTTAGTCACCTATTACCTTGTAAATAATTGTAGAATTTATTTATACTGATAAGGGCAGAGGTATGCTGTTTACGAGACAGCATACCGGGGGGATGTGACCGGGTTTCTGCCCCAAGGGAACAGAGAGGATAGATTATGGGAAGAATTTTACTGGTAGAAGACGATTCCAGCATCGTAACCACTTTATCTGCATTTTTGAAATCCGAAGGATTCGAAGTGATCTGGGCGCCGGGTCAGACAACGGCCATGAACAAGATCGAGACGGAAACCTTTGACCTTGCGTTGATCGATATATCTCTGACAGACGGTAACGGATATGCCGTATGTGCGGCGATCAAGGCTCAGAAAGCCGATATCCCGGTCATTTTCGTTACGGCATCCGGTGACGAATACAGTGTCGTCACGGGTCTGGATATGGGTGCGGATGACTACATCAGCAAGCCTTTCCGTCCGAGAGAGATGCTCTCCCGTATCAAGAGCGTTATGAGAAGAAGCCATAAGGCTTCCGATGTTGTTGAACTCGGTAATGTCAAGATCGATACGGCCCGCGCCAATGTCAGCAAGAACGGGAACGAAATCATCCTGTCCGCACTGGAGTACCGCCTTCTCCTTCTGTTTGCCAACAATCAGGGAGTCGTCCTGACTCGTGCCAAACTTCTCCAGGATCTCTGGGATGTCGGCGGCGAGTATGTCAACGACAATACCCTTACCGTATATATCAAGCGCCTCCGCGAAAAGATCGAGGATGATCCGGCAGAACCGGTACTGATCCGCACGATCCGCGGTTTCGGTTATAAGGCCGGGGAGTAAGCATGTTTCGGAATAACGCGGAATTACGCCGGGAATATCTGATTTCCGTTATTGTCACGCTCCTGCTTGCGGGAGCGGGCTTTCTTTTGGACGTAAAGTATGCCGTCTTCGTTCTTCTTACGGCAGTACTTCTTCTTATTATCCGTCTGATCGCAGATATCTCCCGCTACAGAAGGATCTCGGAACTATCGGATTCGATCGATAAGATCCTTCACGGTGCAGAAGACGTCAAATTCGAAGAATACCGGGAAGGCGAGGTCGCGATCTTAAGTTCCGAGATCCACAAACTGGTCATCCGACTTCGCGAACAGGCCTCCCAGCTCATGGCGGATAAGAGATTTCTTTCCGATTCCATCGCGGATATTGCCCACCAGCTCAGAACTCCGCTGACGTCCATGAATATCGTTGTCGATATGTTTTCGGATACCGAGCTTTCCGATGATAAGAGATTCGATCTTCTCGGTGAGATGATGCAGGGCTTAAACCGTATCGAGTGGCTGATCAACACCCTTTTGAAGATGAGTAAGATCGATGCGGACACCGTCTTCTTTGAAGCAAAAGAATATAACGTCAAACAGATGCTTCGTCGTGCTTCGGATTCTCTTGCCGTGCCGCTCGATATCAACGGCGTTACACTGTCGGTGAATGTGCCGGATGACGCGGTCGTCCGCGGCGACATGATGTGGACCTGCGAAGCCATCGGCAACATCCTGAAAAACTGTATGGAACATACGCCGTCCGGAGGTTCGATCGAGATCAATGTCAAGAATACGCCGATCTATACGGAGATCGTGATCATGGATACGGGAACAGGTATCGATCCCGATGATATCCCGCACGTATTCGAGCGCTTTTACCGCGGAAAAGTGGCGCTTAACACCAGCATCGGAATCGGCCTTGCATTAAGTAAAATGATCGTGGAAAGACAAAACGGGACCATCCGTGCAGCAAATCGTGAGAAGCCGGAGACCGGCGCGGTATTTACGGTGCGTTTCTATTCGTCGAAGAGGTAAATATGGAGATACTGAGAGCAGAACATCTGACGAAAACATACGGTAAGGACGAAAACGTCGTCGCCGCGCTCGACGATGTTTCCTTGAGCATTGAAAAAGGTGAATTCGTCGCAATTATCGGCGCTTCCGGCTCCGGAAAATCCACGCTGCTTCATATGCTCGGAGGGGTCGACCGTCCGACATCCGGTACGGTACTGGTCGACGGTAAGGATATTTTCAAGCAGACCGATGAGCAGCTGTCGATCTTCCGAAGAAGAGAGATCGGGCTGGTGTACCAGTTCTTTAACCTGATCCCGGTACTTACGGTCGTCGAAAACATCACGATGCCGGTGCTTTTGGACCACAGAAAAGTCAATCTGGAGAGACTGGATGAACTTTTGGGACTGCTGGGGCTTTCCGAAAAAAGAGATGCTTTCCCGAATCAGCTTTCCGGAGGCCAGCAGCAACGCGTGGCGATCGGTCGTGCATTGATCAATGCGCCGACGATCCTTCTCGCGGATGAACCGACGGGGAACCTGGACTCGAAGAACAGTCAGGAAGTTGTCGAGCTTCTCCGCTATTCCAATCAGAAATATAACCAGACGACAGTGCTTATCACGCACGATGAGAATGTCGCACTTCAGGCCAAACGCATCATTACGATCCGTGACGGAAAGATCGAACATGATGAGGTGATCCGTAAATGAGCCGCACGCCCGATATCGTCAGCAGGTATGCCAAACGCACGGTATTTGCCAATAAGGAACGTTCAATCCTGACGCTGATCGGGATCATCATCGCGACGATGATGTTCTGTATCGTGGCATCCGCTCATCAGTGCGCGGTGGATGTGCTGAAGAGCTTCGCGGACGATGCCTATGGAACGTGGCATGTACAGGCATATTCCATGACTTCCATGGATTACCAGAGGATTTTAAAGGATGACCGCATCCAAAGCCCCGCATATATTCAGGAGATCGGATATAATCCCGGATTTAATTCGGTCGGTAATTCCGGCGGCATCCATGCGCCCAGTTTCTCAACGCCTTACAAATACACCTATTTTGTCGGTGCGATGAGCCCGAATTTTGCTGAATTCTGTAATCTTCCGGTCGTATTCGGAAGACTTCCGGAAAACAGTTCAGAAGCGATCATATCTCTGGAAATGTACTCGGACGGGCGTGAGGAATTTGCGCTGGGAACGACGATACGTATGGATATGTATGCCCGTTATTCGGAAGGCCATAAGGTCATGAATCTTCAGGGACTGAGCTGTGATAATGACGGGTTCGTAAATGAGGAACTCTTCGCGATCGGTTCCGAAGAATACACGATCGTCGGATATTTTGCCGTTCCTGAGTATGTGAAATGGAAGGAGATCGCCGATAAGACCGTGCTGACCATGTCGGATGACCTCATGGGCGGTGCGGCGGTAAATGCGTATTTCCAGCTCAAGGTTCCTTCTGATTATATTTTGTTTACCGACGACCATTTTGAGAATGAGGATGATTGTCTTTACAACAAAGATTTCATCCGGATGGAGAATTCCGCGGATGACAGCCGCATCCATCTTATCATCGGAGTCGTATCGGCTGCGACCATCAGCATGATCGCTCTTCTGGCCATCATGCTCATCTACAATTCTTTTTCCTCTTCCTCGGCGGAGAGACTTCGCGCGATCGGACTTTTAAAGTCCGTGGGTGCTACGAGAAAGCAGGTCCGGGAATTGATGTTTGTGGAGGCCTTTCTCTATTCTGTCATCGGGATCCCGATCGGTATTCTGCTCGGGCAGGGAAGCAGTTACCTTCTTCTTCATGTCTTAAGTGGTCTCGGAAGCGACGCCGGCAATTACTTTATCGTAAAAAACATCGACCTTACTTTCCGCATCGGATACCAGAATACGATCGGCGCCGCACTCTTATCTCTGCTTACCATCTTTGCCGCGATCTTTCTGCCGGTGCTTCAGGTCTCCCGAGTCCTCCCGATCGAGGCGGTCCGCGTCAAAGACAGCTTTGGAAGAGGACGTGAAAGAAAGACGACACACGCGATCACTTCCCGACTTCTGGGATTTACGGGAGCGCTTTCCGTGAAGAATTATCAGAGATACAGAAAAAGATATCTTGCCACGGTCGTATCGATCATGGCCAGCTGCTTCATGATATTGTTTGCCAATATGCTGGTTGCTTCCGTGACGAGAAATTTCCATGTGGATGAAGAAGGTTCCGATAACACCATATGTTATTCCAGATATTCGGATGACCGGGGATTTACCAATGAAGACGAGGCCATGTACTATGAACTGCAAAAAGTGGATACCGTTACTTCCGGACGACTGGAGTACGAGATATTTGAGATGAGTGTGTCCGTCCCGAAAGAGTGTCTTTCTCCCGATACGGGTCTATTTGAAAAAGAAACAGACGATGATCATGCATGGACAGAAATGCATCTGGTTTTTATCGATGACGCGTCCTGGCGAGAGATCTGCGAACAAAACAAGATCGATGCGGATCCGTTTTTGTCCTATGGATCGGAGCTTTGCCTGGTCAACGGATCCTATCTGCACTTTGAAGAGAATGCCGAGAAAGTGAGAAACAGCTTTTCCTCGATCCCCGGGGAAATGACTCTGATTACCCGCTACGGGTCTTCTGATTCTCTTTCGATCCCGCTTCAGCCAAAAGCGGAGATCGATCTGAGAAAAGATACACTGACTGACGATTCGCTTCCCGAGATCTATGTTCCTCTTTCTCGTCTCGATTACTACCGGTTAAAGGATGTGCCGGGCCTGGAGATTTTCCAGTATACGGCAGACAAACCGGTTTCCGCGATCAGAACCATGAAGGAGATACTGCAGAACAATCTTTATCTGACGGACCAGCTTGTCGATCTGGGCATCAATACACGTGCGGCCAAAGCGGTCAATTCTCTCGTCCGGATCATCATGTACGGATATGTCGCCATGCTGAGTTTCATGTGCTTTTTGAACGTTGTCATGACCGTTATCAGCAACATCGTATTCCGAAGAAAGGAATACATTCTTCTGACGGCGGTCGGCATGTCCAGAAAGACGCTTTTTAAAATGGTTATCTTTGAGAGTATCGTTTACTTCTTTGAAAGCATCGTGACACTTCTTGTGATCCTATATCTGTCTTTAGGTGCGCTGGCAGTAGTCAGCGGAAGAAATCTCATGGGATATATCAATGTTCCCTGCTTTGTCATCGTGATCCTCGTCCATCTTCTGGTCGTCGTTAGTACTACTGCCATCGGCCTTAACACGAGCATGGCCGACGATGTCGTCGAGGGTATACGCAAAGAATACTACTGATCGTTTTTCTTGAAAAGCACTTGCCGCAAGACTTATTTTTTCTCGGGTTCCAGCCACTCCTGTGCGGAAAAAGCTCTGCCGTGGGCGCATAGATACTGCTTGCAGGAAAGCTGGAGAAGAGTCTCCCACGTTCTTCCGAGCTGGGCTTCATTGTCCACGAAGACCGGGGCGAGCACCCGCTTGTTATATTGAGCGGCATCCCCGATAAATGCGGTATCTCCGATCTTCAGGGAAATGGAATCTTCGGAGTGGCCGGGAGTCATCAGGAGCATGACGTCTTTGCCGAGATACTCTTCCGCGGCTTTTTTGGTGAGTACTTCAAGATTCCTGCAGGGTTCAAACGGCATAAATGCCGGAAGTTTCGGAACGATATTTCCTGCGGGACCTGCTTTTTTGATGTAAGGATGGTTTTTTGAGGGACGCTTATAAGCTCCTTTTTTCAGGGTTTCTATCGATTCTTTCATGCAGTAGACGGGACAATTGAAAAGCATGGAAAAGTACTCGGCATTGCCTGCGGTATCTCCGTGGGCGTGGGTCAAAAAGATCGCATCCATATCAAAAAGAAAATCCTTCTGCATGTTCTTTTCGATCGTCTCACGCTCGACAAGAGGGCCGGCGTCGATCATGACGGCCTTGTCTTTATACGTGATGCAATAGCAGGAATACGTCTTCCCGCCGATGTTGAAGAACTGGTAATCTCCGTCATGGCTGATCAGCATAAGTCTTTTTCCTTACTCGTTATAATCATCCGGAAGAATCTGCGGCTTTCCGTAGTATTCTTCCAGCGTCATGATGTTATTGTCATACATTTCGGTCGCGACATCGACACCTACATAGCGGAAGTGCCAGCCTTCCACGCCGTAGCCCGTGATTTGTCCGTAATCTTTCGGATAACGCCAAATAAAACCATATTCGTGACCGTGTTCAAGGACCCATTCGCCGGCTTTGGTATAGACGAAATTATCCCGGATCTCCGGGTCGCTTTTGATATTGATGTCCAGGGCCAATCCGAGAGGATGTTCGGATCTTCCCGGGTAAGCGTTTTTGCAGACGGCTTTATCCAGACCGCGTCTGGGGATCGCATTATTGAAGCTTGCGGTCTGCGTGGCCCAGGATCTGTAGCCGGAGATCAGGTAAAGATCTTCGCCGATATCGGCAAGACATGCATCGTGCATCTGTTCCCATGCGGTAGCGGCTTCCGGACGGAGCTGCTGGTTGGCGGAGTACTTGGCCCAGACCAGTTCAGGCACATATTCCGAAGTGGTCGTGTAGTATTTGTTTACGAGAACGGCGATGTCTTCCGGATTGGAGACGACTTCCGCGCGGACGGATCTCGGATCCACATAACCGTTGTACCAGACAGGGCCTCCCTCGATGATCGGCTCCACATATTCCGGGACAGGCGTCGGGGAAGGGGAGGGTGTCGGTGTTTCCGTAGGAGCCGGCGAAGGTGCCGGCGTGGGTGTTTCCATGATTTCTGTTTCTGAAGGGTCTGTCTGAAGGAGCTCGGAAGACTTCGAAGGCGCGCTCCAGGTGACGTTACCGGTGGATCCGATCGTCTTTTTGTTGTCGCAGGCACAACAGAATACGGATGTACTTACTATCGCAATTGCCAGAGCTGCCGGCATTACATTTCTTTTCATTCCTTAAGACCCCATACTAAGAGTATTTCTCACGCTCTAGTATATCGCAGAAATCATGGCGCGGGTGTTTCACTTTGATTACCTCTTGACGTTATTTAAAGTGAGCCTTATAATCCTGTCGTAACTTCAGGGCGGGGTGTGATTCCCCACCGGCGGTGATGCATCACGAGAAGATGCGAGCCCGCGAGCGAAGAGCAGAACCGGTGAGAATCCGGTGCCGACGGTATAGTCCGGATGGAAGGAGTGGTATAAATGTCAGAAGTCACATCAAATCTCAAATCTCGAAACGAATCAAGAAAGAAGATGATCCGCAGGATCGCGCTTACGGGCGTAATGACGGCGCTGTCGGAAGTGCTCATGCTGCTGGAGATCGCACTTCCCCTGATGCCGGGTTTCCTTAAGTACGATTTTTCCGACATCCCGGCGCTGTTTGCCGGATTTGCTTGCGGCCCGGCTGCGGGTGTGATCGTCGAGTTTCTTAAGAATCTCCTGCACATGCCGTTTACGAACACACAGTATATCGGTGAAGTCGCGAATTTCCTCTCCGGAAGCATCTTCGTTCTTACAACGACAATGATCTACCTGCGCATGAAAAACAAGAAGGGTGCTGTTCTTTCTCTTGCTTTCGGCACAGTTGCGCTGGTGGTCGCGACATCTTTCGTGAATTACTTTTTCACGATCCCGCTTTATGAGAAGGTAATGGGTTTCCCGCTTTCCGCAATCATCGAAATGTGTGATGTTGCAAATACTTTGGTCAAGATCGACTCGAAACTGGATGTTATTCTCATGACCTTTGTACCGTTCAATATCTTCAAGGGCATCACGATCTCGCTCGTGGCATTCTTATGCTACATACCGCTTCGAAGATTCTTCGGGGAGAAACCGGGAAAGGCAGAGGGAACTGAAGTTTCATCTGAGGAGTGATCCTTCGGGAAAAGGAAATGCACGAAGAAAGAGGGTGCCCGTTTGCAGGCACCCTCTTTATTTTACTTATCAAAAAGCACTTATCCGGCATCTGTAATCAGAGTCCGAGAATCTTCCGGTAATTGTTGCAGACATCCTTATAGTTCTCGGGAGTTCCGATGTCGATGCATGTTCCCGGTGCGCGATAGACATAGACGTCTTTTCTGGTGTAGAGCCAGGACGGGAAGTGTCCCGGAGCGTCCGGTGTGTTTCCCTCGTCGAGATACCGGCGGATCATCGGGATCGTCTCCTTAAGATACATGTAAGTCGCATAGACGGCGTCTGTGGACTGCGGCTCTTTCGGCTTCTCGGCGAGAAATTCGACCTTTCCGTCTTCGCTGATCGTAGCGACGGCAAGCTTCCTCAGCTGGTCGACATCCTCGACCGTAACAGAGATAAGAGTATCGTGCTGCATCTTTTTAAAGAATGCATACATGTCACTGAGCTTATAGGTGAAGAGGTTATCACCGGCGATGATCATGAGATCTTCGTCGATCGAAAGCTTGTCGATCACAAACTGGATATCGCCGATGGCACCGAGTTTATTTGTGTCATCGGTCGTGCCGTCGTCTATGATCTCGATCGGAAGGTCGATGCCGTTTCCGGCATCTTGGTCAAGACGCTTTTGCGCCCACTCCTCGAAGTGATCGGCAAAACGGTGATTGGTGACGACAACGATCTTATTTACATCGGAGATCGTCTCGATCTCGTCGACGATGTAATCGATCATGGCCTTCGGACCGACTGTCAGTAGCGGTTTAGGTGTATTTATCGTCAGCGGATAAAGTCTTGTGGCATATCCGGCAGCTAAAACCAAAGCGATCATTTGAGTTCCTTTCGTGCGCCCGGGTGCTTCCCCGTTGAAGTCGCATACCGGATAAAACACCTTAAGCGCATAAAGATATTTTCATTATCTTATCAGAAAACGTGATAAAAATCTATTGATAAAGACAAATCAGGCTTATCGACGGATATACCGGAAAAAAGGACGGAAAAAAGTGTGCAAAAAGTAGTTTTGCGGCACAAAGAAAATGTGGCGGGAAGAAGGAAAAGACGATATAATAGGTTAAGAAATGAACCGCACGTCTAACCGATGATCGAGGATAGGTAAGATCATTGGACTTTTTGTGTGCGTGGACGATACCAGAATAATCTAAAGGAGAGTCACAATATGGAGCTTTGTGCAGTTGTCATGGCAGCCGGAGAAGGAAAGCGTATGCATTCCAATCATTCGAAGGTCGTACAGTTGGCAGCCGGTAAACCGCTGATCCGCTGGGTCGCGGATGCACTTACCGGAGTAGGCGCTACCGAGCAGGTATATATCGTCGGTCACCGACAGGAAGAGGTAAGAGAAGTACTCGGTGAAGATGTTGCTTTCGTATTCCAGGAGCAGCAGCTCGGTACCGGACATGCCGTTATGCAGGCAGCTCCTTTTCTCGAGGGAAGAAACGGATGCACGATCGTTCTTCCGGGCGACGCTCCGCTCATTACTTCCGATACGATCTCAAAAGCATTGGAGATGTTCGAACAGGGTGATTACGGCGCTGTCATCATCACAGGTCTTGCTCCGGATCCGAAGGGCTACGGACGTGTTATCAGAAACAGTGAAGGCAACGTCGTGAAGATCGTCGAGCATCGTGACTGCACGGAAGAGGAACTGAAGGTCAACGAGATCAACTCTTCGATCTACTGCTTCAAGACGCCGCTTCTGCTTTCCGCACTCGGAAGGATCGACGCGAAAAACTCGCAGAAGGAATACTATCTGACAGATACCATTGAGATCCTGATCCGAGACGGGCACAAGGTCGGTGCGTATGTGGCGGACTTTGATGAGACGCGTGGTGTGAATGACCGTGTCCAGCTTCAGGAAGTCGGTAAGATGCTCAACAGAAGGACCTGTCTCAATCTCATGCAGCAGGGTGTCCAAATCGTGGATACCGAGACGACATGGATCGCGGATACCGTTAAGATCGGTATGGATACGATCATTCTTCCGGGTACGGTACTTCTCGGAAATACGGTTATCGGCGACGAATGTGAGATCGGTGAGAATTCCCGTCTGGATAACGTTATCGTCGGCGACGGAAGTACGATCGACAACTCGATCGCATCGGACTGCACGATCGGTAAGAACTGCCGTATCGGACCCTATTCGCATCTGCGTCCGGATACGGTCCTCAATGACAACGTCACCATCGGTGCTTATGTTGAAGTGAAGAATGCCACCATCGGCGATTATTCCCGTGCCCGCCACCTGACCTATGTCGGTGATGCAAAGGTCGGCAAGAACGTTAACTTCGGCTGCGGTACGGTAACCTGTAACTATGATGGTATGGATAAGACCTGGTGCGTCATCGGTGATAACGTATTTATCGGCGGTAACAGCAACCTCATCTCTCCGGTAACTCTCGAAGAGAACTCCTATATCGCCGCAGGTTCCACCATCACGGAAGATGTTCCGGAACTCGGTCTTGCGATCGCCAGATCCCAGCAGGTCGTCAAAGAGAACTGGGTTGCCAAGAAGAACCGTTCCCGTGCTTCGACGGTCATCCAGCCGGACAAGAAGCGTGGCAGCGGTATGTGATCCGATGTGGTTACGAAAAAAACAGAAAAAAGAAGACGATTTTACGGCTAAGGGGGAGAATATGTGGCTGATCGTTGGCCTGGGGAATCCGGGGAAAGATTATACTTCCACTTTCCATAACTGCGGCTTCATGACACTGGAAGTCCTTGCACAGAAGAATAATATCAAGGTCGATCGACTCAAGTGGAAAGGCGAATACGGCAGAGGAACGATCCAAGGTGAGGATTGTATCCTTTTGCGGCCGCATACTTTCATGAACCTTTCCGGGCAGAGCGTCATCGAGGTCATGAGATTTTTCAAGATCCCTCTTGAGCACCTGATCGTCATCTATGACGATATCGATATCCCAAGAGGAAAGATCCGTGTCAGATCGAGCGGTTCGGCCGGAACTCATAACGGTATGAAGTCCGTGATCTATTGTGTCGAATCCCAGGATTTTCCGCGTGTTCGCATCGGCTGCGGACCGGTTCCCGAGAAATGGGATCTCGCGGATTTTGTTCTCTCGACCATCCCGAAGGAAGAGCAGGAGACGATGTATAAGGCTTTTGAAGAAGGAGCCAAAGCCGTCGAGGATATTCTTTCCGGGAAACCCGTCCCGGGCGGCAGGAATCGTGGCGGAGGCCGTTCATGAATTTTCTTCCTTCCATAGAAAAGATGCTGCGCGAAGCTTTTGTCGACCCTGCCTTTAAGGAACTGGTCGATTCTTTTTCTGCGCAAAAAGGACATATCAACCTTACCGGCATGACCGAAACGCAGAAAGCGTTCCTGATCGCTGCCGCAGCTCTCTATAGAAGTGAGAATGATCCCCGTTATAGTGAAGAAAAGACATCCGGAAAGAATAGTGAAAGTGATGCACCCATCCCGGTGATCCTTGTATCCGACGAACTTTCCGCAAGGAGGATGAAGGCCTATCTTGATGCGTTTTTCGAAAAGGAAAGCGTGATCCTCCGAGGACGCGAAACACATATGTCTGCCGTCTCCGCATCAAGCCGTGAGATCGAGCAGGGACGTGTACGGGCTCTTGTGAAATACGTCACGAGGGACTGCGGCTGCCTGATCGTAACAGCAGGAGCTCTCCTTACGAAAATGCTTCCGATGAGCCGTTTCATCCAGACCACGGTGACGGTCCGCCTCGGCAAGCGACTCCCGCCGGAGGATCTTGCCCAGACTTTGATCTCTATGGGATATGTCAGAACGCGTGAAGTCGAGGGAGTCGGTGAATTTTCCAAGCGCGGCGACATTTTTGACTTCTTCCCGAGCGGTTCGGATATGGGTGTGCGCCTTTCCTTCTTTGATGATGAAGTCGATCAGATCAAGCTCTTCAATCTCAACACCCAGAGATCCGAACAGCAGCTGAAAGAATATACGATCCTGCCGGCTTCCGAGCTTATCCTTCCGATGAAGGACTGGGAAAAACTGGCAGATAAAATGGTATCGATCGGAGATAAGGCGGCAGATAAAGCCGCAGCTGCAAGCGCCGACAGAAACAATATCGATACGATGTTGCGCATGGTCGCAAAAGAAAGCGAAGCTCTCCGATCCGGCGGTTCTTTTTCCGGATGGGAAAAATGGGCGGCCGTGCTCGAGGAAAACACGGAATCGATACTGACTTTTGTGCGCGGTATGGGTGATACGGTCTATGTCGACGAGATCGCGCAGGTAAGATCCAGAATGGACGGAGTCGCTGCCGATTTTGAAGCGCGTTTTCGGAATGCTTTTGAAAAAGGACTTGTTCCTGCCGAGTGTTCATCGGCCCTTCACAAGATTCCGGATGTATTCCGTGAACTCGACAAGAAGCAGGTGGTTGCCATGGCCATACTGCCGAGCAGCAATAACGGTCTTCCCGGAGGGGTGCACATCAAGGTGCAGGGTACGGCATGTAACAGCTACCGCGGGCACGAGGAGGCTCTTGCCGATCTCATTTCCGAAAGGAATAAGGCAGGGCAGACGACATATATCATGAGCGGCAGCGGAAGTCGCGCCGAGAAACTCCGGACGTTCCTTTTTGAGAAGAACAGCATGCCGGTCCTTCTCCCCAAGCCGCTTCCGAACGGATTCATCTATCCCGCGATCAACATGGTCCTCATCGGTACGCAGGATATCTTCGGTGTGGACCGTGGTATCAAGAAGAAGAAAAAAGGCGGCATGACGATCGACCTGTTCTCGGATCTCGTGCCGGGTGAACTCGTCGTTGATGATGAAAACGGTGTCGGAAGATATGATGGTCTCGTGAATCTCGAAGTCGAGGGCACGAAGCGCGATTACCTGCAGATCACATACGCCAATGACGACCATCTGTATATTCCGATGGATCGTCTCGATCATATCCAGAAGTATGTTGCCTCCGACGGAAGAACTCCGAAGCTGGCAAGACTCGGTTCCTCTGAATGGAGCAAGTCGGTAAGCCGTGCGAAGAATTCCATCAAGCAGCTCGCTTTTGATCTTGTCGAGCTCTATGCAAAAAGGCAGGCGGTCGACGGGTATGCTTTTTCTGCTGACACGGTCTGGCAGAACCAGTTTGAAGATGATTTCCCGTATCAGGAAACAGAGGACCAGCTCAACGCGATCCGCGAAATAAAGAAGGACATGGAGTCAAAAAAGTCGATGGACAGACTCCTGTGCGGCGACGTCGGCTTCGGAAAAACGGAAGTTGCTTTTCGCGCGATATTTAAATGCGTCATGGACGGAAAGCAGGCTGTGCTTCTTGCGCCGACCACGGTCCTTGTCCAGCAGCATTACGACAACCTGAAAGAGCGTCTGAGAGGATATCCGATCCGCATCGCGATGCTTTCCCGCTTCGCAACGCCGAAGGAAGTCAAGCGCGCCGTGCAGGGTATCAACGACGGGTCCGTCGATGTTGTCGTCGGCACGCACCGCGTCTTAAGTAAAGACGTCCATCCCCAAAACCTCGGCCTGATGGTCATCGATGAAGAGCAGCGTTTCGGCGTTAACCATAAAGAGAAGATGAAGACGCTCAGAAACACGGTCGATGTTTTGACTTTGACCGCGACTCCGATCCCGAGGACTCTTCACATGTCGCTGTCGGGCATCCGTGATATCTCGGTCCTTGAAGAACCGCCGCAAGACCGGCGCCCTGTGCAGACCTATGTGATCGAGTACGATCCGCAGATCGTCGCGGAAGCATGTCTTCGCGAGATCGAAAGACACGGACAGGTCTTCTATCTTTACAACAACACGCACCATATTGCGGAGAAAGCCGAGGAACTTGCGGCACTTCTTCCCGGGGCGAGGATCGTGTATGCACACGGCAAGATGAGCGAAAGAGAGCTCGAAAGCATCATCGAAGCTTTTATAAGAAAAGAAGCGGATATCCTCGTCTGCACGACGATCATCGAGTCGGGCGTGGATATGCCGAACGTCAATACCATTGTTGTCGAAAACAGCGACCGTTTCGGTCTTTCACAGCTGTATCAGCTGAAAGGACGTGTCGGAAGATCCGACCGTCAGGCATATGCATATATTACCTATGAACCGGAAAAAGTCCTTAAGGAAGATGCAGAAAAACGCCTTGCCGCGATCCGCGATTTTACCGAACTCGGTTCGGGCATCAAGATCGCACTTAAAGACCTCGAGGTGCGTGGCGCCGGCAATCTTCTGGGTGCGGAACAGCATGGACAGATGGATGTTATCGGCTACGAGCTTTATTGCCGTATGCTCGACGAAGAAATCAAGAAACTGTCCGGTACCTGGGAGCCGGAAGTTCAAGATACCGTCATCAAGATGAGCGAGGATGCATATATCTCGCCCGCATATATTCCGGATGACGGACAGCGCATGGATGTTTACCGCCATATCCAGAGCATTTCTTCCACGAAGGAAAGAGAAGATCTGGAAGATGAACTGACCGACCGTTTCGGAGACGTTCCGAGAGAGGTCACGATCCTTGCCAATATCGCGATCATCCGCCACCGGGCAAGTAAACTCGGATTCGAGATGGTCGAGATCGAAAAAGACACTGCAAGACTTTATTACCGTCCGGGTGTTTCCAATGCCGCCGCGGCTCTTCTCATGGCGGGCGGAGACAAGCGTTTCGACGGGCACATCATGGTATATTCCCTGAAGAAACCGTTCCTGCAGTATAAGCCTGCTCCGAAGGATCTAAAAGAGATCGTCGCAAATGTCGCGGAGCTTATGGATCTGATGAGTGAAGGCATGAAAGAACAGCAAACGGCAGCTTCAGAAGCGGCGCCGGAAAAATAAGAACAGGGTACGAAGAATATACAAAGAATAGAAGAAAAGGAGACCACGCATGATCGTTTTTGAGATACTTTATTTTCTGATCTGTGCAACGACTGTTTTTGCCCTCGGAAACATAGTGATGCTTCCGCTTTCCAAGCTGCTGCTCCTGATTCTGATCCCGTTTTTTATCGTGCTGCTTTTCCTTCCCGTGCTGCCTTTTGCATCCCGAAAGATCCATGCCAAAAGACTTCGCATCGTCAACAAAGGCTCGATGCTCCTGAAGATCTTTCTGGCGTCAATGCTCGTTGTTCTGATTTTTAATATCCCTGCCATGACAGGTGCTTTTGACGCGGAAGGAATTCCCGCGATCGGCGATGCCGGATGGCGATGGACGGGGCATATTCTGCTGGTCGTTCTGATCGAAAACATTGTATTCTGGAACGGAATGATCCGTATTTATCTTTCTTCCGAACAGCTTCGTGTGAAGTACCGCCTGGTCGGTTTTCTCTGTGGCATGATCCCGGTTGTACATCTGGTCGTCCTTGTGAAAATGATCCGGATCTGCGACAAGGAAGTGAAGTTTGAAAACGATAAGATCATCCTCAACGAATCAAGAGCAGCTGAGAGGATCTGTGCTACGAAATATCCGATCCTGATGGTGCATGGGGTATTCTTCCGCGATTTCCGTTTCTTTAACTACTGGGGACGCATTCCGGAGCAGATTGAGCGAAACGGCGGAAAGGTTTTTTACGGCAACCAGCAGTCGGCGGCATCCGTCGAAGAATCGGGAAAAGAACTTGCCGAGAGGATCCGGAAAGTGTGTGAAGAAACAGGTGCTGAGAAGGTCAACATTATCGCGCATAGTAAAGGAGGACTCGACTGCAGAATGGCAATTGCCAAGTATGGTGCGGGACCGTATGTCGCGAGCCTGACGACGATCAATACACCACACAGAGGCTGCGAATTTGCTGATTATCTGTTAAGTAAGATTGCGGAATCGGTGAAAGAAAAAGTTGCCGCTATGTATGACGCGGCGCTTCGGAAACTGGGCGATCCGAATCCGGATTTCATCGCGGCCGTCACGGATCTGACGCATTCTGCATGCGAAAAACTGAATCAGGAGATGCCGGATCCGCAAGGTATCTATTGCCAGAGTTTCGGATCGAAACTGAATCGTCCGAGTTCAGGTCAGTTCCCGCTTAATTTTTCGACGTTGCTCGTTAAACATTTCGACGGGCCGAACGACGGACTCGTCGGTGAAAAATCTTTTTCATGGGGACAGGATTATCAGTTCTGGACCGTCAAAGGGAAGCGCGGTATTTCCCACGGTGACGTCATCGATCTCAATCGTGAAAACATCGATGGATTCGATGTCCGTGAAGTGTTTGTACAGATCGTTTCCGGCTTAAAGGAAAAGGGATTCTGAGAAAGAAAAAACTTAAGGAAAATCTTAGGAAAAAATCACGCAGAAACACCTTGTGTTTTCCATAAGAGTGCTACAATTATCTTAATGGAAATCACACAAGGAGGGGTATATTATGGGTGATAACAAAGATGCGATATACGACGCGAGAACGCTCGGATATCCAAAGATGTTCGTGCTCGGATTCCAGCATATGTTTGCGATGTTCGGCGCGACGGTCCTCGTTCCGGCTCTGACCGGACTTTCTGTATCTGCGACACTTCTGTTCGCAGGCTTGGGTACATTACTTTTCCATTTCCTCACAAAAGGTAAGGTACCTG
Source organism: uncultured Clostridia bacterium (assembly GCA_905235455.1). GTDB lineage: Bacteria > Bacillota > Clostridia > Saccharofermentanales > Saccharofermentanaceae > Scatonaster. The sequence goes on from CAJOLL010000014.1 coordinate 22,416, forward strand.
CTTTCTTAGGTTCTTCTTTCGCATTTATCGGAGGCTATGCCGCGATTGCACCGAATGGGGAAAAGGAGCTTCTGCCATATGCGTGTCTCGGTGTTGCAGCTGCAGGATGCCTCTATCTGGTACTTGCGGCACTGATCAAAGCATTCGGTCAGAAGAGAGTCATGCGTTTCTTCCCGCCGATCGTTACCGGTCCGATCATCATTGCCATCGGTCTTACACTTTCTTCTTCGGCGATCGATAACTGCAAGCAGAACTGGGCAGTCGCTGTTCTGGCGATTCTTGTCGTTGTCGTATGTAACATCTACGGAAAAGGCATGATCAAGATCATTCCGATCATCCTGGGTGTTATCGTTTCCTACATTGCCGCATGCTGTCTGGGCATCGTGAACTTCGATGCCGTCAAAGAAGCCGCATGGATCGGACTTCCTTTCAAGATGGAAGACACGGTATTTGAGATCTTCAAGGATCCGGACACCTCTCTGATCACAAACTCCATCATCACGATCATGCCGATTGCTCTCGCTACAATGGTCGAGCATATCGGTGATATCTCCGCGATCTCTTCGACAACGAATAGAAACTTCATCGAAGATCCGGGTCTTCACAGAACTCTCCTTGGTGATGGTCTTGCCACCGTGCTCGCATCCCTTTTCGGTGCTCCGGCAAACACTACATACGGCGAGAACACAGGTGTTCTTTCTCTGACTAAAGTATATGACCCGAAGGTTATCCGCATCGCTGCTTACTGCGCGATTGCCTTCTCCTTCTCTCCGAAGTTTGCGGCCGTGATTGCTTCCATGCCGGCCGCGACCATCGGCGGTGTTTCCATCGTACTGTATGGTATGATCTCTGCCGTCGGTGTTCGTAATATCGTTGAGAATCAAGTCGACTTCAGCAAGAGCAGAAACATCATCATCGCAGCACTTATCCTCGGATTCTCCATCGGCGTGAACTACTCCGGTGCGATCTCCTTCTCGATCGGATCTGTAGATATTTCTCTGTCCGGTCTTGCGATCGGTGCGCTGATCGGTATCATCTTCAACGCGATCCTGCCTCTGGAAGAAAAAGAGTACAAGGGCGCAAACAAAGCGTATGCTACCGAAAGTGAAGGAACGATCTCTAACCAGCCTAAGCGCATGGATGCAAAGAGAAAGATCGAAAACAAGAAAAAGTCCAAGAAGTGATATTGAAGCTTAAAGTATAAACAAAAAGAAGCAGTCTCAGAAATGAGACTGCTTCTTTTTGTTTGTCAGAGTATATTATTTTGAACCGGAAAATCAGGATTTACGGATCAGAGAACTTCCGCAGTTGGTACAGAATTTTGTGCCGGATGCAAGTGTTCCGCAGCGGATGCAGAACTTCATAAGCTGTGGCTGAGCAGGTGCAGCTGCAGGTGCAGGTCCGCTAACAGGTGCAGCTGCAGGAGCAACTACCGGTGCGGGTCCACTAACAGGTGCAGCTGCAGGAGCAACTGCAAAAGACGGCTGAGCGGCTTTCATCCGAGCGGCCATGGCGGCAGGATCACTCGTCATTTTCTCCACCTCATCCTGCTTTTGGATGCGCTTCATACTTGAGTCGTCCGGAGTAACAGGATCGATGGAGGCACCGACTACGGTGAACCCTCCCGTTTTTAATGCGGAAACGATATTGTTGACCAGTTCAGCGTAACGTGCGGTGATGTCCTTATAACCGATGGAACCGAATTTCATAACGGTTTCGGCGGTTGCGATCTTGGCAAGATTGGATGCTATGGAAATGGTCTGAGAAGATCCCGGAACATTCTGCTTCGGGTCATCGGATTCGACCAGCAGGCTTCCGTTGATCGACACGAAAAGACTTCTGTATTTCGGGTCATACACAGGGAAAGTATTGCAAAAAGGAACTTCGAATGCCATGATTGTCTCCTCCGATGTTGCAGAATCAACAGTAATCAAATTATATCACAGACATAACTGCTCTGCTATTTTTCCGCAAAAGAAGGCAGGAAGAATTCATAATAAATCCATATTCCTGATTTATAATGAGACCATGAAAAAGATACTTGTTGCAGAAGACGAACAGGATATCAGAGAACTCCTCGTCAATTACCTGAAAAATGAGGGGTATGAAGTGGCTTCAGCAGAAGATGGGGTCACGGCTTTGGCTTTGTTCTCGAAGAGCCCGTTTGATCTGGTGATTCTGGACATCCTGATCCCGAAGATCGACGGATACGGCGTCTGCGAGGTGATCAAGAAGCAGTCGGACGTGCCGGTTATCTTCCTTTCCGCTCTGGGAGATGAGAAATCCCTCCTTAAGGGCTATGATTCGATGGCGGACGACTATGTCACCAAGCCTTTTTCCATGCCGGTATTTCTTAAGAAAGTGCGCGCGGTCCTTCGCCGCGAAGACAATTCGGATTCGATAAAAGCACAGTCACTCCTCGTTTTCGGAGACATCACGATGAATCCAGATACGATGGAGGTATTTGCTTCAGGAAAGAAAGTCGACCTGACGTCGAGAGAATTTGATCTTCTGGCGCAGTTTTTGAAACATCCGGGAAGAGTGTACACAAGAGAAACTCTTCTGAGTATGCTATGGGACTATAATTCTTTTGTCGACGAAAGGATCGTCGACAGCCATATCAAGAATCTTCGCCGCAAACTCGGCGAAGCGGGAAATTGTATCGAGACCGTACGCGGACGGGGGTATAAAGTTGCCAAAGAAGATCTTTAACCGGTTATCCGTAAAAGTATTTCTCATCACGTTCCTGATGCAGGTGGCGGCAGGGATCCTTATTTGCGTGACACTATATTTTTCCACGCCGAAAACATATCTTTCCACCTCGGAAGAAAACTATCTGAAAGTTTTTGACCTGATCGATCAGCTGCGAAGTGTTCCCGAGGAGAATAGCGGAGAGATCATCGATGATTTTATCCGGGATACCGGGATCGATCTCGCCATTTACAATGCAGAAAAATCCACATACGACAAAAAGGTCTTTGCCGAGACTGATTCGAAACTTGCCCTGAAAACGGAAGAAGAGGTGCAGGAGCGCATCGATGCGCTTAATGATAAAGAAGAAAAAGGTTCATTTGACCTGTGGTTTTATAACACGGTCTCCGACTGGCCGGGACAGGGCAATACACGTTATGAACTGGCATATTTCTTCAGTAACACAAAAGAAAACGTCATGCCGCGTTCGATCCGGAAAAGCCTGCCGGTAATGGCTTTCGTGATCACGGCTATCTCACTTGTCTGTTCATTTATTTATACGAAGCTCTTTGCAAAACCGGTCAACAGAATAAGCGAGGTTTCACGGTCGATGGCGCAGATGGATTTCAGTAAGAAATGCGAGTCGAAACGACAAGATGAGATCGGAGATCTCGCCCGGAATCTGGATGTGATGGCTGCATCGCTTCAGGAAAAGATGCAGTCGCTGGAACGAAAAAATCAGCTCCTTTCGGATGAGGTCACCAGACGAAAAGAACTGGAGAGCCAAAAGGATGTTTTTTTCTCTGCCGCATCGCATGAACTTAAGACACCTGTCACCGTGCTCGAAGGACAGATTCGCGGCATGATTGACGGGATAGAGCCTTATACCGATTACGACGAATATCTTCCAAAAGCACTGGGCACGGTCAAGAGGATGGAAAGCCTCATCAACGATATCCTGACGGCTTCGCGCATGCAGTCGGGAAAAGAGATCAGCTCGTCAAGAACGGACGTGGTGCAGCTTCTGGAAGAAAAGCTGAAAGAAAATGAAGATCTTTTTTCCGTCCGCGGGATCAAGACGGAACTGTCTTTCGGAAATGATCTTCTTTTCCTGGGCAACAAAGAACTGACCTCGATGGCGGTCGGTGCCTTTATCAGTAATGCCGCCTTTTACTCCAATGAAGGGGAGACCGTGTTTGTCGATGCGGAGAAGATCTCTTCGCAGGACGGAAAAAAGATGGTTCAGGTTGAGATCCGGAACAAAGGCCATATCGATGAGGAAGATCTCCCGCATCTTTTTGAAGCGTTCTATCGGACGGACAAGTCGCGGAGCAGACGCTCCGGAGGTTCCGGCCTGGGGCTTTACCTGGCAAAACTTCTTGTGGAAAAACAGGGAGGATCCTGTGATATGAAAAACATGGACGAAGATGTCGTGGCGACGATCCGTCTTCCTGCCGACACCGGGCATCCTTGAGCATGCCTTTTCTTTGCCGTTACTCATCTCCACATAAAATCCACAAAGCTTCCCTTTGAGATTCTTCTTTTACATGTAGCATAAGTATCAAGACAAATTAGAAGGGAAGAATGACAATATGAAAAACACAAATAGACTCATAGCCCTCGCACTTGGTACGATAGTTATTGCACAGTGCTTTTGCGGATGCAAAGGCAAGAAAAAACAGCAAGGACAGACCGAAACAGATTCAGTTTCTCAGGCAGATACTTCTTCGGCAAAAGCACCTGTCAAACTTAAAAACCATATGACCACGAAAGAATACGATAGCGTGACGGAAGGTGCGCTTACCGTTTTGGATGAGCCGTGGAATGACCACAACGGAACATCCGGGATTCTTTCAGAGTATCAGGACGGTGTCTATTTTGAGATCTGTGAAAAAGAAGATATGCTTCGGAATATAGAGGAGAACCCGGAAGCCTATCAGGCATGGACGGAGGAGGAATTGGAAGATTACAAGACGAATTTCGTTCCTTATATAAATGGTTTTGTAGTGGATGGACGCCACTATGGAACGATGATCTCGTTTCCCCCGGAAGATGGAGACTGGTTCGGGTGGTACTCTGTTTTAGAAGAAGGGACTCTGACCACTAAAGAGATAGTGGATCTTCAGGATCTCAAAGACAAACTTCCGATGCTTTTAGAAGATTATAGTAAGGATGATTATCAGTATTGCTATTTCGGAGCACATCTCGATCAAGAACTGTGGGAAAAGGATATCCTCCGGATATTTCAAGCAAAGAAGGATAAGACATATAAGGAACTTCCTTTCGGAATATCCGAACAGATCATCGACGAGCATTATCAGAACCTTATGAATCCGCAGGGGGATCTGTCTTGGGAACTCGATAAGGAAAAGATCGAGAAGATTAAAGACCAGGTCACCGAGTACACTTTTTATGACGAAGAACTGGATCGAAAATTTGTCGTTCATGTCGCACTTCCGAAGGGCTTAGCGGAAGATGCGAAGCGGACATCCGGGGAAGAGAAAGAAGAGGACGGCGGAAGTGCTTTTCCCGCATTGGTGTTGACGGATGCGGTGTGGAGATTTAATGACATCAGTAAGCTTCTCAAGGAGATGGAAGAAGGCCGGGCAAAACCGCAGATCCTGATCTCGATCGGACAGGACTATAAGATCTGCAATTCCGATAATACGGAGCGTTCCGCGCTATTCTGCGAAGGTAAGGATAAATTCCTCGATTTCATCACGGATAACCTCATGCCGTATCTTGGCGAAAAGTACTCGATCGATTACGAGAATTCGACCCTGTTCGGGCATTCGCTCGGCGGCGTGTTTGTCCATTATGCTCTTTGCAACAGCGATCAGTACGAGAACCAGCCGTTCGGCTGCTACATCATCGGAAGCCCGGCTTTCTGGTCGCCGTATTCCCGAAAGATGAGCGACTACAGTGAGCAGGCAAATGACTATGGGTATCTCGACAGAAACGATACCATTACCAAGCATGTTTTTATCACGGCGGGATCCGACGAAGACGAAGACTACGCAGAGTATTTTGAAGATGGTGATTCCACCACAGAGAGCATCGCGCATCTGGCGGAAAGGATCAACAGTAAATGTGATCCGTCATCTCCGATGGCAAAGGATAAACTCTATAAGAGCCACCATTACCAGTATATTCCGGATATGCTGATCGAATATGCCGATGAAGGATATTGACAATGATCCAATGGTCGACTCCCACGGCAAGTACTTCCACGATTACAAGAACGGACCGGGGATCACTTTAAGATCGCGGTGAGTTTCGGATCTTCAGCGATGAGTTTCTTGGCAAGTTCTCTGTACTTTTCCTCATGCAGATAGGTATGTCTGTGCGGCTTGATCTGAGGTGCCATGTCGACCGCATCGCAGTAATCGGAGGCCTTAAGATCGAGTGTCTTACAGAAGTCCCAAAAGCCGGTCTTGGTAAATACCGTGTCGATCCTCTGGTAGCGGTGGTCGCAGATCTTGCACATGATGTATGTGGCGATACCGACCTGCACACCGTGCAGCTGGGGCTTTTCCAGAAGAAGGTCGAGCGCATGGGAGATCAAGTGTTCGCTTCCGGAGGTCGGAGCGGAAGATCCGGCGATCTCGTTGGCGATGCCGCTCATCGCAAGGGAGTCGAGAAGCTCTTTGAGGAAGAGTTCTTCGTTAATGGATTCAAACGGAGTTCTGACGAAGGAATTGACGGCTTTTTTGGCGATC
>CAJOLL010000015.1 GCA_905235455.1 uncultured Clostridia bacterium
AGATTCAGTCTGTCGAGGACGCGAGGATCTCCCTCGACGAGCTTGGTTGCGGCAAACCGTTCCGGAATACCGGCTTCCTTTGCATGATCTTCGATCAGGATCATGATACTGTGAAGGCATCTGTGGATAGCGCCGCCTTTGTCAAGCTCATCACAGAAATCCAGACGGCCGGGACGCTCCTGATATTTGGCGACGTGCAGGGCATGGTCGACCAGCTCATGGATACCTTCATTCTTGGCAGCGGAGATCGGTACGACAGGAACGCCGAGTTCATGCTCCATCTGGTTAACGAGGATGGATCCGCCGTTGCCCCGGACTTCGTCCATCATGTTTAGGGCGAGTACCATCGGGACATTGAGTTCCATCAGCTGCATGGTCAGATAGAGATTTCTTTCGATATTGGTGGCATCGACGATGTTGATGATACCACAGGGTTTTTCGTCCAGGATAAACTGACGGGAGACGATCTCCTCGGCAGTATAAGGCGACATGCTGTAGATACCGGGAAGGTCCGTGATCTCGGTTTCCAGATGTCCTTTGATCGCGCCGCTTTTGCGGTCGACGGTGACGCCCGGGAAGTTTCCTACGTGCTGATTAGATCCCGTGAGCTGGTTGAAAAGCGTCGTCTTACCGGAGTTCTGGTTTCCTGCAAGCGCAAAGGTGAGCTTTGTACCGTCCGGAAGCGGATTTTCATCTGCTTTGACATGATAGCGTCCGCCTTCGCCGAGACCCGGGTGGTCAATGATGATACGGCGCTCCTTTTTCTTTTTCTTGTCTTCGGCTGCTTCGGAAGAACTTTCTTTCACTTCCGCCTCCTTAATCGGTTCGATCTCGATCAGGCCGGCGTCGTCCAAGCGAAGCGTCAGTTCGTATCCGTGGATCCGAAGTTCCATCGGATCTCCCATCGGCGCAAGCTTTTCGACTTTCAATTCGGCTCCCGGGATGACTCCCATGTCCAGGAAGTGCTGACGCAGCGCACCTTCGCCTCCGACTTTCAGGATAGTGCCATATTGTCCCGGTTTTAATTCGGCAAGATTCATTGTTCTTCCTCGGTTCTTTTAGTCAATTACAAGGATCTCTTTGATGACCGGCTGGTTTTCCGGAGCCACGGCACCGTTATCTCCGTAAGGAACTTCTGCCATCGCGTCGACAACTTCCATGCCTTCCGTAACGTGTCCGAAAGCGGCATACTGGCCGTCCAGAGAAGGATAATCGACCTGGCAGATAAAGAACTGAGATGTCGCGCTGTTCATGTCATTGCCGGCCCTGGCCATTGAAATGGTGCCGCGGGTATGCTTGATATTGTTGACGATGCCATTGGCGGAGAATTCGCCGGTAATGGATTTCGGTGTGTCTCCGGTCCAGTCGGCCGGTGCCATACCGCCCTGTACCATGAAGTTCTTGATGATCCTGTGGAAAGTGGATCCGTTGTAGAAGCCGCTTTCCGCGAGTGCGACAAAATTGTTGACTGTCGTCGGTGCCTCATTTGTCAGAAGTTCAACCTTGATAACACCGTAATCCTCAACTACGATCTCGACATGGTGATTCGGATAAACTTTCTTTTCATATTTTGTTTTTGCACAGGAAGGAAGAAGGAGGACCGGCGCCAGGATCAAAATCCCGATCACAAGACTGACCAATATGCGGCGAAGCGGAGATTCGGACTCGCTTCTGTCCGGGAAAATGATCCCGAGGATGTTTCTTCGTAATAATCTGCTCATAGTTTCTTACTTCCTATCCAGTTTGACATCGTAAAGTGGTTCGATGGAGAATTTTCGTCCGCTTAAGCGAGTATGCGTATTTCCTTTCGGGATCGTGCCGAAAAGAAGCGTGGACGCAAAGAGCTGCTGATAGCGGACCTTTCCGCCCTTAAGATTCGTAAAGTGAAGGTTGTACTGGTTCCTTCCGTAGTTGCCGTCACCGATGATCGGATGACCGAGGTGGGCAAACTGGGCACGGATCTGGTGCGTGCGGCCCGTGACAAGTTCGACTTCGATATCGGAAACATCTTCGCCGTCGGGACCGATCCCCGAAAAGACCTCCAAAACACGGTACCGGGAAGTGATCGGAAGATCACCGTCTTTAGGGATATCGTGGATGAAAACATTTCCTGTCGCCGGTTTTTCCAGAAAAGCGGAGATCTCTTTCATAATGGCTTCGTCTTTACAGATGACGGTTTCCCCGACATTCGGCACACCTCTTACGAGGCAACGGTAACGCTTCGTGATCAGATCGCTCTTAAAAAGTGCGATCGCGTCTTCGAGGCTTTTTTTATTCTTGGCAAGGAGGATGAGCCCCCCTGTATTCATATCAATACGATGGCACAGATCCATCTGCGGGTCGTGGTAGTCTTTTCTTAAGATATCGATCAGACAGTCGCCGCTCATGCCTTTCCCGCCGTGTACGGCAAGCCCCTGGCGCTTGTTTATAAGGAGAAGATCATCTGACTCAAATACGACCTTATAATCTTCAAAGGCAGGCTTTGCCGACTCTGCCTTCTGTTCGAACATGACGTCCGGAAGCCAGATCTCGATGTCATCGCCTTCACTTACGATCGAGTCGGAAGAAATGCGTTTGCCGTTAATACGGATATCTCTATGTTTCAGTGCTTTTTGCAAGGAAGCAGGCGTCAGGTTCGGATATTCCAGGATCGCTGCGCGGATGACCTTCTTGCCGTCGCTCTTTGCAGAAACGGTAAAATGCTTCATTTGTATCCCCTTTATATTTGTGACCATGCATATTATTTACCATTTTTACTTAAATCTCAAGAGAATAGCTGATCGAAAAAGAAAACTCTCTTGCAATTCAAACACTTTGCTGACGCAAAACTCATCGACTGAGCGTTTTCTTTATTCGGTGCTATTGATAATTTGAGATTCATGATAAAATCTAGTTCATAAATCGTGAGGTGTAGTAAAGATGGAGAAGACAGCCTGCCTGGTCAGCATAAAGACGGCTTTTGAGGAAGAAGAGAAGCTCTACGAAGGGACTTTTGAACAGTCGGATGAGCGTATCCGTGTGTCCTGGATGCAGAAGGAAGAAAATAAGGGAGAAGGAGACACCAGGTTCCTTCTGAGTTATCGCGTGGCGGAAAAACTCCTTCGTCTGACCAGAAAAGGTTCGACCGAGATGGAACTCTCGTTTCGTGAAGGCGAAGTGACGGAAGGCATCATGCAGACAAGCCATGGTGACTTTGACATCTCGATCGAAACTTTCGGCATTCTGTTTTTCCCGCAGGCAGGGGATACGGAGACCGAAATCGACGGGCAGAAGTACCTGGTAAAGAACGCAATGCTCGAGTATGATCTTCGTTTCCCGAATCAGGATCCTATGAGAAATACGATGTTTTTTAAAGTGTATCTTGCCAAATGAGAAATTTATGTATAAAATCTTTCGGTAACTCTTTGAAAGTTGCTTGACAAAGGGTTTTCATTAGTGCATAATATCATTCGCGCCTCAGGGATTTAGTGTGGCTGCGAATGAATTAGAGAGATCTAAGATTTGTATTGGAGGTGGATGCGATGGCTCATCCGAAGCGTAAATGGTCGAAAGCTAGAACTTCTCGTCATAGAAGTGCCTGGAAGCTCGTTTTGCCAGGTTTGGTAGAGTGCCCCAATTGCCACACTAAGATGTTGCGCCATAAGGTTTGTAAAACCTGCGGTTATCTTGATGGCAAGGAGATCATCAACAAAGCTGATGAGATTGCTTAACAGCTAATCGAAAAGTACTACTACAAATAATCGGCAGTGTTTCGAATAAATTTGAATCACTGCTTTTTTATTGCATTTCACATTGTTACACTCGCGCAGCCGCAGGACTTTCCCGGCATTTATCGTAAAGACGAAGAATAAGACAAGTGGCTAATAGAAGAGAACAATACCGCATCATAAAGGAAGTCGTTTCGGGAAGTATCGCCGAGGAGATCGGTGTCGAGCCCGGCTATATCCTTGTATCCATCGACGGTGTTGAGGTCAGGGATGTTTTCGATTATCGTATTCGCGAGCGTGCGTCGGAGATGCTTCTGGCTTTCCGTCTTCCGGACGGCCAGATCGCTGAAGTCGAGCTGGAAAAGGATGAGGACGAGGAACTCGGTCTTGTGTTCGAAGACCCGATCATGTGCAACTGCACGTCCTGTGCGAACCACTGTATATTCTGCTTCATCGATCAGAATCCGAAAGGCATGCGTGAGACGCTCTATTTCAAAGACGACGATATGCGTATGTCCTTCCTTACCGGAAACTACGTTACACTGACGAATCTGTCCGATAGAGAGTTTGAGAGGATCATCGGATACCATCTGTCGCCGATCAATGTATCCGTTCACGCAACTGATCCGGTCGTCCGTGAGAAGATGATCAACAACAAATTCGCCTATAAGCTGATGCCGCGTCTTCGCAAGATGATCGAAAACGGCATTACCATTAACTGCCAGATCGTCTGCTGCCCGGGCTATAACAACGGCCCCGTGCTCGATCAGACGATCAGCGATCTGGCAGAGCTTGGCGAAGGCGTTCTTTCCATAGCAGTCGTTCCTGTCGGGATCACGAAATTCCGTGACGAGAACGGTCTGGTGAAGCTGACCCCGTTTAATAAGCAGACCGCAGGAGAACTGATCGATCAGGTCAACAAATGGCAGGCGTATTTCCTTAAGACACGCGGAGAGCGTATCTTCTTTGCGGCGGATGAGTTCTATATCCGCGCGGAAAGACCGATCCCGTCGGCAGAAGAGTACGAAGGATATCCGCAACTGGAAAACGGTGTAGGCATGGTCGCAGAGCGCGATAATGCCATGACGAAGGGCATAGCACTTCGAAAAAAGCACTGCCCGGAGACATTTTCTCATGACTATGTCTGTAAGCGCTTCATGATGATCTCAGGAACGGATGCGGCTCCCTATACGGAAAAGTTTGCGCATCCTATTTCCTTGTTATATAATATCGATTTGGTCGTTTTGGCTGTGGTCAATAAGTTCTTCGGATCGACGATCACTGTGTCCGGTCTTCTTACCGGCGGCGACATTTCGGACGCTGTCCTTGCCGAAAGGGAAAAGGGCCGGGGTCCGGATGTGGTGATCCTTACGGCCAATATGCTGAAGGCGGATGAGGATATCTTCCTCGATGATATGACGCTTGAGCAGTTTAAGGAAAAAGTCGGCATTCCCGTTATCGTTGCGGAATGCGAAGGTTCCGGAGTGCTGAAGGCTCTGGATTCGTTTATCGGCCTTTACGAAGGCATCGAAGATTAAGGAAAGGAAGTGAAAGGGATGGGAAAACCGGTAGTTGCGATCGTCGGCCGTCCGAATGTAGGAAAGTCCTCGCTCTTTAACGCACTTTACGGTGAGCGTATCTCTATCGTGCACGATGAGCCGGGTGTCACGCGTGACCGTATCTATGCCGAGTCTGTCTGGCGTGAGCGTGAGTTCGTCATGATCGACACGGGCGGTATCGAGCCGAAGTCCGATGATATTATCCTTAAGGGCATGCGTATGCAGGCCGAGATTGCCATCGAGACCGCAGATGTCATCCTTTTCATGTGTGATATCCAGTCAGGACTTACGGCTGCAGATGAAGAGATCGCGATCATGCTGCGAAAAGCAAATCGTCCGGTCGTACTGGCCGTCAATAAAGTCGACCATGTCGGAGAACCGCCGTCCGAGCTTTATGAGTTCTATAACCTCGGTCTCGGCGAAGTCTATCCGATCTCCTCGTCGCACAGACTGGGTCTTGGTGAAATGCTTGATGCGATCTATGAGCATTTCCCGAAGCAAGAAGAAAATGAGGAAGGAAACGAGACGATCCGAGTCGCACTGATCGGTAAGCCGAATGCCGGAAAATCCTCCCTTTCCAACTATATGACCGGTGAGGAGAGATCCATCGTTTCCGATATCCCGGGAACGACCAGAGATGCGATCGACTCCGTAGTCGAAAACCGGCACGGTAAGTTCACGATCGTCGATACCGCAGGTCTGCGTAAAAAGGGGCGTATCGAAGATCAGGTCGAAAAGTACAGCATGATCCGTTCTCTGTCCGCAATCGAAAAAGCAAATGTCTGTGTCATCCTGATCGATGCAGTCGAGGGTGTCACCGAGCAGGATACAAAGGTGGCCGGTTATGCGCATAACGCCGGCAAGGCCTGTATCTTTGCCGTCAACAAATGGGACCTGGTCGACAAGCAGACAGGTACTCTCGAGGCCATGGAGCGCCAGCTGAAAGACCGTTTCGCATTCATGAGCTATGCACCGGTCGTCTTTATTTCCGCCAAGACAGGACAGCGCGTAGATAAGCTTTTCGAGCAGATCAAGCGCGTATACGAGAATGCCGGCAAGCGTTTAAAGACCGGTGTCCTCAATGATCTTCTTACCGAGTGTGTCGCGATGGTACCGACACCGCAGGATAAGGGAAAGCACTTAAAGATCTACTACGGCACTCAGGTCGCGGTCTATCCGCCGCAATTCATCCTGTTCGTCAACGACCAGAGCCTGATGCACTTTTCTTACGAACGCTACCTGGAAAACCAGTTCCGCAAAAACTTTGATTTCGCCGGCACGCCGATACGAATATACATGAGAGAAAAAGATAAGAAGAAAGATCTGAAACCAGAAGGGGAAAAGAAGTATGACAAAGATTGAGAACCTGAGAAACATTGCAATCATCGCCCACGTTGACCATGGTAAGACAACGATCGTCGACTCCATGCTCAAGCAGGCGGGTATCTATCGCGAGAATGAGCAGATCGTCGAGCAGGTCATGGACAGTAATGACCTCGAGCGTGAAAGAGGTATCACGATCCTTGCAAAAAATACCGCGATCTCCTATAAGAACTACCGCATCAACGTGGTAGATACTCCCGGCCATGCCGACTTCGGCGGCGAGGTCGAGCGTGTCCTGAAGATGGTCGACGGTGTTCTTCTGGTCGTAGACGCTTATGACGGACCGATGCCGCAGACCCGTTTCGTTCTTCGAAAAGCACTTGAAATGGGACTTAAGCCGATCGTATGTATCAATAAGATCGACCGTCCGGACGAGCGTGCACTGGAAGTAGTCGACATGGTACTCGAACTGTTTATCGAACTTGGTGCGGATGATGATCAGATCGATTTCCCGATTGTCTACACATCCGGTAAGGTCGGTATCGCAACGACTGACCTTCAGGAATATATCGACGGTAAGCAGCTTGATTTTTGCCCGCTTCTGGATGCGATCATCGATAATATCCCGTGTCCGGAAGGAGATACCGAGGCTCCGCTTCAGCTCCTTGTAAGCAACATCGACTCTGATCCGTATATCGGACGTATAGCGATCGGCCGGATCGAGAGAGGTGCGATCAAGCAGAACCAGCCGGTCGTTGTCTGCACATACGATGACAATACCACAAGGAACGCCCGTATCGTTAAACTTCTGCGTTTCCAGGGGCTTGGCCGGCAAGAAGTTCAGGAAGCATCCGTCGGCGAGATCGTCTGCGTCGCAGGTATCCCGGAAATCAATATCGGTGATACCATCTGCGCTCAGGACTGCCCGGAGCCGATGCCGTTCGTTGACATTGACGAGCCGACGATTGCGATGACCTTCTCCGTAAACGACAGCCCGTTTGCCGGACAGGAAGGTAAGTTCGTTACCTCCCGTCACCTCCGTGACAGACTCTTTAAGGAGATGGAGACCAACGTTTCCATGAGACTGGAAGAAACCGACACGACAGAGGCCTTTGTCGTTAAGGGAAGAGGTGAGCTGCACCTTTCTATCCTGATCGAGACCATGCGCCGTGAAGGATATGAATTCCAGGTATCCCGTCCGCAGGTCATCTTAAAGGAAGTCGACGGCGTGCTCTGTGAGCCCGTCGAAATGCTCCTTATCGACGTACCGGAGGACTTCGTAGGTGCCGTTATCGAAAAGCTCGGCGCAAGAAAAGCGGAGATGGTCAACATGTTCCCGCCGGAAAAAGGTTATACACGTCTTGAGTTCAAAGTACCGTCCAGAGGTATCCTCGGATATCGTACCGAGTTTTTGACCGACACTAAGGGCAATGGTATAATGAACAGCGTAATCAGCGGATTTGAGCCGTTTGCCGGCGAGATCGAGACGCGCTCCCACGGTGTACTGGTAGCGTTCGAGAGTGGCGAGGCAATGACTTACGGTCTTTATAATGCACAGGAAAGAGGACAGCTCTTCATCGGTGCCGGAACACCGGTCTATGAGGGCATGATCGTCGGTATCAACCCGAAGAACGAAGATATCACGGTCAACGTCTGCAAGAAGAAGCACGTTACGAATATGCGTGCAGCAGGTTCGGATGATGCACTCCGCCTGACACCGCCTCTGAACTACAGCCTCGAGCAGTGCCTCGAGTTCGTAGGAGACGATGAGCTTTGCGAAGTCACGCCGAAGAATATCCGTCTTCGTAAGAAGATCCTTTCCACAGAACTTCGTGCGAAGGACCGCGCTGCTAAGAAGAACAGCTAAAGGACAGGTGCTTTTGCCGAAGTATCGGCGGGAAAGACTTGCCGGAAGGAGATAAAAGCGTCATGTTTTCGAGAAAAGTATCGATTGCATTGCGTGTTCTGATCGCAGTTACAGCGTTGATCGTCTGCGGAGTGATCGGCGTATTCCTCGGATATAACTACGTCATTTCCCAGAATGCCCGTTTTAAGAATCTGGAGAAAAGGATCGAGACGGAGGAACTGGTCATCAACCAGAGTACTCCCGGCGCTGTCATGATCGTTATCCGTTCCGGTGATACCACAGGCGATATCGCGGATAAACTCAAGGAAGCGGGACTCATCAAAAATACCATGACGTTTTCCATCATGAGTAAGTTCAACGGATTCGACGGCGGATACCTCGCCGGTACTCACTTTCTGACACCGGATCTTACCTATGACGAGATGATGTATCTCCTCTGTCAGGAGCCTGAAGTCGTACGTATCACTTTCCCGGAAGGCCTTACCTATCGGGAGATCAAGCAGAGACTTAAGGAGAAGGGCCTGGCCTTTAACGAAGCCCACCTCGACGAATGCATGAACAGCCCGGACCTTTTCGTTAACTATCCGTTCGTTTCGGCGATCTCGACGAATGATGACCGCGACTTTATCCTTTCCGGATACCTGTTTCCGGATACTTACGATTTCGACATGAATGCCAGCGAAGAGGAGATTATCTCCACCTTCCTGCGCAATATGAACAATAAGCTCTACGATGAGTTCTATGAGCGAGCGGAAAAACTCAATATGTCCATGGATGAGGTCATTACCCTTGCTTCCCTGATCCAGAAAGAGACGACCGACAGAACCGATATGCTCTATATCTCGGCCGTATTCCACAATCGTCTCAAATCCGAAGATCCGGATATGCAGTTTTTGGGCTCGGATGCCTCGATCAACTATCTGCGTGAGCAGGAAGGAAAGAGCCACGTTTGGGCGGCGACATCCGAGGATCTTGCCTGGGATAATCCGTATAACACTTATATGTACAGAGGACTTCCGCCGGGACCGATCTGTATGCCGAGTCTGGATGCGATCCAGGCGGCTTTGTATCCGGAACCGAATTGCAACTATATGTACTTCTGTGCCAAGGGTGACGGAAGGACCGCGTTTGCAGTAACGAAAGAAGAGCACGAGGCGAATGTCGAAAAGTATAAGGATAACTGGAACGACAATGCCGTGATCGATGACGATCCGACGATCGGTGACGAAGGCTGACACCAAAGACCTTCTGACCTCATAGAAAGGAAAAAGGACATGAGTGATCTTTTCCGTGCACCGGAAGTGCTTGCTCCGGCAGGAAATCTCGAGAAACTGAAGACAGCGGTAGCATATGGTGCCGATGCTGTTTATATGTCCGGCAAAAACTTCGGCCTTCGCACATTCAGTGATAACTTTACTCACGATGAGATGAAAGAGGGCGTCGACTATGCCCACTCTCGCGGCGTGAAATGCTACTGTACCGTCAACGTGATGGCCCATGAAGACGATATCGCAAAACTGGACGAAGAGATACTCTTTCTTTCGAAGATCGGCATGGATGCCCTGATCGTCTCTGATGCGGGCATTTTCAGAAAAGTCAGAAAACTGGCGCCCGATATCGAGATCCACATCAGCACCCAGGCAAGTGTCACCAACAGTGAAGGCTGCATGTTCTGGTATGAGCTCGGCGCCAAGCGTGTCGTTCTCGCCCGTGAACTGACGCTTGAGGAGATTGTCAAGATACGAAAAGCGATCCCTGCGGATCTGGAACTGGAGTGTTTCGTGCACGGGGCCATGTGTGTTTCCTATTCCGGACGTTGCCTGCTTTCCAATTATTTCACAGGAAGATCCGCAAATTCCGGTTCCTGTGCCCAGCCTTGCCGCTGGGGCTATTATGTCGTTGAGGAAAAACGCCTTGAAGCCCCGCTTCCGATTCAGGAAGACGAGAGAGGTACATATATTTTTAACTCCAAAGATATCTGCATGATCGGCCATATTCCGGAACTGATACGTGCCGGCATTACGAGCTTTAAGATCGAAGGCCGCATCAAAGGTGCTTTTTACGCGGCATCTGTCACAAAGGCATATAGAGAAGCCGTTGATCTTTACATGAAAGATCCTGACGCATATCAGGAAGACGAGAGATGGCAGCAGATGCTCGATCGTACCGTACATAGAGAATTCGCGACCGGATTCTTCTACGATAAGCCCGGCGAGAATGCCCAGATCTTCCCGGATAAGACATATCACAGACCGGCATTCGTGGTCGGTGTCGTGACCGGTTATGATGAAGAAATGGGATGTGCAATCGTCAGCCAGCGAAATAAGATCTTCAAAGGAGACACGCTTCATGTTCTGACCCCGGACGGATATCCGGATCCGATCACGGCAGAAGAGATCTTCGATGAAAACGGAGATCCGATCGAATCGACACCGCATGCCGAGATGACGTATCTTCTGAAGGTCAAAAAGCCGCTTCCGGCCTATTCTTTCTTGAGCCGCGACGGCGATAAGGACGAAGGTATCTATAAGAGCGGGGAGCAGCCCGCACAGACGAAACCGTAGAGGTGAGCATATGTTTCGTAAAATGCGCCGTTTTAAGCAGGAATTAAGTCAGCAGGAGTGTATCGAGATCCTGAAAAATGAGCCTCGCGGAGTCCTCTCGATGTTCGGTGAGGACGGATATCCGTATGGCATTCCGATGTCGCACTATTACAACAGCGAGACCGGAAAGATCTATTTTCACTGCGCGAAAGAAGGGCATAAACTCGACGCGATCCGTGCCTGTGACAAGGTAAGTTTCTGTGTGATGGACAAAGGCTTTTGTAAAGAAGGAGACTGGGCGCTGAATATCAAAAGTGTCGTTGTTTTCGGTCGGATCTGCGAACTAACCGATGAAGCGGAGAAAAAGGACTTTCTGATCCGCCTTTGCGGCAAATTTTCGGATGATCCCGAATATCCGCAAAGAGAACTGAAAAGTGCTTTTTCAAGAGTTTGCTGTCTTGAACTGACGATCGATCACATGACCGGAAAACTGGTCAATGAGTCCTGATCCCATGCTTAGGCCGAGATATCATTTCACACCGGAGAAAGGCTGGATCAACGATCCGAACGGGCCCGTTTTTTATAAGGGGAAGTATCACCTTTTCTATCAGCATGACCCCGAAAGCCTTGTATGGGATCGCATGCACTGGGGGCACGCGGTCTCTTATGATCTTCTGAGCTGGGAATATCTTCCGATCGCGCTTTTTCCTGATGATATGGGAGATATCTATTCCGGAAGTGCCGTCGTGGATAAAGAGAACGTGAGCGGACTGGGTTCAAAAGAAGATCCCGCGCTTTTGCTTTTTTATACTTCACATCACATGGAAACAAAAAGAGAACAGCAGTGCCTCGCCTATAGTCGCGACGGGTTGACCTTCACCAAGCACGGGAAAAACCCGGTCATTCTCGGAAAAGCACATACACCCGCAAGAGACCCGCATGTGATCGCAAATCCCGTCCTCGGCGGTTTTACGATGACGTTTACGCAAGAAGATAAGGTCGTTTTCTATCACTCGGAAGACCTTCTTTCCTGGGACAAAACAGGAGAGTTTCTTCCTCCTGAAAAAGCACTTCACGGTATGATCGAGTGCCCGTGTATGTTTTCTTGCCGTGTAGAAGGTGAAAGTGCTCCCGAAACATCCAGATATGTATTGATTCTGAGTATGGATATTCCGGAGGAAGAGTTTTCTAAACTTCCCGAAGGCTGCGTGCCGCATAATCGCCTGATGCAGTATTTTGTCGGAGATTTTGACGGCAAGACATTCATTTTGGATGAATCGTACAGTGGTCCTCTTATGGTCGATGACGGACCGGATTTCTATGCGGGAACGATCTTCAGTAATGTCAGTGATCCGATCCTGATCTCATGGCTCGGGGACTTTTCCGAAGGGGCAAGGATCCCGATGGAAAAAGAAGGTTTCCGCGGTGTCATGAGTTATCCGAGAAAACTGTCACTCGGTTATGAAAACGGCGCATATTTCTTAAAACAGGAGTTTTATCCTGATCCGAATGAAATCAGTAAGAGATACCCGGCAGATCCGGAAGTTTCCTATGCCGGAGAAGGCGGTACTGAGATCTTGCGTGATCACTGCGTGGAAGAAATGATCGCGGATGGAAAGATGGCGCTCACACGATTCGTAAAATAGTGCTTTTCAAACGGTATTGTCCGCTGATCTTGAGGGATGAAAAACAGAACGAAAGAAGAGACTTTGGATCTGGTTTCGCGATATATGGGGCTTATCAAATAGCGTACTTAAAACGTATAATAGAGAAAGAGTATCAGAACCAGGAGAATGTTATGAGACTGATCATTATCCGACACGGAGATCCCGATTATGAAAAAAACTGTCTGACCGAGCTTGGGAAAAAGCAGGCAAAGCTCATGGCGCAGAGATTACTGAAAGAAGGTATTACCGAGATATGGACATCTCCTTATGGAAGGGCAGTCGAGACCGCTGAGGCTTTTTCGGAAGTTTCCGGCATCAAAGACATCCATAAGCTTAACTTCATGAAAGAGATCCGGTACGGAAGGATCGATGCTCTTTATCAGGACTTAAATCCCTGGTTCGGCGTAGATGATATGATCTTTGAGGGCTGGGATCTTAGGGACCAAAACTGGAGAACTCATCCTTTATATAGAGAAAATACTGCCACAGAGGATGTCGATATCATTGCGACGAAAACGGACAAATGGCTTTCGGATCTGGGATATGAGAGAGAAGGGCAGTATTACCGCTGTACGGGAAAAGAAGAAACGGAAAGAACGATCGCGCTTTTCTGCCACGGCGGATCCGGTACCGCGATGATATCTCATATCTATAACCTTGCGTTTCCTTTCTTGTGCGGGACGATCCATATGCCATGTACGGCGATCTCGATCCTTCGTTTCGACAGAAGAAAGGGCAGCCTGAATCTTCCGATCGTGGAACTTCTTTCTGACGCGACGCACCTGAAAGAGCCGGAAGACAATTAACGAATGAATAGTTGTTCAATATACAAGCATTGATATAACGACATCATATCTATACAGACTGAAAAGAATCACAAATAATGACGATCATTGACAGAGGAGAGACAGCATGGATTTCAAAGTAGCATTACTTCAACTTCTTCCCGGAAAGACTCAGGAAGAGAACTTAAGAAAAGGCATGGACGCATGCATCCTGGCAAAAGAAAAAGGTGCAGATGTAGCGCTTTTCCCGGAGATGTGGAACAACGGATACGTGATTCCGCAGGATGCAGTGGCACTTGAGAAAATGTCGGTCAGTAAAGACAGTCATTTCGTTCAGAACTTCCGGAAACTGGCATTTGAACTTGAGATGGCGATCGGCATTACTTTTCTTGAAATGAACGATACGAAGCCATTAAATTCTGTCGTTTTCTTCGACAGAAAAGGAAACGAGATCCTTCACTATTCAAAAGTACACACATGTGCTTTTGAAGCGGAAGCGATGCTTGAACAGGGAGATGATTTCTATGTGGCAGAGCTTGATGCCGGAAATGATGTGATCCGTTTCGGTTCCATGATCTGCTTCGACAGGGAATTTCCGGAGAGCGCCCGTATACTTATGTTGAAGGGGGCGGAAGTGATCCTGGCGCCGAACGCCTGCCCGATGGAGATCAACCGTCTTTCCGCACTGAGGACGCGAGCGTATGAGAACATGGTCGCAGTCGCGACATGCAACTATGCAGAGGGACAGCCTGACTGCAACGGCCATTCCAGCGTCTTCAGCGGAGTGCCGTGGCGTCCGGATGAGCCCGGTGTACGCGATATGTGCGTTCTTGAAGCGCCCGGTGAGGAAGGCGTCTATGTCGGTTCGATCGATATGGATGAACTTCGCGAGCATAGGCAAACAGATGTAATGGGTCGGAAATTCCGACACCCGGAAAAATACTCGATACTCGTTCAAAAGGAGAATGGAACATGCTTCGTTTAAGACCGTATAAGAGCTGTGACGCAAAAAAGATCGTCACATGGCATAAGGATGAAAAGACATTTCTTTACTGGGGAGGAAGTCTGATCGGTGCTTTTCCGTTATCGGCCGAACAGCTTGATGACATGTACACAAACAAAAACGGACTTTGCGAGGAAGAAGATAACTTCTATCCGATGACCGCTTTTGATGATGACGGGATCGTCGGAAGTTTCATCATACGCTACATCAAAGGAGATAAGAGGAAGATCCGCTTCGGTTGGGTCATTAACGATCCGCAGATCCGAGGAAAAGGATACGGAAAAGCCATGCTTCAGCTGGGGTTAAAGTATGCTTTTGAGATTTTTCATGCAGATAAGGTCACGATCGGTGTATACGAAGATAATCTTCCGGCTTATAAGTGCTATTGTTCACTGGGTTTTCACACAGGTGGCGAACTTGAAGATCACTATGAAGATGTACTCGGTGAAAAATGCAAAGTCATTGAGCTGGAGATCAGCAGAAAGGAATGGCAGATCTGATGCCTTTCAGGACATGATCCAGCACAATATCAGGAAAGCGATACCGATGATGAAATCCGCATGAAAATGTTCGCGAAGCGGGATCGCGATCGGTTTTCCGTCTTCGGACCCGCAGCGGATGTCCTCGTTCTTCTGAAGATAGCGGATCGTTCGAAGCTGTCTGATCAGAACCAGCATCATGACGATGCCCAGGAAAACTCCGAGGATCGAAGAATATAAGGTCGTCTTATCGTAGTCGATTGCATTTTGGATCAGGTCCGGATCCTGAAGCGAAAGGATCGAGTCCAGAAGGATACGCATGCAGAAATAGCCGATCCTCGTCATACACGAAGCAAGCGCATTGTCCGTAAAGTAACGGACGATGGAGCAGCAAAGCCCGATCACCAGAAGAGAAGGAAGTTCGAGCCGGTTTACGGCAAAAAGCGTGCTTAAGACCGCCGGGATCGTGATACGAAGCCACCATCTGTCCGGAATCACGGCATAGACGAGTCCTCGGAAGAAGAGTTCTTCGATCAGGATCGGGAAAAGAACGACAATGACCAAAAGCAGAAGGATCCCGCTAACGGACTTTTCGGAAGTCACATAGTAATAAAGCTGCGGCGGGATCGGGTTTTCCAGTTTCAATTCCAGATAGATGAAAAGATTATGGACGCCGACGGAGATCAGCATGGCCGGAACTCCGACCAGAAATGCCATGAAAAATCCGCCTAAGCCCGGGTTTCTGCCCCAGGTGTGATGTTCTCCGATCTTGTAATGCTCGGTAACCAGCACATATACAAGAAGAAGAGCGAGAAGACGGCAGAGAGTGATCAGAGAATAACCGATCAGCGAAGTTTTTGAGTAGAAGAGCTTTTCGTCAGGATATCCCGTCCAGATCATCTGCAGAAGAAACGTCAGACCGAATGCTCCGGCCAGAATGATACCCAGATTCGGGTATTTGGACGGGCACAAAAAGGGAAGGACGTAGTCCTTAAGTACGGACATGAAGGTCAGGTTGCCGCGGTTTTTAGAATCATTCATCCAACTGCCCCCAAGACCGCGAAGTAACGATCAAACAGCTCCAGGAAATATGGCTCATACAGCAGGAAAAGCACTGTTCCGAATACCAGGAAAGGACCGAATGCCAGGTAATCCGGGTCATCCGCAAAGTGCATCTCGCGTTTTTTCTTCATAAGGATCTTTCTGGCTTTTGCCGGATCCGGACTTTCACGGATCTCTTTTTCTTCTCTGGCGATCCGCATGCGCTTTTTGATCACCATAGGAACGGCCACGACACCTGCCGTGACAAAAGAGATGAAAACGACAAATAACAGGCCCTTAAGACCGGAGAGAAGGCCGCAGAGGAAAAGAAGCTTAACATCTCCCATACCCATGGCTTCGGTCTTGGCAATCGCGGAAGAAAGGATGCCGACGAGAAGCAGGATGCCACTACCGATCAATGCGGCGATAATACGGTTCAAAATGAAGTAATACCAGGCTTTATCAGAGGCGATCCAGATGTTTCCGCAAACAAAATCGGTTACGAAATACAAGATGGCGATCGCGATGTTCAAAATAACGATCTGGTCAGGAATGATGCGGTTTAAGGTGTCGGACATGATGATGATCGTAAAGCCCGGAAGCAAAAGGAGAAGCGCGGTTACGCGGATCCAGTTATCTGCACAGAGGAAATCCGGATAGATCGCATTGCTGAGGAAGACCAAAACCGCATATATAACTGCAAACACGGCGATGTGGCAGGTCTTCAGGCGCTTGGCCCAGCGGACGTTTTCGGCCTTCGGATCAAAATCATAATCCTGAAGCCAGGTCTCCGGCATCTTATTAAACATGAAAAAAGCCGGAACGGCCATAATAGCTGCAATGAGCGTTAATACAATAGTTTGAGACGTTACTGTCATGATTACCCTCCGCGGAATACTATATATAATAATACTTTGATTTGCACAAATTGTGAAGTCTGCTAAAATAGCAAATGTGGTTTTAGACAAACCTATGGGGAAAAGGAGGTGCTACGTTATGAGTGAACGTGCACAAAAGAAAGAAACACAGAAGACAGTAAAGAAAACCGCAACAGCAAAAAAGGTTGCTCCGGCCGCGAAAAAAGCACCGGCAAAGAAGGCAGCTGCTACGGCAAAGGCGCCGGCAACGACCAAAGCTCGCAACCAGATCGTGGTTCATCCGGAAAAAACACACAACATCACCGCACAGGAACTTCATGACATGGTCGCTTTCCAGGTCAAGTCCTGCTCCGGAAAGAGCGCTGATAAGGGTACAGCAAGAGATTACTGGCTGGCTCTTTCCCGTTCTGTTGTCGAGATCATGGCAGATGACTGGGAAAAGACACGCGAGAAGTACGGTAAAGTCCGTCAGGCACATTATCTTTCCGCTGAATTTTTGGTCGGCCGCTCCATGCTCAACAATCTCGTTAACCTGGGTATCTACGAGCAGGCAGTGGAAGCCATGAAGGACTTCGGCATCAACCTGACCGATCTTCTTGAGGAAGAAACCGATGCAGCGCTTGGTAACGGGGGCTTAGGCCGTCTGGCAGCATGCTTCCTGGATTCCTGCGCTACACTGGATCTTCCGGTAACAGGTTATGGTATCCTTTACCGCTATGGCCTGTTCCGCCAGACATTTGAGAATGGTTTCCAGAGAGAACATCCGGATTCCTGGATGGAAAACGGTTATCCGTTTGTTATCCCGAGATATGAGGATAAGATCCGCGTACACTTCAATGACTTTGACGTATGGGCGATCCCGTGCGATATGCCGATCACCGGCTATAATACACATAACGTAAACCGTCTGCGCCTTTGGAAGTGCGAACCGGCTCAGGAATTCGACTTCAATCTCTTTAACTCTCAGCGCTTCGATGATGCAGTTATCGAGAGAAACCGCGTAAACGATATCTTCAGAGTGCTTTACCCGAATGATACATCTTACGACGGTAAGGTACTTCGTGTGCGTCAGCAGTACTTCTTCGTATCCGCATCTTTGCAGGATATCGTAAGAAACTACAAGGCTGTTTACGGCAATGACTTCTCTAAGTTTGCCGAACTCAACAGCATCCAACTCAACGATACCCACCCGGTTATCGGTATTCCGGAACTCATGCGTATCCTCGTCGATGAGAACGGCGTGAAGTGGGAAGATGCATGGGAGATCGTCCGTCACACATTTGCTTATACGAACCATACCATCATGGCAGAGGCTCTCGAGAAGTGGGATTGCAATATCTTCCGCTTCCTGTTCCCGCGTATCTTCGAGATCGTCGAGGGCATCAACAACCAGCAGAGAGCTCAGTTTTACGAGATGGGTATGTATTCCGAACTGGTTGACCGTCTGTCGATCCTTTCCGATGGAAAAGTACAGATGGCGTGGATGGCGATCTACGGATCCTACTCCGTGAACGGTGTTGCCGCTCTGCATACAGAGATCCTCAAGAGAGATACTCTTAAAGAGTGGTATGAGATCTATCCGGAGAAGTTCAGTAACAAGACCAACGGCGTTACTCCGAGAAGATGGCTCCGTGTCTGCGACCAGGGTCTGGCTGCACTGATTACCGATCTTCTTGGCAGCGAGGAATGGGTCACCGATCTTGACCAGCTGAAGAAACTCGAGAAGTACGCCGATAATAAGAAGGTCATGGAGCGTTTCCTGAAGGTTAAGAGAGAGAATAAGGTCGCTCTTTGCAACCACCTCGAAAAGACCAAGGGCATCAAAGTCAATCCGGATTCTATCTTCGACGTACAGATCAAGCGTCTGCATGAGTACAAGAGACAACTCCTGAATGCGATTTATGCACTTAACCTCTACGATCGTCTTAAGGAGGATCCGAAACTCGATATGCCGCCGGTAACCGTATTCTTCGGTGCAAAAGCTGCTCCGGGATACTTCCGTGCGAAGGCGATCATTAAGTTCATTAACGAGATCGCAAAGATGATCGACAATGATCCGGATATGGAAGGTCGTCTGAAAGTCGTATTTATCGAAAACTATAACGTAAGTAACGGTGAAAAGCTCTTCCCGGCAGCAGATATCTCCGAGCAGATCTCTACAGCAGGTCTTGAGGCTTCCGGTACGGGTAACATGAAGTTCATGATGAACGGTGCCGTAACTCTCGGTACATGGGACGGTGCAAACGTTGAGATCGCACAGTCCGTAGGTGATGACAATGTCTACATCTTCGGCTGCCGTGTCGAGGATATGGAAGCGACCCGTGCTTACTACAACCCGAAGTGGCAGTATGAGAACATCCCGGGTCTGAAGAAGGCGCTGGACCGCCTGGTAGACGGTACATTCAACGATGAGGGAACAGGCATGTTCCAGGATCTGTTCAATGGCCTTATCTACGGCAGCAACTGGCAGCCGGGCGACACCTACTATGTACTGGGTGACTTCGACGATTACAGAAAGACCAGAGATCAGGCATATAAGGATTATGCCGACCGCATGGCCTGGGCGAAGAAATGCTGGATCAACATCTGTAATTCCGGTAAGTTCTCTTCGGATAGAACGATCAGCGAGTATGCGAAGGAGATTTGGAAGATCAAACCGGCAAAGATCAAGTAAGCGAGCTAAACAGAATTCAAAAGGCGGGAATCATTTCGAAGTGCCTCCGCAGGCGCAAAGAGCCAAGGACAGCACGAGAATGATTCCCGCCTTTTTTGGGATTGCTTACTTGATCTTTCAGCGTCTGTCGATGGCCGGATGCGGGAGGTTGTTGTTTGTTTGGAATCATCCTTATTGATGTTTCCTGTCAGATATGGAACTTGAGGATATGGATCTCGGGGCGGGCGAAGAGGCGGATCGGGAGAAAGCCGCAACCGACGCCTTTGCTGATGAATCCTTTATAGCCGCGGAATCGGAATTCGCCTGCCAAGATGCCCTCTTCACGGGCAATTCTGTCTTCTCTGAAGATGCGGAATTCGAGATTTCCCGGCAGATGCACCTGACCGCCGTGAAGATGCCCGCAAAGCATATAGTCGAAGGGGAGATCTTCCTCGTTGCTGTTTGAACGGTCCGGAAGCTCGTAAGTATAATCCGGGTTATGTACAAGTACCAGACGGAATCCGTCGAAACTGCTGAATGCAGAGGGAATCTTTCCCCATGGACGGTTTGCTCTTTCACTGTCTTTGATTCCGCAAACGGCGATCTTCATGCTGCCGGGTAGTTCTTGCCAAGCATCATCGAGAAGAAGGACGCCCATCTTCTCATAATCCGGCTTTTCCAGCTTCCAGTCGTGATTGCCGCGGACCGCGATCAGGTCGATATTCTTTTCCTTAAGAAGGGCAGAGAGCTCGGTAAGCAGCCTGGTATCCGAAATATGTATGTTTCTGTGATGTACGCAGTCACCGCCGAAAAGCACCACATCACAGTGCTTTTCGATAAAATGACGGGCGATCCATTTCGAAGATCGAAGACAGCCGATCCCGTGGGAATCCGAGAAAAAGCCGATCTTTATCTCTCGGGTGTCTTTTCTGTTTTTGTTTGTCGGGTAAATATCGCGGATATCTACTTTTACGAGGACGGCGGAAAGGACCATGAATGCGATGAAAAGAATGCCGAGAGCGACGAGAACAAGGAAGATCTCAAGAACGGGGATCCTAAGCAAAATAATCGTATCGGCATAAAGAAAACAGTGCATAGCGGGCGGCTCTTTTTCCTTTCGGGAGAATTGTTCTTTTAAGTTTATATTATAATAGCATATATGGTATAATCATGTAGTATTATAAAGAAACGGTTCGCGTAAGGGGCTTTTCCCGTTGGAAACGCGCGAAGGAAGGAAGTAGAATATGCCGGAAATTAAATCTGAAGTCGTTAAGGAGATCGGTATCCTTTCGACAAGTAAATCTAACTGGAACCGCGAAGTGAATATCATCCGCTGGAATGACGGTAAGCCGAAGCTGGATATCCGTGACTGGGCTCCGGAGCACGAGCGTGCCGGTAAGGGGATTACCCTGACAGCAGAAGAAGTCGCTGTTCTTAAGGAATTGCTCGCGGACTACGATCCGTATGAGTTCGAAGAGTAATTTTTATATCTGAAAGGCTAAAGCCGTGCGAAGTGATATCCGGGCATTGATCGTTTCCATATTGTTGTTTTTACTTTGGGGAACTGTGCTCACATATCCTTTCCGCATAGATTCGGATCTTATATGTCGGTCAACAGAAGCAATTGTAGGTAAGCTGGGGCTGCCTGCAATTGCTTTTGGCGTTATTGTGCTTTTCATTGTCATGGGCATTACCTGTATCCTGCTTTATCTGGGCAGGATGGAGATCAGCGACGGAGTTGCGCTGGCCATGGCGCTTTTCGGAAGCATCGCATATAGTGTGCGCGTATTTACATCTCGGTCCTTTTCGATCGAGGCGGTATTTGTCGCGATTGTTCTTTCGGGAACGATGATCCTTGTGCTTATGAGAAAAACAGAATGGAATCGCTTTATCGCAGACGCGTTTATTATGGCGCTTCCTGTCCGCATGTGCTATGAGTGCATCATGAACCCGCTATATCGTCTTCTGAAAAAGGACCTGTATCTGCTGTCTCCGTTTATCACCGTTCCGCAGACAAGTATTTTTTCCAAGGTCGGAAATCTCCTTCATGTCGACCTTCTGGTGTGGAGCGGCTTCTTTTTCGTTTTGACGCTTCTTCCGGTGATCTATCTTGCCGGAGGAAGAAAAGAGGGTAAGATCCGAAGATAAGAGGTGTTCCGGTATGGAAATATGGGAAAGAATGGAGTTCCTTCGTATGGAACTCGAACGACATAACAAACTCTACTACGAAAATGACGCGCCGGAGATCTCGGACTTTGAGTATGATGCGATGCTCCGCGAACTTGAAGATCTCGAGCAGAAATATCCGATCTACGCGACCCCGGATTCTCCGACGAAACATGTCGGCGGACGGGTGAACGAGAAGTTCTCCAAGGTCACGCATGCCGTGCCGATGAAGAGCTTAGGCGATATCTTTTCCAAGGAAGAAGTATTCGAATTTACAAACAGAGTCAGAAATACCGTAGAAACCGAGGGACTTTCTTTTGTCGTGGAGAGAAAGATCGACGGTCTTTCCGTATCCGTGGAATATGAAAACGGCCGCCTGATCCGTGCTTCGACACGTGGGGACGGGCTTGTCGGTGAAGATATTACGGAAAATGCCATGACCATCAGAAACCTTCCGAAAACGATCGATCCGTCGATTCCGTATCTGGAAGTCCGTGGTGAGGTATATATGCCTTTTGAAGTGTTTCTGCGTGTCAATGAGCAGGCAGAACTTTCGGGGGAGAAGACCTTTGCCAATCCTCGAAATGCGGCAGCCGGCTCGCTTCGCCAGCTGAATGCGAAAGTGGCGGCGGAACGTCAACTTTCCATTTTTGTGTTTAATATCCAGGCAGTCCGGGGAAGAGAGTTCTCCTCCCATGCGGATACGCTGCGCTTCCTTTCCGGCCTCGGTTTTGAGGCAAGTCCGGGTTTTATCGAGTGCCGTACGGATGAGGAGATCTGGTCGGCAATCGAGAGCATCGGCGAATCCCGGGGGGAATTGAGCTACGGCATAGACGGTGCCGTTATCAAGGTCAATGAGATCGCGCTCCGTGAAAAACTTGGCGAGACCTCGAAGATCCCGCGCTGGGCGATCGCTTATAAGTATCCGCCGGAAGAAAAGCAGACACGTCTTCTTTCTGTCGAGGTCACAGTCGGAAGGACCGGAAAGCTTACTCCTGTTGCGATCCTGGAACCGGTGCATCTGGCGGGAACTACAGTCAGTAAGGCAACTTTGAATAACGAAGACTTTATCCGTGATAAGGATGTCCGGATCGGAGATATGGTCGTGGTCAGAAAGGCCGGCGAGATCATCCCCGAGATCGTTTCGGTCAATTTTGATGAACGTCCCGCCGATGCGAAGCCGTTTGCGATGCCTGAAGTATGTCCGGCCTGCGGCGAAAAGGTCTATAGAAAAGAAGGAGAGGCGCATATCTACTGCCTCAATGAGCTTTGTCCGGCTCAGGTATACCGCGCGATGATGCATTTCGCATCGAAAGACACGATGAATATCGACGGTATGGGACCGGGAATGATCAATCTTCTTCTGGATGCCGATCTGATTCATGATGTGGCGGATATCTATACTCTTTCTGATAAAAAAGCACTGCTCGTCGATCTCGACCGTATGGGTGAGTCATCTGCGGCCAACCTTCTTGCGTCTATCGAAGCATCCAAGAGCCGTCCGCTCTCGCGCCTGATCGCGGCACTCGGCATCCGAAATGTCGGTGTGGTCGCGGCCAGAACTCTGGCAAAAGCATTTGGAAACATGGACGATCTTATGCGTGCTACCGTTCTTGAACTGGCGGCCCTTCCGGATTTCGGCATGGTCACGGCTCAGTGCGTTTCGGATTTTTTCAGCAGGGAGAGCAATATCGCGCTGATAGAAAAACTCAGATCTCTCGGTGTGAACATGGAAGAAACGTCAGATACAAAGGCGGGTACCGCTTTTTCCGGAAAGATCTTCGTTTTGACCGGCACACTTTCCAAGTATACGAGAAGTGAAGCCTCTGAGTTGATCATGGCCCAGGGAGGGACATGTTCCTCGTCAGTGTCCAAGAATACATCTTATGTGCTCGCCGGAGAAGCGGCCGGATCGAAACTTACCAAAGCGCAGAATCTTGGTGTCACCATCCTTTCCGAGGATGATTTCGAGAAGATGCTCAATGAGGCATCGTCATCCTCGGAGGAGTCCGTATGAATGGAACTTCCGGAAGACTGAAAAAACTGATCCGGAAGGTCCTGCGTGACAGAAGAAAGGCTCTTTCGGGAAATAAGTCCTTGATGGCCGCGGATATTGAGAAATGGCCGAAAAAGTGGCAAGATAGGATTATGGGCGCGGATATGGTCGCCGCCTATATGCCGATCGATGAAGAACTGCTTCTGGATGATATTATGAGAATACTGAAGGAAATGGGCGTGAGAGTGTGTTTTCCGAGGGTAGAAGGTGACGACATCATCTTCTACGAGGCTCCCTCGGAGGACTCCTTTGAAGAAGGGAGCTTTTCGATCCGAGAACCGAAAAACAATCTTCGGAAAGTAGATCCGAAGACGATCGATGTCATGTTTGTTCCGGGTATGGCATATGACAGAAACGGGACCAGACTCGGCAGAGGAAAGGGCTTTTATGACAGATACTGCCGTTTCATAAAGGAAGAGGGCCGGATAAGCATCCTCGGCTTTGTTTCCGAAAAGAACTTTTTCTCCGCACTCCCCAGGGATCCGTGGGACCTTGTGGTCGATGCGGTCGTCACAGAGACATCTTTTACGGATGTTTCTGAAGATAGAAAGAACGAGGTAGATCAATGAGTTATTTCTGGGCAAATCTGGCGGGACATCTTCTGGTTTCCCTGATCCTTTTGATCATTTTCCTGTGGTCGGTAAAGAATACCCGGCAAAACCGCTGGAAACACGGCTATCTGATCTTTCTTCAGGTTGCTTTGGTCATCGTTCTTTTAGTGCAGATGGGGCTTTGCTCGATTCCGCGGCTTCTGGATACGACAACGGTGCTTCGTTCTTCTTACCGGATGAGCAGCGGTACGATCGAATCTGTCAGCAGGTTTCAGGACAGAGTCGTGATCGATGGCACCAGCTACTATATCAATCCGTTTTCATTTGAATTGAAGGTGGGCGATGAGGTGACGATAAAATATACGCCTTATGCTCACTATGCCTATTCTTTAGAACTTGAAGAAGACGATAATAGTGTCGGCTGAGTTCTTTTTGAAAAATTTCACAACTACTCATATATCATATTGATTGAGCTGACCTTTCCGTGTTTTAATACAAAAAAAGTCGGGAGGGATGAGATATGTCTTTATATAAAACGAGTGTAGCCGAGGCTCCTTTTGCATCCGTACGATACTCCAAAAATGAATTCGGATTCTACATTGCCTGTGATGACCGTTCGATCCTCAAGTGCATAAATGCAATGCTTCTCGACAACGGTATGGTGGGCTTAAGTGATACCGAAGGGAAGGTCCATTATCTGATCGACGGAAGACGTGGCGGTAACTATGCACTCGGACGGGTGAAGGAGAAGGTTCTGAAACTGCGGGAACCGTCGCCGTCAGATACCGGTTATGAAGATGCGATCGTCTATCAGGCGATCGATACCGTCTTGGAGAGATACGGATTTCCGGAGACGCTGTCCGGAACTAGGATCCTTCGCTATCTGCTGTTCCGTCTTTATCGGGAGCCGAAGCTTCTGAAAAGTGCCGCAAAGTGCCTCTATCCGCTGGCAAGAGAAGAGTTTCAGATGTCTCCGGCACAGGTGGAGAGGAATCTGCGGTATGCGATCAGGAAAAATACGAAACTGAAAGAGGATACAAGGCTGATCATGGTGCTGAGAAAACTCCATGACAAGACGCTGGAAGAAGTGCTTCAGCGATATGGGAGAGCCTATTAAACAAAAAAGGAACCGTCTCATCGGAGACGGTTCCTATGAAGTCTTTTTAAGCAAAAATTACTTCTTGTTGACCTTGTCCTTCAGACCCTTACCAGCCTTGAAAACAGGAGCCTTGGAAGCAGGAATGTTGATAACTTCCTTTGTGCTCGGGTTGCGACCCTTGCGAGCAGCGCGCTTCTTTGTCTCGAATGTACCGAAACCAACGAGAACAACCTTCTCCGGCTTCTTAGCAGCAAGAGCGTCGCCGATAGCATCGAGAGTAGCGTTGATAGCTGCCTCAGCCTGCTTCTTTGTCATGTTTGTTTTCTTTGCAACTGCATCAATAAGTTCTGATTTATTCATTTTCATTGCCTCCTTCAGGGCTTTATTTCAAAGTTATTATGTACGTCAAATAGCCTATTGTCAAGGCTTTTTTCGCTTTTTCATCAAAAAACGGAAGCAAGCATATTATTTAATTTTGTCAAGATGCTTTTCTATTTTGCTTGAATGTCCATTCCCTCAAAAGCACTCCATCCCTTTGCCGGTTTCGCATGGGTGTCACCATGCCTGACGTTTCATACGAGCCTCCCGGTAGAAGTCTTATATATTCACTATATCATGATATTTTCTGTCAAAAAATCAAAATTGAAATCTTACCGAAGTCATGGTAATGTACTTATGTATAAAACGAAAGAATCATCGGAGGAAAAAGATATGGCTATTACTAAAGATATGATCATCGCTGAAGTTCTCAATGAGCATCAGGATCTTGTTCCTGTATTCATGAACAGCGGACTGCACTGCCTGGGCTGCGCTATGGCTCACGGTGAGTCCATCGAAGAAGCTTGTGCCGTACACGGTCTGGACTGTGATGCACTGGTTTCTGCTCTGAATGTGGCTCTTGGCGAGTAAGCTCTGATCTGCCGTCAAATTCAGATGACAAAAGAAAGGAGCCGTCTCAATGAGACGGCTCCTTTTTTGTTGGCTCAAAACGGATTTGAGATAACCATTATTCCTCGTCTTCGGGTTCTTTTTCGAAACTGTATTTCGAGGCTTTGAAAACGATGTGGAATTCGGAGCCGACACCTTCTTCACTTTCGACCCAGATCTTTCCGCCGTGTTTATCGACGACGCTTTTGACGATGGAAAGGCCAAGTCCTGAACCGGTCTTGTTAATTCCTGAATTCTCGGCCCGGTAGAAACGGTCAAATACATACGGAACTTCGTTTTCGGGGATACCGACACCGTTGTCCTTGATGATGACTTCGACCGCATTTCCGCCGAGCATGGCAGGATCTTTGTATCGGTGACAGTTAATGTCGATCTTTCCGTCATCGTGAGTGTATTTCATGGCATTTACGATGATGTTCTCAAATACGCGCAGAAGTTTCTTCGGATCACCGTCGATCAGGAGATCATCATCCTCCGGAGCATGGAACGAGATGACCTTTTCGGATCCTTCGCACTCTGCATGGTAAAGTTGATAGAGATCGCCGACCATTTCCTTGATACTGGTCGGCATCAGTTCGATGGTGTCATTTTCGGATTCCATACGTGTCAGCTGGACAAGGTCGGAGATGAGCTGCTCCATCTGTACGCTTCGGGTATGCATGTTTGAAAGATACTGCAGTTCCTGTTCACGCGGAAGCGGTTCCTTGGCATTCATCATCAGTTCGACATAACCGCGGATTGCCGTGATCGGGGTCCTCAAGTCATGGGAAACGTTGGACATCATCTTCTTTCTGGCTTCTTCGTTTTCGAGAAGCTTCTGATGGTTATAAAGAAGATCCTGATTGACCCTGGTAATGTATTTGGTCTTTTCTTCTACGGCGCTGGCGAGATTGCGGTTGTTGTCCTGAAGCTTCTGATATGTCTTTACATAGTCCATAACGAAGTAAAGGGTAAAGCCGACGGCGATGAAGAGAAGCAGGAAGGCATGCAGCGTGATATATACGAAGTACTGTCTTCTGTAAAAGTAGGAGGCATGCATGATGAAACACAGGATGACGGTGCCGCTATATAGGAATTTACCATGTTCGAACCGCCTGATCATGTAGAATACGCGGAAGGCGCAGTATACGTTCGTGATGAGTACCAAAACCATCAGCGCGACAACAGAAGACGGCAGGTACAGAAGACTCGGAAAGCCCCAGAAAACAATGAGATAGCATGCCGTCAGCATGGAGAAAAGCGCCAGATCTATGAAATGCAGTTTGTCGAAAAGCCTGCTTTGACCTTTCGGATAAAGTGAACGGAAGAACAAGAACATCCAGTAGTTGGAAACGATCATGAGTGTGATCTTGGCATACATATTCCAGTTTTCCGGAAGGATCGTGACCATCGGGGAGAGGATCTCGTAAAGGATCTCGCCCAAGAACATCAGAAGGAAGAAGTAAAACTTTGCTTTGCCGGCGAAAGTCTTGGCTACGTAATGACCGCCGATGGCAAAGAAGATCCAGAAAGCGATCAGGACCGTCAGATACATGCGGACAGAGTACTCGATCGTGCCGATCATTGCAGTAGATGCAATGGCCGGGCTGCAGAGGATGCCGCCATATGGAGAGGAATAGTTCGCGCAGTCGATGACAATCTCGACTTTGCCGTCATCCGGTTCCAGTTGGATATCCGTACAGACCTGTGCAGGTTCGTAATACTCCTTATTTTTGGTGACGTTGCCGTAATGACGGACGGCTTTGCCGTTGACCCAGATCGTTGCGGACTGCGCGATCTCCGGGATGTTCAGCGTAATAAAGTCGACGCTCGGGTTTAAGACAAGTTCGATACGGTAGGTGCCGACACCGAAACTCTTCATTTTCTGCACGTCCTGTCCGAAAGAATAAAGCTCGGCCCCGTCTCCCAGATCCGACCATCCGTCAGAGGAGATCGTTACTCCTTTATAGTATGGATAACGGGTCGTTGAGTTCTCCATCCGGCTGACACGGATCATTTCCGGTGTCAGAAGCTGGTCCGGATAGAATTCCCAGCCCTCTCGGAGCGTTACCGGCATTCTCTGATTCTCGCCCCAGTAGGTCAGGTTGACCTGTCCGTAGATGGTATAGGAAAAATCGCTGCCTCGTCTTTGGTTGATCAGAAGAAAAGCCAAAGACAAAGCAACGATCGATATCAGTAGAAAAAACGCGAAAACGCCGACAGATAAGCGGCGTTTTTCTGCAGTTTTGGACTCCGGTGACATAACGACTTACGCTTTCCGAATAAAGAGATTACTCGGCGCGCATGGTGTTGCGGATCGGCGGGTATGTGAAGGAATATCCGGAACCCCATTCCGTCTTTACAAACTGGACGGTCGGATCCGCTTTTTCCATCTTCTT
>CAJOLL010000016.1 GCA_905235455.1 uncultured Clostridia bacterium
GCTCGAGCGCATGAAAGAAGAGTACCTCGGCGACCCGAGAAACATCCGCCTCAAAGCCGTCATCGACTTTGGCGCATCGGTCAAAAAACTGAAGTAAGGGCAGGGCGGCTAAATGAAAATAGGATCTTTTGCGGGCGGAAGTTTCTGTCTCAGGCGGTGAGTTTTGCTTTAGCAAACTGTCTGAACCGCAAGAGACAGAAAACTTCCGCCCCCCCATATATATAATATTTATACTTGACGTACCCCATAACGCATGGTATTCTATTGCGGTGACCGCATGTGCCGGGCTCCTAAATCTGTGCCTTTTTTCGAGCGCAAACGCACGAACCATAGTGCTTTTCACGAAGGAAAGAAGGCAAGTGCCCAGGATAAGACAGCGAGACTGGATGAACAGGAGGGAAACGTTTTTATGCAGTATGCAGTTATTCTGACAGGCGGCAAGCAGTACAAGGTTGCCGAGGGCGACGAGATTTTCGTAGAGAAGCTCGAGGGCGAAGCCGGTGAGAAGATCACTTTTGACCAGGTTATCGCAGTTGCTGATGATAACGGTATCAAGGCCGGAAATGATGTTAAGGCATCCGTTGAGGGCGAGATCGTTAAGCAGGGCAAAAACAAGAAGATCGTCGTATTCAAGATGAAGGCTAAGAAGGGCTATAGAAGAACAAATGGCCACAGACAGCCGTATACACGCGTCCGCATCACCGGCATCAATGCTTGATTCGGATAATCAGAAGGTTGTACCTGTATCATGATCTCGATCGTCATATGGAAAGATCAAAAGGGAAGCATCCTGGGGTTCTCAAGTGAGGGTCACGCGGGATACGAGGAAGAAGGAAAAGATATCATCTGTTCTTCGATCTCGACGCTCTTTACCACATGCGTAAATGCACTGGAAGAGCAGCTATCCTGGAAAAACTTCTATATGGTCACAGGAAACGAGAGTAATTTCTGTGAGATATGGACACCGGAAAGCATCACGGATAAGGAGCGGGAGACCGCTCAGGTGATCTTTCGGACCATCATCCGGGGCATCCTGGATGTGGAGGAAAGTGTCAGAGATAATTGCGGATCGGGTTATCTGAAGGTGACAACGAAAACTAAATGAGAAAAATGGAGGGCTTGACCATGTTAAAGATGAATTTGCAACTCTTCGCTCATAAAAAGGGTATGGGTTCGACCAAGAACGGTCGTGACTCTGAATCTAAGCGCCTTGGTGCTAAGAAGGGTGACGGACAGCTCGTTACTGCCGGCAACATCCTCGTAAGACAGCGCGGCACAAAGATCCACCCGGGTACAAACGTAGGCATCGGTTCCGACGATACTCTCTATGCACGTATCGACGGCCATGTTAAGTACGAGCGTATGGGTCGTGACAAGAAGAAGGTCAGCGTTTATCCGGCAGAGTAATTCTTTGCTCGGGTATTTCGGGGACTTTCCCTTGGTAATGGAAAAGAATTGATCAAAGGGTCTGACCTGAAGAATATTCGGTCAGACCTTTTTTCACCGCGCCAAAAGCACATGTCCTGCGGCGCATCGATGTAAGGAGGCAGATATGTTTATCGATCATGCGAAGATCCACCTGAAGGCCGGCGACGGCGGAAACGGAATGGTTTCTTTTCATACGGAAAAGTACATCACAAACGGCGGGCCTGACGGCGGCGACGGCGGTAAGGGCGGCGATGTCATTTTCTATGCCTCCGAAGAACTGACTACACTTTCCAACTTTCGTTTCAAGCACAAGTTCGTCGCCGAGAACGGCAGCAACGGCATGAACAGAAAGATGTACGGCAAGGGCGGAGAAGACCTTCGTATCGCCGTTCCGGTCGGAACGATCATGAAGGATCTGGAGACCGGTAAAGTCATCGCCGATTTTACGACGCCCGGCCAGGAAGAGATCGTCTGCAAAGGCGGCCGCGGCGGTCAGGGAAACATCCACTTCAGCAACGCGATCCGCCAGGCGCCGAAGTTTGCACGTGCCGGGATCCCGGGCGAGGAAAGAGATGTTTCCATCGAATTAAAACTCATCGCGGACGTAGGTCTCGTGGGCTTCCCGAATGCGGGTAAATCCACACTTCTGTCCGTCATTACTTCTGCAAAACCGAAGATCGCGGACTATCCGTTTACGACACTCGAGCCGATGCTCGGCGTCGTCACCGTGGATGACACCAGCTTCGTCGTGGCCGATATTCCGGGCCTTATCGAAGGTGCCTCCGAGGGTAACGGACTGGGTCACGACTTCTTAAGACATATCGAGAGAACGCGCCTTCTGATCCATGTCGTGGATGTTTCTGCGCAGGACGGAAGAGAGCCGATCTCTGACTTCGATCAGATCAACGAAGAGCTCCGCCAGTTCAATCCTCTTCTTGAGACGCGCCCGCAGATCGTCGTCGGAAATAAGATCGACCAGGCGGACGAAGAGGTCGTCAAGGCGTTTAAGGACGAGATGGAAAGCCGCGGTTACAAGGTGTTCCTTATGAGCGCCGCGATTGCCGAGGGTACAAAAGAACTGGTCAACTACGTCGCTTCCGAGATTCAGAAACTCCCGCCGACGATCCTTGTCGAGGCGGCCAGGGAAGAAACGATCTACGAGTTTAAGCCCGAAGAGAAGTTCCATATCGAGATCGAAGACGGCGTTTACTGCGTCGTCGGTGACTGGATCCATGTCGTGCTCGAGTCCACGAACTTCGACGATCCGGAGTCGCTTGCGTACTTCCAGAGAACGCTCCGTAAAAACGGCGTCATCGAGGCGCTCGAAAAGGCCGGCTGTAAGGAAGGCGATCCGGTCCGCATCTACGATCTGGAGTTCGACTTTATCGAGTAAGAACAAGCGCAGGCGGGGAAAAACTCGAAGCGTTTTACGAAAGCCGGCTCAAAGCAGATGCCACACAAGTTGAAGAGAAGGATCAGGGCAACGCCTGATCCTTTTTGAAAAGCACTTTCACTCTCGGACCAACCGCGCATGCACGCCGCGCGGAAAGTGCTTTTCACATGGATGTAATGTTCTTCTTAAATTGTTAACAAACGAGCCATAGTCAATACACTTTTCTTAATTAGAATGAAGCCATAGAAAAAACAAAGGAGGACAGACCAATGCAGGACGAACATTCTACTCAGGCAACATGGTCGATTGAATTCTCCGGTTGCTTGAGTGAAACATTTAGAAGAGTTTCTCTCTAAGATCTTGAGTTTGTAATTGTCAGTTTTGACACAAAGATAGGCCCCCGATCATAACCTCGGGGGTTTTCTTTATGCCGCTTAAAATGTTCTGCAGATCGATCCGCAAAAGTGCGATTTGTAGAACTTTTTGCAGAACGACGCAAGAGTTCGCGAAAGCGAGAATCCATGTCAACGGGTGTTTTCGGTATGATTGGGTCGAACGGTGCTTTTCGCCCGTAAAAACAGAGCGTTTTTGAGGCGATTTTCGGTATGATCGGGATGGAAAGTGCTCTTCGCCCGTAAAAAGTCAACGTTTTTGAGGTGATTTTCGGTATGATCGGGATGATAAATGCTTTTCGCCCGTAAAAATCTTCGATCGCACCCTCAAAAAAGACCAAAAATACGGGCGAAAATGGCGGTTGAAGTAAAACGTACCGAAAAAAATACTCAGAAAACATTTTTCTATACGGGCGAAAATGATGCAAATGGCGAATCATACCGATTTGTATCAAATGAGCAGACAAAAAGAGGCTGCCTCGCATTGAAGTGAATCACTTCCCTGCGAGACAGTCCTTTTGTCAGAAAAGCCGGGTATGAAGTCCACTTGAAAGAAGCGGTGAATGTGTGCCTTACTCTTCTTTTAAGATGCGTACCGGCTCGAGCTTGCTGATGGATCTGCTGTTGAGGTAGCAGGTGGCAACGGCGCAGACGACGATGATGATAAGTGTCAGCAGGAACCAAAGAGGATGGGTCTTGAGGTTTGACTGCGCGATGCCGAAGGAGGAAAGGCCGATGCCCATCATCTTGTCGTTTAGGGCCAGCTGCAGTACGAATCCGAAAAGGACGCCGATCACGACGATCGGGAGAGTCGAAAGGATCATTCTTCTTATTAGTTCGCCGGATGTGTAACCGATTGCTTTGCTGACGCCGATCTCAGATCTCTCTCTGATAATCTGCGATCTGGTAAGGAGGATCTCGGTCAGGATGACGACGAAGCAGGTGAGGGCGACGAAGATGAAGCAGATTGCGCTCATAGCAGCTACAAGAGTATCGATTGTGTTGCCGATAAGATCATCGACCAGAACGAATCCGTCAAGCGGGTAGAGCTTTGACCATTCCTTCTGGAATTCTTTGGCGGAGACACCTTCGCTTAAAAAGATCATGCAGTCGGCATATCTGTGATCCGGTTCGAGACGCAGGATACCTGCCTCGTTCATCAAGGATTTATTGCCCATGTTGTTGATCTTCTGGTCTATGCCGCAGACCGTATAAGGTACTGCTTCGCCCGTCTTTGGAGCAATGACGTTGACGACGTCGCCGATCTTGGCATCGAGCTTTTTGGAATTTACGATGGTCAGAACGATCTCGTTTCCGTTTTCCGGAACACGGCCTTCCAGGATGTATTCGTACTCGAGTGCATCTACATCATCATACACATCTACACCCAGAGAAGTACTTTTTTCCGCGGAATGTACTTCGATATTCATCAGATTCGTCGAAAGAAGGAGGCGTTCTACACGCGGGTCTTCCCGAAGTTCATCGATGATTTCCGAATGCTCATAGCAGACGCACTGTACATCGGCGGCTTCAAATCCGACGAGCTTAAGAAGAGATTCCTGCTCGATCGCGAAATTCTGGTAGACAGTAAAGCCCTGAAGTGACGAGAAGGTAAGAAGAGCAATTATCAGGGCGATGAAGATGTTCTTCTTCGGTCTTCCGAAGATCTGCTTTCCGGAGAGGGCGAGATCCATCGGAAGAGAAGTCTTTTCGAGAGAAAAATGGTTTCTTTTGAAGTTGTGGTTCTTGATCCCGCTTCGGAGGGACTCGAGGACGGTCAGTTTCTTATAACTTCTCGATGCAACGAGTGTTCCGAGGAATACGGCGACAGGGATACCGATCAGTGTTGCAATAAGTGCCGGCACGCAGATACCGGAGAAAGCGGAAATACCCATCAGGCTTCCTTCGATAGAATTAAGCGGAGTAGTGATCAGGCCGCCGATGCCGATCGCAAGGATCGTGGCGACACCGCAAATCAGCATCTCTTCCATCACGCAGGAATAGCGCAGTGCTTTTGCCGAATAACCTGTGGCCTGAAGAAGACCGATGTTCTGGATGTTCATCTCGATGAAGTTTTTGATCGAAAAGTGCATGATGATGAGCGCCAGACCGACCAGGATAATGGTGAACAGAAGCACGATCGCGGAAGCGATGTCTGCTGTGACAAGAGTCGCCTTTTCCATCAGAGGATACGCAACGGTCGCCGGTGTGTCCGAACCGTCAAATACATGCTGGACAGCTTTGTCGTAAGCATCGATGTCTGTGCCTTCGGTTACTTTGCAGTAGATGAAAAATCCTTTCATGTCGTTGCTGACGGAGTTTTCAAAAAGAGCAAAATCATTGTGGCTGACGATGCAGTAGTATCCACTGATATTCATGGCGGTCGCAAAATACAGATGCTCGACATAGCCTTTGACGGTGAATTCTTTGAATTCTGTTCCGACCTTAAGATACATGGAATCGCCGACCTTGAAGGTGTTCTTCATGAAGTAAGGAACGGCGATCTCGGAATCGGCGAGGTTTTCCAATTCTTTCGGAAAAGAATTGAGGTAAGTGTTCTTCGTGGAGTCGCCAATGAAGAACTGGTACGAGATCGCGTCATCTTGAGATCTGTTTTCGGTATAGTACTCGCCCAGGTAATTCACGATGGGTGTCGACTCGATCATTTCGGTGCCTTCGACGGAAGCAATCTTTTCCATGGACTCCGGAAGGTTCTCCTGGATCTCGCTTGTAGAGAAAACTAAAAGATCAGATGCGTGGTATTTCTTGTCGTGCTCTTTGATGGCGGAAGGACCGCAAAGCATCAGGGAGAGGCTGCAGAAGAGAAGAAGCGCGGCCAAAAAGATCAGGATAAAAAGAATGGCGACTTCGCTCTTGTGTTTTTTGAGATTATTCTTAGCTATAAAAAACATTGAATACATATCTTACCACCCCATGTTCGAAAGGAATGTACGGAGCGCGACGTGACGCTCTTTGTCCGGACCGTTATAAGGTGTCAGCTTGATCTCGTCGCAGATTACTCCGTCTCTTAAGTAAAGGATTCGATTTCCGCGCTCGGCGGCCGCGACGGTGTGCGTGACCATGACGATGCTCTGACCGCGGTTGTTCATCTCGGTGAGTACATCGAGAACGGCATTGGTGTTCTGGGAGTTAAGAGCTCCGGTCGGTTCATCCGCGAAAAGCACTTCGGGATCATTGATGACAGATCTTACAAGGGCCACTCTCTGCTGTTCACCGCCAGAGAGCTGGTTCGGAAATTTGCCGTAGCTCTTCTCGTCGAGACCGACCTGGGAAAGAAGCTTCTTAGCTTTCTCGGCAAGTGCTTTTCGATTCTTATGCTTCAGAAATCCACTGACCATGATGTTGTCGAGGACACTCATCGTGTCGTTCAGATAGTTCTGCTGGAAAACGAATCCGCAGTGGTTCCTTCTAAAGATCGCGAGTTTGTCGTTATTGTATTTGGAGATCTCTTCGGCGCCGTAGGAGATAGAACCGAGGCTCGGGCGGTCCATGCCGGAAAGAGCATAAAGAAGAGTTGATTTGCCGGCGCCGGAGTCGCCCATGATGACTGTGAAGTCTCCTTTTCTGATCTCGATATTGAGGTTCTTCAGCACGTGCTGCTGGATGTTCTCATTACTGAAAGTCTTGCAGAGATCTTTCGCCTGAAGGATTGTTTTTCTGGTAGGAAGGTTAGTGACATCTTGCATTTTCGATGTGTTGTCTTTGGCCTGAATCGTTGTCTGCATTTTGTTTTCTCCTTGGTTTTGTGTTTTTACGATTTTAGTGTAGAACTTCCTGCGGCGGAAAGCTTTACACAAATCTTGTGCAATTCTTACTTAATTCTTAACTCGTGTTTTTGAGCGCGGGGAGGGTGTTTTTTGTTTCGTTCTGATTATTCGTATTATTCGTAGTTTTTAGAACAAAGCATAGAACATAGGAGCAAAACCGTGGACTTCGTGA
Organism: uncultured Clostridia bacterium; assembly: GCA_905235455.1. GTDB lineage: Bacteria > Bacillota > Clostridia > Saccharofermentanales > Saccharofermentanaceae > Scatonaster. The sequence continues at coordinate 7,174 of CAJOLL010000016.1, forward strand.
AGATGGTATAATATATAAAGACGGTGTGATGCCGAGGGCGCAGAGCGCTTTTTCAGAAGGAGAATAGTAAAAGCATGCACGTTAACTGTTTACTGATCGATGATGAAGTCGAACTGACGAAGATGACGAAGGAATACTTCGAGATGTTCGGTGTGACCTGCGAGATCGCGGCCGATTCGGAGTCGTGCCTTTTATTTCTGAAAGATAGCACCGCGGACATTTTCCTGCTGGATATCAACCTCGGCAACGAGAGCGGATTTGCGCTTTGTAAAAAACTCCGCGAAACGTACGACACGCCGATCCTTTTCATCAGCGCGCGCCAGAGTGATGATGACGTTCTGGTTGCGCTCAACATCGGCGGCGACGATTATATAAAGAAGCCATATACATTAAGCGTCCTTCTGGCAAAAGTAAAAGTGCAGCTCAAGAGGCTGGAGAATATGAAAGGCGCATCCTCGCAGAAAGCACAGGAGGCAAGTGCTTTTGGCGTAGATGAAGCGACCATGAGCGCCATCGTGAAAGGAAAGAGCATCCCGCTAAAAGCCAAGGAATTCCAGCTGCTGTTGTGCCTTTTTGAAAACAGGAACACGATCGTGACGAAGGAAAAGCTCTTTTCGAAGGTCTGGGGCGATTCATTCTACACGGACGGAACTTTGAACGTGCACATCCGAAGGCTTCGGGAGAAGATCGAGGAAGATCCGAACCACCCGAAGTGGATCAAGACGGTCTGGGGTACGGGTTATAAACTGGAGATCCCCACATGAAGATCCGGGTTCTGGCGATCATTTACATAATTGTGCTTGTCATTACGGGCGCGCTTCTTTACCGGCGGATCGAGGACCGCGAAGTCTACGACATCGACTTGCTCGCTATGAATACGAAGTCGTACGAGATCTCACAGGAGCTTGACGCAGGTTCCGATCCAAAAGCACTGGAAGAGAAATATGACTGCCGGATCGTGCTTTGCTCCGAAGAACAGTACGAAGCCGAGAACAGCATGTTCATTCGAGAAGGATACTCGGTCTTCGACTATTTCAAGGATGACGCCATTTCCGGAAAGATCGCATTTTCTGCGAGAGAAGAAGAGGACAAAAACCGGGAGAATACCGAGAAAAAGATCCTGGCGTCGATCTTTTTGGCAGCGCTGCTTCTCGGTCTGGGTATCCTCTTTGCGGTGTGGTATTTCTTCGTGCGTCCGTTTAACGACCTCAAGGTCTTTGCCGAGCACGTTTCGAAAGGCAATCTCGATCTGCCGCTGAAGATGCGAAAGCACAACTACTTCGGTGCTTTTACCGAATCCTTCGACAGAATGAGAGAAGAACTGAAGAAGGCCTCCGAGCGTGAGATTGAGGCGAGCCGCAGTAAGAAGGAACTGGTCGCGGAGCTTTCGCATGACATCAAGACGCCGGTCGCGACGATCCAGGCGACGTGTGAGGTCATGGAAGTAAAGTATAAGGACAAAGATCCGGATATACTCGAAAAAGTGGAGGTCATTAAGGCAAAGGCTTCTTCGGTCGACCGCCTGATCGATAATATGTTTAAGGCCACGCTCGATGAGCTTGAGGAGCTGAAAGTCGAGCAGACGGAGGAGTCTTCGAAGATCCTTTCCGGCATAATTTCCGACCTGCGTTTTTATGGCACGGTTGAGACGAAAAACGAGGTGCCGGAGTGCCTGGTCTACGCAGACCGCCTGCGCCTCGAGCAGGTCATCGACAATATCGCGGGCAACTCATTTAAATATGCGGGCACGCCCTTGGAGATCGGATTTTCGGACGATGCGGAACATCTGCATGTGATCTTTATGGACAGAGGACCGGGCGTTCCGGAGGAGGAGATTTCGCTTCTGACATCAAAGTTTTACCGCGGAAGCCTGTCCGCCGGCAAAGACGGTTCCGGCCTGGGACTTTATCTGGCAGCGGTCTTCATGGAGAGGATGGGCGGAGGTCTTGAGGTTCGAAACCGCGACGGCGGCGGATTTGTTGTTGAGATTGTTTTGAAGAAAGTATAAGGACAGAGCGCGCGGCGCTTTTCGCGCGGTCAGAAACGAGCATCATCCCCGAACATGACTTTAGTCATACTTCAAATCATGCCTTTTTTCACTTATCCCGTTGCATGGAAATTGCTATGCTGTTATCAGTGGAAGACAGGTACGCGATCGGAGATCTGACTGCGTCCTCCTCTCGGCTTCCCGGCAAAAACACATCAAACGGAGTGAGAAAGAAATGCAAACGATTCTGAAACTTACGGATCTGACGAAAAAGTACGGCAATAAAGTTGTCGTCGACAATCTCAATATCGAGATCCAAAAGGGTGAGATCTTCGGCCTTCTCGGCCCGAACGGCGCCGGCAAATCCACCGCCATGAACATGATCTGCAATATCGTGCGTCCGACACTGGGCTCGGTCGAATTTCTGGGAAAAGATTTCAGAAAGAATAAGAAGGAACTCAGCCGCCACCTCGGATACATCCCGCAGGATCTGGCGATCCACGGCAGACTGAAAGCCTGGGAAAATGTCGAGCTTTTTACTTCGCTTTACGGAATTAAGGGAAAAGAACTGAAAGAGCGTATCGATGAGTCGCTCGAGTATGTCGGACTTATCGACCGGAGAAACGATTATGCGAAGACCTTCAGCGGCGGCATGAAACGCCGTCTGAATATCGCGTGTGCGATCGGACATCACCCGGATCTTCTGATCTTCGACGAGCCGACCGTCGGTATCGACCCGCAGTCGAGAAACTTTATTTTGGAACGGATCAAAAAGTCGAACAGAAACGGAGCGACGGTCATCTACACCTCGCACTACATGGAAGAAGTCGAAGCGATCTGCACAAGGATCGCCATCATGGACAATGGTAAGATCATCGCGACCGGAACCTCCGAAGAATTGAAAAAACTTGTTGTCGAGGATACCTCAAGCATCACGCTGGAGGAGGTCTTCCTGACACTTACCGGAAAGAAACTGAGGGACATTTGATCATGATACGGTATTTAATCAAAAACAATGCCAAGCTCATGGGCAGGAGCTGGGTCAATATTCTTATTTTTGCAATCTGCCCGGTGATTGTATCCGCCGTCTTGATCAGTGCTTTTTCCGATTTAATGGAAAACTACAAAGAGCGAGGGGCAATGCGCTGCGGCTACTCGATCGAAACAGGAAGCATCTGGGAGACCGCCGAAGAGGCGCTGAAGATCTCCGGGGAGCAGGCGGATATCACCTTTGTCCGTTTTGACGCGGAAGAACCCGAAGACATGATCTCGAAAAACGAACTGTCGGGATTTGTAAAGTTTGAAGGCGGGAAATACAAGATCTATCGTGTGTCCGACCAGCCGACACAGGGTGCGGCACTGGAATACTTCTTGTCGGTCTTCTGTGATGAGATGACCAATGCCGCGATCGATTCCGTGGACAAGGACTCCCGGGTAACGGATACATCGGCTCCGGATTCCGCCGCGAAAGATCAGCAGATGCTCGGAGCGGATCCTTATGAAAACATAAAACTCAATGTCGAACACCCGTCTTTTCTTAAAGCCGTGGATTCCACAGCTTACTATGGGATCGTATACGTCCTCTACTTCGCATGGTGCGCGATCATCTGCGCATCGGGTATTCTGACGAGTGAGAAGAAATACGGTATCCGTAGAAGATATGCAGTATCGCCACTGAATGATCTACATCTCTACCTGGGAAAGTTCGTGCCACTTGCGATTGTCGTCTTTTTCGGAACGATCGGAGCAGCGATTCTCAACTCGATCTGCTTCGGCACAAACTGGGGAAATCTTCTTTATGCCTGTGTACTTTTCCTTATCATGACGGCGGCAGCATCTGCGCTGGGACTGATGTTCGAGAGCCTCACGGATAACATGATTATCACGGTCATTTTGACATTCTCGCTGGTCTGGATCGCGGGATTCTTCGGCGGTAGCTTCGAGACCTACATGTTCTCGGACCATCCGGAGATCCTTAAGCAGCTCTCGCCGATATATCACTGCAACCGCGCGATGGTTGAGCAGGCAGCGTCCGGAAGGACAAACTATCTTCCAAGCGCGATCCTTTACTGCGCCGGCATCGCCGTCGTATGTTCCTTTATCTCGGTCGCGGCGAACTCGATCAGAAGGAGGGGAAGAGCATGAGAACACTTATCACATCAAGTCTTAAATTATTACTCCGGAACAAGAGCTTCTGGTTCTTTCTGGTGATCGTTCCGATCCTTTCCACATTCGTTTTAAATCAGCACCAGATAAACTCGATCTCGCTGTCAAAGCAGGCGGAAAACCAAATCGCCGAACTTGACAGCGCGGATGAAAAAGTCGCGTACTACAGCAGCCAGGGTGAATTTGTCGTAAAGGTCTATGACGCCTCTGAAAGCGAGCTTTCAGAATATATGCTCCGGAAACTTTCGAGGACAGGTGCTTTTTCAGTAGTGCGGGCCAAGGTGCCGGATATGGACAAGGCAGAAGCGGACGAGAAGATCAAGCGCGACGGCGAATTCGACCGCATGGGCGCTGCGCTTTATATCAATAAGGACTTCGACCGGCTTCTCTCGGAAGGAAAAGAAGACGAGGCACTGACTCTCTATGTTCTTTCCGACGACGGACGACTCGAGATGTTCGAATATTCCGTGCGAAAAGAACTTGCCTTGATCAGAAAGACAGTTGACGAATGGACGGTTCCTGAAGCAGTCGAACTTCTTAATCAGAAGCTTGTAAATGCTCCGGAAAAAGAGATCGTCAAGCTTTCGGTCGGCTCCTCCAGAACGCTTACGACGGAACAGGAAAGCAGAAAGACCGCGATCGGATACGCGATCGCATTCATGACACTGGGATATGTATTCTGCGGGATCTTCATTGCCCACACGGTCATCAAAGACGAGCACGACAAAGTCCTAATGAGACTTCACCTGACGGGTATGTCTTCGTTTAAATACTTTGCATCGAAGTTCATCATCAGCGCGATTGCGACATTCCTGATGACCATCATTCTCGGAGCCTGCTCGTTAGTGATCGACACGGAAAAGTTCGGTATCGGAAGAGCAAAGTTCCTGCTGATGATGTTTCTCCTGGGGTTGATCTTCAGCTCCATAAGTCTCATGATCGGTGTCATTCTCGGCGACGTAATGAATGCCAACATCGCGGCGTTTGCACTCTTCTCGCTGTCGTCACTTCTGGCAGGAACTTTCTTCCCGATGGATGCGACATCCGGCTTCATCAAAGCACTGTCCTCGCTGATGCCGCAGAAGTGGTTCCTGGATGCGACCGAGATGATCTTTGTCGGCGACAGCAAAGCGTACTTTGTGCTATTATGTGTTACATCAGCATACCTCGTTCTGGCCCTGAGCCTGGGCGGGGTGGGGATCAAAGTCCGAAACGGCGAGGAGTAACGGAAGCGGCACATTGCCGCTTAGGGAGAAGTGTTTTGGAGCACCTGAAAAACAACTATTTTGTGCTGGTACGGCTCTTCCTGATGGTGACCTTCAGCATATACGGCATAACCGAAAAATCGCGCGAGTCGGGAGTATCCGCTTGGATACTCCTGCTCGCTTCGCTGTTTATTGCCGTCATGGCCTTCGGCGAGCTCCTTCCGGAAGAGTTCCGGTTTGTCAGCGTCCTTTTAGGCATCGGTGTTTTTGCCGTCATGATGGCCTTGGGAGAAAAGAACTTCATCCTTTTGGGATTCTTTTCGGCGTATGAACTGCTGTCGCTTTTCAAAAACCTGAATCCGAAACTGTACTTCCTTCCGATCGCCGGAATCTTCATCCCAAGTTCGGTCCCGCTCCTGACCGTTCTCGTTTCCACTGTCCTGATGACGGTCTGTTACCTCCAGCATAACTTCGTCATTCGTTCTTATAAAAAGCAGATGATGGAGGACACGATCACGGAGCAGAACTTAAAACGCGACATGCAGGAGAAAGAATTTGCCGCGAAGATGGAGCAGAGGAAGAGCATGCTTCTGGCGGAAAACCAGATCCTCGAAGAAAGAGCATCGCTTTCGCAGACGCTTCACGATAAGCTCGGACACAACATCAACGGCTCGGTCTATCAGCTCGAGGCGGCGAAAGTTCTGATGGAAAAGGACCCTGAAAAATCGCAGGCGATCCTTCAGGCGGTCATCGACCAGCTTAGATCCGGAATGAACGAGATCCGCGGCATTCTCCGCAAGGAACGTCCCGCGAAAAAAGAACTTGCGATGCTGCAGCTGTATAAACTCTGCGAGGACTGCAACAATAAGGGCGTAAAGACGGAACTTATGACCGAGGGTGACACGGCCCTGATCCCCGATCCGATCTGGGAAGTGATCCTGGACAATGCTTTTGAAGCGGTGTCCAATTCCATGAAATACAGCAAATGCAGCAGTATCGATATTCAGATCTTCGTCATGAAGCAGCGCGTCCGCGTCTCGATCGCAGATGACGGTATCGGATGCAGTAAGTTCGAGGACGGCATGGGCATCTCGGGCATGAGAAGCCGTGTGCGCGCCGCGTCCGGAACGATCGACTTTCAGACCGATCCGGGCTTTTCCGTGACGATGCTTCTGCCGATCTGAAGCCGCGCCGCGTCCGGCGCAGACATAAAGGTAAGCGCTCTGCCGGAGGGAGCGGTCGCGCCGGGTAATTGAATCTGAAGCCGCGCCGCGTGTCCGCAGAAACGAGATAGGAGAAACGGAAAATGGAGAAAATTAAAGTCATCATTGCCGACGACAGTGATTTTGTCAGAGACGGCATGAAGATCATCCTCGACGTCGACGACGAGTTCGAGGTATTGGGCTGCGCCGAAAACGGCAGGAAAGCGATCGATATCGCCGAGAAGAATAAGCCCGACGTGTTCCTCATGGACATCCAGATGCCGGTCATGGACGGGATCGAGGCGACCAAAGAGATCGTCGAAAAGGATCTCGGAAAAGTTCTGATCCTGACGACTTTTGATGACGATGATCTCGTCCGAAAAGCACTCGGCAACGGCGCCAAGGGTTACCTTATCAAGAACCACACCCCAGAGCACCTAAAGCAGATGATCAAGTCCGTCTATAACGGCACGAGCGTCATGGAGGAAAATCTTCTCGTATCGATCAGTAAAAGTGCGGCGGTCACCCCGGCAGGGAGCGGCTTTGATGAGAGCGGCTACACCGAAAGGGAACTCGAGATCGTGCGTGCGGTTGCTGACGGGCTTTCCAATAAAGAGATCGCAAGTAAATTGTTCATCTCCGAGGGCACGGTGAAAAACTACATCACCTCGATCCTTGCCAAAGAAGGTCTTTCACACAGAACCGCGCTGGCAGTGTATTACATCACGGGAAAGAAGTGATCGGATTTCTCCTTGATATGGGATATTGACCTTATGGGATTTATCCCATATAACAATAACACATAAGTGAAAACAAATTGTTGAAAGTGAGCAGGATAATGGGTATTGAAGATTTCTTAAGTTCGGGGAATGAGAGACTTGATCAGCAGCTGAAGTTCACGGCGGAGATCGATAAGATGACGAGCGTGTACAGAAGAACGATGCTGATCTCAGGGATCAGAAATGAAAATGATGCGGAGCACTCCTGGCACATCGCCGTGATGGCGCTGCTTTTCAAGGAGTATTGTGTTGAAGAACCGAATGTGGAGCGTGCCATCAAGATGCTTGTCGTGCACGATCTGATCGAGATCTATGCCGGCGATACTTTTGCTTACGATGTAGAGGGAAATGCAAGTAAGGCAGAACGTGAGGCAGCTGCAGCCGATAAGCTCTATGCCCAGCTCCCACCGGAGCAGGGTGCCGAGCTTCGTGCTCTCTGGGAAGAGTTCGATGCGATGGAGACTACCGATGCGAAATATGCGGCATGTCTGGACCGTACGCAGCCGCTTCTTCATAACACATTGACCGAAGGCCACACGTGGCGAGATGGCGGCGCGGTAAGATCCCAGGTCGAAGATCGTGCGCACATCGTCAAAGAGTTCATGCCGGAGGTCTATTCTTGGATCATGAAAAATCTCGACCGCGGGGTCGAGAAAGGCTGGTTGAAAGAGTAAACCGAAAGGTTTTGCTTTGCGCCAGAATGGCACCGGCGATCTTGCCATAGGCGGCATCAATATCAAAACTTCCCTGGCTGAATTCTGTTGTGTAGATGATGTCGATGCCATTGCGGATTCCGGCGTTGTCGTATTGTTCCATTTTCGCTATTGCATCCATACGATATCGGGTATCGCTTAGTAACCCCAGATGCTCTATGAAAAAGTATCTCATTGTTTCCGGACAGAAGACCGCAAAATCAGGGCGCCTTTCTTTCCCACCGATCATTATCAGAGGTTCATATTTGTATTCAAGTCCGAGCGATTCAAGCAATTGTGCAATCAAAAGTTCAGATTTAGAGCGGAACACGTGATCCATGTGACGATATCCGTTAGTGATCGTTGGATCGTTCCACTCACTGAGTGAAAGCCATTCGTCCAAGGAGAAGGAAAGAGCAGGAGGCTTGGGGGAGCTTGCGTTTTGATCATGATTCAGCCAAGACGGTTTTTCAGGAGCCTTGGAATTGCTTCTGATGGATCGTGTAACGAAAAGATCGTCTGACGAAAGCGCGGCGAGTGCTTTTCTAACAAGAAAAACTTTCTGGTTCGCCGACAAAAGCTTCTTGCCTCTGGGGGAAGTGATCGAATATTCAAAACACTTTTGCTTGCCGTCGACGGTTTTGAAAATACGGATAACATGAACAGTCCGGCCATGAACATTGTGCTTGCCAAGCGAAAGTTTCGGGAAAGTTTGGTCGATGAGCTGGAGCGACGAAATGGCGCTCTTTCGAAGATTGATCGCGGATTCAATAATACGAGAAGAAATCATGCTGTACCTCTTATTAGTGATATTTGCCCGATTCATAAAATCAACATCTAATACCACAACAAAAAGTCGAGCATGTATACATCATATCACCCTTGTGGGAGGAAAAGAATAGTCTTTTTATTGTTCTAGGTTTGGTTCTAAAAAAACACTCAAAATAGAACGAAACATAGAACAAAGAGGAGATGTTCTAGGTTTTGTTCTAAAAAAGTGCTCAAAATAGAACGAAACATAGAACAAAGAGGAGATGTTCTAGGTTTTGTTCTAAAAAAGTGCTCAAAATAGAACGAAACATAGAACAAGAAGAGCAATAGTATCGCACGCGCTCGTAATAGCAGAGGGTGATCGAAGATGTTTATTCAAAATGTGGGGATTTACTTTTCTTCCGACAGTAGACGCAGGATCTCCATGTATGTTTCAGCGGTGGCAGATTCCCAGCGCTTGCAGGTCCTCTCGGCGACTTCCTCGGACGGCGCCGCCATGCGGAGCGCAAACGTAGTTGAACCACGCTCGATCAGGCGAAGATCTACGTACCATGTACCCTCATCATTCGGGGCATACTCGGCATACACGCTCTGCGACTCGTTGGTATCACGCTTCCAGTTACGGGAGGCGGAAGTCAGATAAGCGCGGATCCCGGCAGGAACAGATGGGAGAAGACGTGTGAGGATCTCGGAGCCGGCCGGTGTGATGTCACAGGAGAGAACAGTCTTTCCGGAGGCGTCCTTACGAAGCTCGCCTTTTCTTTCTCCTTCGGTCATCAGCCGCTGATCGAGAAGCTCGGTCTTTGCCTGGGAATACAGGAAATAATCCATATAGAGAGACTCCATGGCGCAGTCCATCAGCTGGGAAGACGGGATGCCGCTCACCTTCGAGAGGATGAACAGGATAATGATCTTGGCATTTGGCAGATCCGTGTTGGCCATTGAGATTCTCCTAAGCGAAAAAAAGATGTAGTTCATTATACGATATTTTCTCCTTCGAAAAAAGCACTGTTAACTTAACCGATTTCGATTTCATTTTTTCTTGATAAATGTCAGAAAGCGTTATTTTTTAGATGATTATTAGCGCAAAATGAACATATTTCTAGCAATTTTGACAATTCAGACGAAGTTTTAATGCTATACTATACGCGGTGCCGAGGCACCGAAAGATTCATAAACAGATGAGGAGAAACTTTTATGATTAGTCTTGATACGTCCAACATTATGCCTTTCATTTCCGAAGGTGAAATGGAGAAGATGCTGCCACAGGTAGAAGTGGCACATAACATGCTCCACAAGAAGACCGGTCCCGGCAGTGATTTTCTGGGCTGGGTAGAACTCCCAAGCAAGTACGATAAGAATGAATTCATCCGCATTAGAAAAGCAGCGGCCAAGATCAGAAAGGATTCTGATGTCCTTCTGGTCATCGGTATCGGCGGTTCCTACTTGGGTGCCAGAGCTGCGATCGAGCTTCTTTCCCACTCTTTTGCAAATGTTGCGCAGAAGAAAGTAAGAAAAGCTCCGATGGTCCTTTTCTGCGGTAACTCGATCAGCGCGACATACCTCGCTGACCTGATGGATCTTCTCGAAGGAAAGAGAGTTTCCGTCAACATCATTTCAAAGTCCGGTACAACTACTGAGCCGGCGATCGCTTTCCGTATCATCCGCGCTTACATGGAGGAAAAGTATGGAAAAGAAGAAGCACGTCAGCGCATCTACGCGACAACAGATAAGGCAAAGGGAGCCCTGAAGGGTCTTGCCACTAAGGAAGGCTATGAGACATTCGTAGTACCGGATGACGTCGGAGGACGTTTCTCCGTTCTTACTGCTGTAGGTCTTCTGCCGATCGCCGTAGCCGGCATCGACATCCGTCAGCTCATGACAGGAGCAAGAGATGCATCCCGTGACTTTAAAAAGGTAGAGATGGAAAACGACTGCTACAAGTATGCCATCGCCAGAAACTGCCTGCTGCGTCGCGGCTACACCACAGAAGTCATGGTCAACTACGAGCCTTCTTTCCACTACATGACAGAATGGTGGAAGCAGCTCTTTGGTGAGTCCGAAGGTAAAGACGGAAGAGGTATTTTCCCGGCCGGCGTAGATAACACGACAGACCTTCATTCCATGGGCCAGTACATCCAGGACGGTAAGAGAATGCTCTTCGAAACAGTCGTTGTTATCGATAAGGCTCGCCGCTCCTTCAAGATCCCGAATGATCCGGAGAACCTGGACGGTCTGAATTTCCTTTCCGGTATGGACATGAACGAAGTTAACCTGAAGGCTATGCAGGGTACTGTTCTTGCTCACGTTGACGGTAAGGTCCCGAACCTTGTCATCCACGTTCCGGAGCTCAATGAGTACTGGCTCGGCCAGTTGATCTACTTCTTCGAGAAGGCTTGTGGTATTTCCGGCTACCTCAATTCCGTCAATCCGTTCAACCAGCCGGGTGTTGAAGCTTACAAGAAGAACATGTTCGCTCTCCTTGGTAAGCCAGGCTATGAAGCCGAGAAAAAAGCACTGGAGAAACGCCTGAAGAATAAGTGATCTTTTTTAAGGAGAACGAAAGATCTGCTATGAAGACCCGTCCCGTACCGCTTAGTAAATCCGACCTGATGTCGGTCGAGAGCCCCGCCAGATATGTCGGCGGTGAATTTAATGCCGTCATCAAGGAAGATATGCTCGAGGAACTGGAGAAGACCGGAAAAACATCATGTGTCCGCTTCGCTTTCTGCTTCCCGGATATCTATGAGATCGGCATGAGCAACCTCGCACTTCAGATCCTGTATCACGTGCTGAACGAGAGCGATTTTGTCGCGTGCGAGAGAGCCTTCTCACCGTGGTTCGACATGGATAAGATTCTTCGCGAAAAGAAGATTCCGCTTTATTCTCAGGAGACAAAAACACCGCTTTGCGATTTTGATATCTTAGGGTTTACGCTCGGCTATGAGATGTGCTATACCAACGTGCTTCAGATGCTTGATCTCGGGCGGATCCCGCTTCTTGCCCAAGACAGGGGAGAGGACGATCCGATTGTCTGCTGCGGCGGCCCATGCGCGTATAACATCGAACCGATGGCGGATTTTTTCGATATTGCCATGATGGGCGAAGGCGAAGAGATGATTCTTGAGCTCTGTGAAAAGATCCATGCATACAAACTCTCGAAAAGCACCTCCCGCCCGATGACGAGGCAGGAGCTTCTTCGTAACTGCAATGCGATCGAAGGGATCTACGTCCCGTCGCTTTATGAAGTTTCTTATCACTACGACGGCGCGACAGACGCGTCTTCGGAAAAAATAACGGAATCTTCCGTCGCCGTTTCGATCGGGACTGTTATCCGTCCGAGTGAGGACGGCATCAAAACGACCATTAAAAAACGCATCATCAGCGATCTTAACACCTGTACATATCCGACCGCTCCGGTCGTTTCCAATATGCGTGTCGTTCACGACCGTTGCTATCTTGAAGTCTTCCGCGGATGCATCCGCGGCTGCCGTTTCTGTCAGGCGGGATTTATCTACCGCCCGGTAAGAGAAAAGTCGGTCGAAGTGCTTTGTGAGCAGGGAAGAGAGCTGGAGAAAAATACCGGTTATGACGAGATGGGCCTTCTTTCGCTGGCTACCTCCGACTACACGCAGTTCCCGGAGCTTGCCGAGAACCTTCTGACCACATTTGAGGGACACCACACGAGTCTTTCATTGCCGTCCCTGCGACTCGATTCGTTCTCTTTGGATCTGATGGAAAAGGTCCAGTCCACGAGAAAATCCGGACTTACTTTCGCTCCGGAAGCAGGAACTCAGCGCCTTCGTGACGTCATTAACAAAAACATAAAAGAAGAAGATATCTTCTCAGCGCTTCGTCTCGCTTTTCTGGGCGGCTGGAGCACTGTCAAGCTTTACTTCATGCTCGGCCTCCCGACCGAGACCGATGAAGATGTCCTCGGTATCGCCGATCTGGCCGCACGTATTGAAAAACTCTACTATGACATCGGGCGTGAGACCGGCCAGAGGATGAGAAGACCGGAGATCACCGTATCGACCTCGCTCTTTATTCCCAAGCCGTTTACGCCTTTCCAGTGGGAGGCGCAGAACAGCAAGGAAGAACTGATCCGTAAACAGCGCCTGCTGAAAGATCACATTCGTTCCAAAAATATCCGTTATGCATGGCATGACTTCGATTCGTCCGTATGGGAAGTCGTTCTCGCACGAGGCGACCGCCGTCTCGGGTCTGTACTGCTCGAGGGGTATAAAGCCGGACATTTCTTTGATGCCTGGGATGACCATTTCTGTCTTAACGAATGGGTTGAGATCCTCGAAAAACACGGCATGAAGATCGAGGATTTTGCAAGAGAATATTCCGAAGAAGAAGTGCTTCCGTGGGACCATATCAGCGTGGGTGTCAGCAAGAAATTTCTGCTTTCGGAAAGACATAAAGCATACGAAGAAACGACCACGCCGTCCTGCCGCGAGCATTGCTCCGGCTGCGGCGCCGCTACCTTCGGCGTCGGTGAATGCTTTGCGAAACGAACCGCGGCGTCTGATTCCGAGCCGGCTTCGGATTCCGGCGCAAGCACCGACAGTATATCTGCGGAAGAAGGTGATGCCTGATGCTGCAAAGTGAACGCGAAAAGATGATGACCATGCAGGAGCACCAGACGGCTTATGTCCAGCGTGTATCTTTCAGTAGAGAAGGCTCGACCGTGTTCCTCGGTCACCTCGACCTCATGACCTGCTTTGAGCGTGCAGCAAGAAGAGCGGAGCTTCCGATCCTTTATTCTCAAGGATATAATCCGCGTCCCATGATGGTATTCGCACTTCCTTTAGGCGTCGGTATCGAGACGCGTCGCGACTATCTCGACGTATCCCTAAAGTGCCCCTACGATGCCGGAAAATTTACCGAAGAACTCAATGCTTTTCTTCCCGAAGGCCTCCGCATCTTAAAATCTAAAGAGATCCCGGAACCGAAAGACAGCATCATGTCGATCGTAACAACGGCCGCCTACCGTTTCGAGGCCAAAGGCATCCGCGAGGCGATGAAAACGGCCATGAATCAGGAAACCCTCATCGTCACCAAGATCGCCAAAGGAAAAGAAAAACAGACCGATATCCGACCTCTTCTGATCTCGCTTTCGCAAGCCGATGACGGCGATCCGGACAGCGTGGAATTTTATGCCTTTGCCGGTTCCGAAAGAAACGTAAGACCGGATCTGATCTTAACAAGCTTAAGCAAGTACTGCGGCATGGATCCCGTCATTGCCGAAAACACAAGGGTCATCCGTCTCGGCCTTTTCTCCGGAGAATACCCTCGTATCATGCCTATCGATGAAGTCGAGGTCCGTCCCTTTCAACCGCAACAGTAATCGTGAGCGGTGCTTTTTACACGGTATGAATTTCGACAGTTAAGTATCTTTTGCCCCAAGCACCCGTTCCGTGGAAGCTGCCCTATTATATGAGCGGAAGAACGCCTGCATTGTTTTTTGACGCTGTTTCGTGTAAAATTTCCTTTGTGTGGGAGGATATCAAGATGGAACCGCTGGAGAAAGATTTTGCAGAAAGCCTGCTGAGTATTTTCAATAATGTTCTTTTGACTGAAGAAATGGCTCTGTCGAAGGGTTATTTTTCCGACCTTTCCATCGCCGAACTGCACACGATCGACGTGATCGGCCCATATGAGGCCAGAACGATGACCGAGACGGCAAATATCCTCGGGATCACGATCGGCACGCTGACAGTTGCGGTCGACCGTCTCGTAAAGAAAAAGTACGTTGAGCGACAGCGCGACACGAAGGATCGAAGGATCGTAAGGATCTCTTTGACCCGACAGGGCAAGCTCGCGTACCGCATGCATTCCAAATTTCACAGAGTTCTCGCCAAGCGCATTTTTGACCCTCTTTCCGAAGACGAGAAAAAGATACTGACAAATACGATCGAAGAGATCGATGCCTTCGTCAAAGAACAGTATAAGAAGTACAGTTCCGGCGAACAGTATAAGAAGATCGTTCGTGACGATACGGAGGTGTAAAGATGGCCGTTTCCAAGAAAAAGACATCTGATATGAATGCGTCTTTTGAGAAGAATACTTCTGCAAAAGCACCTTCTCGCGAAGTGATCTTCGACACCATTACGGATATGCTTTCTGAGCTTTTGGATATGAAGAAGACGGTTTTTTTCGAAGATACGATGATCTTTGAGGAGCTGCCGCTGGATTCGCTTCAGCTTTATGAACTGGTCGTTGATCTCGAAGAGAGATTCGACATTCAGATCTCGGACGAAGCGATCGAGAAGATCTGTTCGATCGGCGATGTGGTGGACATGATTCACGATGCCGCAAAATAACGAAAACACAACATTGGGGATTTAGGCTTGCAGTATATTTTCATAGTGAATTCGAATATTCATAAAAAAAGGAAGAAGGCCCTGGGAAAGGCTGTTGCTGCGCTTCCCCCGGATCTGCGCAATCGTTCGAAGATCTTTTACACCGAGCATGAAAGTCACGCCGAGGAACTTGCAATAACGAACTCCGAAAAGTACGGTTCCGAGTGTATCATTTTTGCCTGCGGCGGCGACGGCACAGTCCATGAGATCGCCAATGCACTGGCTTTCCGCAATTCTCCGATGGCAGTCATCCCGCTCGGGACCGGAAATGATTTTGCCAGGACCTTATATCCGAAAGACCTTTATAAGAATCCGCTCGATGTCCTAAAGCGCCTCGAGCATCCGATGATCCATCCGATCGATCTTCTGCGTATCGACAGTTACGACTATCTCGGCAACCATCTTCCGTCCTGGAGCCGCTACAGCCTGAACATCGCTTCGATGGGTCTGGACACGCTTGTGCAGGCAAAGGCAAAACGTATCGTCGCCAAGCATCCGAAGAGTCTTTTCTTCAGAAATAACGCGTATTCCTTCGCGGCCGTTTCCTGCCTTATGAACGGCTGGAGATTTAAGATGGACTATCAGATCGAACTGGAAAACGGCGAGATGATCGAGAAGAAGGGGATGGATTATTCCCTCGTCAGCATCTGTAACGGCAGATACTACGGCGGCGGATTCTGTCCGGCTCCGGAGGCATCGATCGACGATGGTGTGCTGGACGTTTGTATCGTCGAACACATGTCGAAGGCAAAAGCGTTTTCCCAACTGATGAAATATAAAAAGGGCAAGCATGTCGGACAGAAGGGTTTTTCTTTCTATCGTTCCACGAGCGGTATCTTTAATTCTCTGAACAGTAATCTGCAGATGCAGGGGAACTACGACGGCGAAGACTTCTTCGGGCACAGGGTCAGATACGAAGTCATTCCGAATGCGATTCAGATGGCATTCTTTACGGAAAAGTAAAAAAGCAAAAAGTGGTTATCTCAAAAATGAGTGGGCACCTCTGTTGGTCGCCGAAGGTGCTTTTCACCGAGAAATAAAAGACTGCCTCGTATCATTGAGACAGATCCTTTAGTTATTGCAGGTTAACGTCCTTTTTCTCCATTTCTTTCATCCAGGTGTGGATCGCATCGGTCATCTTGTGCGGATCTTTTTCAAAATCATCGGGCATAAGCGGGGATCCGAAATGGATCGTGATCCTTTTTCTTCTGTGGTTCTTGTGATCCCATGTCTGCGGCTTTTTCATGTGACGGGACCAGGCCTGATATCCGCCTTCGATATACACGGGCAGGAGCGGAACGGCTGCCTTGATGGCGATATATGCGGCACCGTCTTTAAACTCGCCGAGGTGTCCGTCGGCAGTTCTTGTTCCTTCCGGATGCACGAGGATAATGTTGCCGTTTTCGACTTCTTTTTTCGCTTTGATCAGACCTCTTACCGGGTTGCCGAAACGATCGACGGCGATACCGCGTCCGACGTGCATCATGACACGTCCGAGACGTCCGTAGTTCGTCTCCAGATCAGAAGCGGCGAGTGCGCAGAATGCCTTTCTGTGCTTTCTCGGCAACATGCTCATGATCCACATGCCGTCGGCATAGGTCTGGTGATTTGAGCAGATCACGTACGGGCTCTCGGAAGGGATGTTCTCCTTTTCACCCGGACGGAGTTTGACCAGTATCCTTGTGATAGCCATGGAAACGTGATACCAGAAAAAGCCCGTGAATCCACGCGGCGTCGGATACTTCTTATTCAGTTCGTCGACGGAATTCGACGGCACGGCAGAACCGCTTTCTTTCGATGACATGACCTGTTCTCCTATAACTATTACCTTCTCTTACGATATGCTAGACTACAAAAGGTGGATTGTCAATTGAAAAATCTTTACTTATTTGAATAGAGAAAAGTGCTTTTTATTGCGTATGCAAGGGCATTTTGACGAATTGTTTTGACTTTCAAAATATTTTCGGGAATGTGGACGATTTGGCTGGAAAGTGGTATCATTCTAAATTGCCGTACAGTTGTGGGATTTCCGCCTGTACACGATCCTATAGCCGCTTCGGAGGACTTATGTCAAGCATAGTCGGAAAACCACTTCATGAAGGCGTCCGTTACGAGACGTTCCGCGACCTGATCTTGGGTTCGAAAGAAAAATACGCCACGCGCGATGCATTTGTGTTCAGAAGAAAACCGTCCGAGGCGGAGATCCATAAGACTTACAACGATTTTGCATCGGATATCGAATATCTGGTCGCTGCCATCGACAAACACGGCTTTGCCGGCGGGCATCTCGGTGTCGTCGGCGAGAACGCTTATGAGTGGATGGTCTCCTATTCCGCGATTCTTTCTTCCGGCTCCGTCGGACTTCCGCTGGACAGACTTCTTCCCGAGCACGAGCTTGTCAGCCTCCTCGTACGCGGCAAGGTAGAGGTGCTTTTCTATCATCAGAAGCATCACGAGATGATCCTGGATATTGCCAAGAACGCGGAAGAAAACGGCGTCAAAGTCAAACAATATATCTGCATGTGCACCGAGTACATCGCGCCGAATCTTACCTGGCCTTCTGATGACGAGCGTTTCGTCGATATCCAGACCTGGCTTTCCGAGGGAAAAGCACTTGTCGACGAGGGCAAAAGCCTCATGCGTACGGTTCAGATCGATCCCGAGGCAACGCGTATCATCCTTTATACTTCCGGTACGACGGCGATGAGTAAGGGCGTAATGCTTTCCCATAAGAACATTATGAGCAATGTGTATGCGATCAGTTCGATCCTGACACTTAATCCCGGTGAGAGGATCTTCTCGATCCTTCCCTTGCACCATACTTTTGAAAACACCTGTGAGTATTTCATGCTCGCGCGCGGCTGCTGCATCTGCTTTTCTGACGGCCTGCGCTATATCGTTAAGAACTTAAACGAGTGGCACGTCGAAGCCTGTATCTCCGTGCCGCTTCTTTTCGAAAATATACACGGCAAGATTATGGCCGGTATTAAGGAATCCGGAAAAGAGGGCCTTATCTCCGTCTTGATCCCGGTCAGCAATTTTCTTAGAAAGTTTAAGATCGATCTTCGAAGAGTCTTTTTCAGCTCGATCATCAAAAAGCTCGGCGGACACTTGCGACTGGTCGTTATCGGCGGTGCCGGCATTGCCGAGAATTATATCCAGGACTTCAATAACTGGGGATTCGATTTTCTCATGGGCTACGGTCTTACTGAGACTTCACCGGTCATTGCGGTTACGACGTCGAAATACAACGTTTACGGTTCCGTCGGACGTCCTCTTACGGGCGTTGAAGTAAAGATCGATGCAGACAGTCCGAAAATTGGGACAGTTGGTGAGATATTATCTAAGAGTGATTGTATCATGCAGGGTTACTATGAGAATCCGGAAGCTACGGCAGAAGTCCTCGATGATGACGGGTGGTTTCATACCGGCGATATGGGTTTCCTTGATAAGAAGGGATGTCTGCATATCACGGGCCGAGTGAAGTCCATGATCGTTCTGACAAATGGTAAGAAGGCATTTCCGGAAGAGATGGAATCGCTTCTTAACAACATCCCGGGCGTAAAGGAAGCGTTCGTCTGGGGGGCCAAGGACGATAAAGGCTCCGTCGATATCTGCGCCAAACTTTTGATTGACCGTAAGGTGATCGGCGAGAATCTTCCGATCCCGGATACGACCGCCGGTGATAAGGCGGTCCACGAGTATCTGGCCGGTAAGATGAAGGAAATCAACAGACAGATGCCGTCGTATAAATCGATCCATTACTTTGTCTTTTCGGAGACGGAGATGGTCAAGACTACGACTTTAAAAGTAAAGCGTCCTGCGGAGCAGAAGGCCATTGAGGATGTTCTTTCTGCAGCAGAGACGACTATGAAAGCAGCGAACGGACAGAATCTGGATACCCTCTGATTAAAGGAGGTCGATACCATGGCGTTTCATTTGCTATATGGCGAGCATCCCGTCTCGCTTCTTGATACCTGTCTTTCACGGATCAGTGAAGAAGCCGTGAAATGGCCGACGCGCCGCGGCTACATTATCGTTCCGGAAAAAATGAAGGCGGAAGTCGAGCGCCGGTATATCGAGATCCTGAAAGAAAAGAAGGGCGGAAAGAGTGATTCGGCCTTTATGATGATCGATGTCGTCAGCTTCTCGCGTTTTGCCTACCGTTTGTTAAGTGAAGTCGGCTCTTCCGGCGGAAAAGTATTAAACCCTGCCGCAAGGACCCTCCTGATCCATCGTGTGCTTTCCGAAAGTAAAGAAGAATTCCCGGTACTCGGAAGCTTTGCCGAGCGTGTCGGATTTGTTTCCGAGATCGACGAAGTTTTAGGTGACTTTTACCGCTACGGCATCAGCGGGCAGATGCTCGAAGAACTTGACCTTTCCTCCGAAAGTCCACTGACTGCGGGAAAGATCCGCGATTTCGGACATCTCATTACGAAGATGGATGCCCTGAGGGAAACATTGGGATATGTCCCCGAGCGAGATTCCATGAAACGTCTTGATGAGATCCTGAGCCTTTTCATGAAAGATGTTCCGGAAACGAAGGAGTGGCCGCTGTCGAGGCTTGAGTTTCTCCGCGGCGCTTCGTGCTGGATCTTAGGCTTCGGGGAGACCCGTAACTTCACTCCCGAGGAGTATAACATTGTTACAAAGCTTGCCTCTGTAGCTTCTTCGGTCACTCTGACCTGTGTGGCCGGTTCGGATAAGCCGGAAGATATGAGTGACGATATCTGCCATTTCGGAGAGAAGACGATCCGATCAATCCTGAAGAAAATCCCTCTGGGATCTTCTGAAAAGGCAGGACCTTCCGGAAAAAGAGATCCGGCGCTTGCTGTTCTTTCTTCCGACTATGCGACCAGATCCTGCGTGATCAGAAAAGATCTGAAACTGCCGCTGGAAGTGAAGGTCTTCCACCAGATCTCTGATGAACTTGAGTACGTGGCCGCC
Organism: uncultured Clostridia bacterium; assembly: GCA_905235455.1. Taxonomy (GTDB): domain Bacteria; phylum Bacillota; class Clostridia; order Saccharofermentanales; family Saccharofermentanaceae; genus Scatonaster. The sequence continues at coordinate 27,294 of CAJOLL010000016.1, forward strand.
CGCATCAAGTACGCCGTGCAGTTTGAAAATATGCGCTACCGTGATATCACGGTCGTCATGTGTGACATGGCACAGTATTCGACCAGCCTGCATGCGGCTTTTAAGCGCTACGGCCTGGATGTTTTCGTGGATGACAGGCAGCCTTTGATGGGGACGGTCTGGATGCAGTACCTGACCTCGATCCTGGATATGTCTGCTTTCCGCTGGGATATCTCTTCGGTCATTTCGTATCTGAAGTCCGGGTTTGTCACGATTGATCCCGATACCGTCCAGAAATTCGAAAACTTCTGCCTGGCGCACGGCGTGAAGAACAAAAAGAAGATGCTTTCGTGCGAAAAATACGTCACGACACTTTCCGAAAAGGAAGTCGTCTCTTCTGTTCTTCCGATCCTTACGAAGACTTCGGAAGAACTGGCTGTGCTGGAAAAGGCGAAAACCTGCCGCGAACGCGCGATCGCACTTCATGACATGGTCTGTGGCAACAGACAGACGGTCGAGTATTATGTGGATGAGTGGCAGAAAGCGGGTAACCAGCAGGCGGCACTGGCGCTTGCGCTCTCGTATAACTATGCGGATGATGCGCTCGTTTCCATGGCACAGGAACTCGGTGATTTTCCGATCTCGCTTGCTAATTTCCGTGACGCGCTCATGTCTGCGCTCGAGAGTAAGACACTGGCGGCGATCCCGTCCTATGTGGATCAGGTAACGATCACGACACCGGTGAATGCATACAGAAGAGACTGCCGCATGATGTTCGTCGTCGGTTCCGAAAGAAAGAACTTCCCGTTCACTTCTCCGTCGGAAGGTTATCTCAAAAACAAGGAAAGAGAACTCATCAGCGAGAAGCTTTCGATGGAGTTCCCGAACCATGCCAAAGACCAGTCATATGCCGATTTCTTTACGGCATATGCACTTCTCGACGCACCTTCCGAAAGACTGATCTTTACGCTTCAGAATTCTGTCGAGCCTTCTTCGGTCATCCTTTTTTTCAAAGAGACATATCCGCAGGTGAAAAGTGAGATCCTGGATCATCTCGATCTCTCGGATCCACGGGTGCTGATCCGAGAGAAGATGGAAGACTACTTAAGGGAAGTGCTTTCCGGGCATAGGAAGGTAACGGAGGAAGAATACGATCAGGCCGTGTATATCTGGCAGGATTATTTCTCCTGTGGCGAACTGTCCGTGGAAGAACCTGCGGATACGCGCCTTACGATCCCGGAAGACCTGATGAACGAGCGTTACGGCAACAGACTCCTGATGAGTGTTTCCTCCGTAGAGAGTTATCTTTATTGCCCGTACAAGTATTTCTGTGAGAAGGTCCTGAAGATCGATGAGCGTGCGTTCCAGCAGGTGCAGGCGACAGAGATCGG
>CAJOLL010000017.1 GCA_905235455.1 uncultured Clostridia bacterium
GACATATATCCCGAACTATTCCGAGTTCTACGAGTGCCGCTGGTTCGCATCCGGAAAGAACCTTAAAGGGAAGACAGTATCTCTTGACGGATATGATGCTCCTTTCGGTATCGATGTTCTTGCCGAAGACCCGGTGACAGGCGCAATCTTAAGTGCCGAAGTCTGCGAAGATCTCTGGATCCCCGATAAGCCGAGTACGCATGCGGCACTTGCCGGCGCGAACATTATTGTGAATCTTTCAGCTTCCGATGAACTGATCGGGAAGCAGGAATATAGAAAACAGCTCGTTTCACAGCAGAGCGGTGCCTGCTACTGTGCATATCTTTATGTGTCTTCCGGTACCTGCGAGAGCAGCACGGACCTGGTATTTTCCGGGCATACGATCATCGCACAAAGCGGAAGCATTCTTGGTGAAGCGATCTTCCCCGAATATCCGCATGTCGAAAAGACCTTGATCGATCTTGGTCCGATCATGCACGACCGGAGAAGACAAAATACTTTCGATAATGATTTTTCCGGAAATTACCGGAGAGTTTTCGTTCGTATTCAGGCAGCAGCCTCTGATGAAGCCGATATTTCCAGGCTTGCGGAAATCATGGAAAAGTACGATTACCGCATGGCCCGAAATCCGTTTGTTCCGGCGGGCGAAGCGGCAAGAAATGAGCGTTGCAGAAGAATCCTTCAGATCCAGGCAAACGGTCTTGCGACGCGCGTCCGTGCCACGGGCATCAAGAACCTGGTGCTTGGTATCTCCGGCGGTCTTGATTCGACACTGGCACTTCTTGTCTGTGCCGAAGCGAAAAAACTTGTTCCGGATATCCGCATCATCTGCTATACGCTTCCGAGTGAAGGAAATACCACGGAGCATACGTTAAGTAATGCATGGAAACTCATGAAGATCCTTTCGGACGAATCGTATGAAGTGCCGATCGGTGAGGGCGTGAGCCTTCATCTTTCACAACTCGGACATGAACAGACCTACCAGGGCGAGGGGGATGTCACCTATGAAAACGCGCAAGCGAGAATGCGCACCTATATCCTTATGGATGCCGCTAACATGAACAACGGTCTTGTCGTAGGAACAGGTGACCTTTCCGAACTTGCCCTCGGCTGGTGCACATATAATGGTGACCATATGTCGATGTATGCAGTCAATTCTTCGATCCCGAAGACGCTCGTACAGTTCATCTGTAAGTCTTATGCCCTTATGTGCGGTAATGACGAACTGAAAGAAACGATCTTTTCGATCTGTGATACTCCGATTACGCCGGAATTGACACCGAGCGACAACGGTGCGATCGCACAAAAAACAGAGGACAAGATCGGCAAGTACGACCTTAACGATTTCTTCCTTTACTACACGCTGCGCCATGGTTTCGAACCTTCCCGGTCCGCGGCATATGCGATGTATGCATATCCGGAACTTTCCAAGGAAGAGGTCATCGAAGCCGCCAAAAAGTTCTTTAAGCGCTTCTTCACGCAGCAGTTTAAGAGAAGCTGCCTGCCGGACGGCCCGAAGGTCGGGTCCGTCACGCTTTCTCCGAGAGGTGACTGGCGTATGCCGAGTGACGCGACCGTAGATCTTTGGCTCAAAGATCTTGAGTGCAACGATTGATGATCTTATCTCGTATCTTCTCTGTTATTCGACTTCTTCGACTTCAGTGCTGATCAGGAATTTTGCGTGGGAAGCGTCCTCGTTCCACTTGTCTTTGATACGCGAAACTACTTTCTCATAGTGTTCTTCATCGCAGTCTTTGAAGATCGCGTAGAAGCTTCCCGAGTAGCGGCTGACAATATCGTTCTTTTTGAGGTTCGTGATCAGGACCTCTTCAAAAGCATCTTTGATCTCGTCTGTCAATTCTAGATCTTTCGATGGTTCGAGAATAAAGCGAATAATGCTGTTTTTGCCTCCGGTGATACGGCTGTCACGGTTTAAGAACTTGTAGATGACCTGAAGTCTTTCGAAGTTCACGACAAAAGCACCTTTGCCTTCGTTTCTTTCACTGATGATCTTTTTGATCTGCGAAAGATTATTCTTATCCGCGCCGTCGGCATCGGTCTCGTTGTTATCGGAACCTTTTCGGTAGAATGAATAGCCGTGCTTACCGTTCTGCTTGACGATGTACAGTGCTTTGTCCGCATAACGGAAAAGCATACTGAAGTCTCTGCCGTCTGTCGGGATCCGGACGGCACCGATCGAAGCGCCCAACGGGATGTTCATGTCTTCACCCATGAATTCTTTAGCAGATCTGACGATCTCTCTGTTGAGAAACCTGGAGATCTCTTCGACGTCTGCTTCATCCAGGGTGTCTTTCACGAATCCGATGAATTCATCGCCTCCGAGACGGCCGCCCATATTGCCTTCGCCTACTGCGGCCGTAATCAGTTCTGCAAAACGAATCAGGATGCGGTCGCCCATGTCATGACCGTAGATATCGTTGACGAGCTTGAAACTGTCAAGGTCGATCATCATAAGCACGCCGGTCTCTTCGTCACAAAGCTTGGTCAGAATTCTTTCGGAAGCGGTTTTGTTATAAAGACCGGTCATCGGATCGGTCGCCATTTCTTTCTGAAGACCGCGGATCTTGATGGCTCTTCGGTTGATCGTGACAAATAGCCAGATGATGTAAGCGGCGAGCATAACGATAACAAATACCAAGTATAGCCGGAAATATAAGCGCTCATACATCATCGCTTTTTTGGTAATGCGGAAGACTTCTTCTTTTTCGACTTCGCCGGTGGCTTCATTTAATACCTGCACATGCAGCTGGTAATCACCATAGGCGAGGTTGGTGTATTCGAGCGGGACGATCTCATTTTGACGGCAGGTGATGCCCTCGTCATCTGCACCATCCAGATAATAGTGGATCATCGGGTTGGTCAGGGTAAAATTGTTGATCGCGATAGAAAAACTGACACGCCCGTTGATCGCCGGAATCGTGTATTTACCATCCTTTTTTGCATAGAGTTCATTTCCGGCCTGGATCGTTTCCAGATGGATCTGATAATCGCTGTCGGAAAGGGAAATATGCTTGAGGGAAAGGCTTCGAATACCATCTGTACAGCAAAGGTACAAAGTGTCGTCGATCAAAAGATTCCAGGAGTTTGCGGTAAATGTCGTATCAAGTCCCCAGTTTTTGTTAAGAAGGGTGCAGGTATATTCGCCGTCTTCTACCATGGATTTCTCGTCTGCAACAAATAGGCCTGCACTTGAAGTGATCCAGCATACTCCGTCATCTGAGATGAGAATATCGTAGTTGTTCGAATAAGGGAAATTCTTCAGCATGCGGATCGAGGTTCCGTCATCGTAGAAGATCGCATTACTTGTGACATAGAAGTACCCGTCAGTACCTTTTACGATACGGAGAACAACTGAAGAAAGAAGCCCTTCCGACTCGCCGATATGACCGATAACACGATCGTTTTTGATGATATATATGCCGTCACCGTCGGATGCTGCCAGGATCGTGCCGTCTTCGCGCTCGACCATGGACAGGATGAGCTGGTTGTTGAGACCGTCTTTTTCACCGAGACTCGCGACCACTTCCTTGTCCTTTAGGAAGAAAAGACCGGTCTTGCTTGCGACAAGGATACGGCCATCGGAAAGCTCAATCGCAGATCGCGCCTGTCCGACGGAAAAATCGCTGTTCAAGTCATTAATGACAGTAAGTGCACCGGAGTGGTCGACCTTGATCAGCCCGTTTGTTCCATATGTACTGATCCAGAGATTGTTGTTCGAATCGCTCAAAATGTTTCTGATCCGCTCGTTTTTCAGATCCTGCTGCCAGGGACGGTATTCGACTTTCCGCGTCTTGGCATTGATGATCGTGATGCCCTGATCAAGGCCGATGTACAGAAGACCGTTACATTCACAGATCGCGTTTGCGACGTTCTCTTCGACGTCAGTTCTGTAGTAGAGGTAGCGGAAAGGCGTCTGTGAACACTTCAAAACGCCATGTTTATTCGAGGCAAACCAGATATTGCTCTGATCGTCGACACAAACGTCTCCGACAGATCCGCGGTATCCGAATTCAGTCATATCCGAAACGGTGCCTGTAACGGGATCGATAAATCCGAATCCTAATTCGGCGCAGTAGAAGAAGCCCTTATATGTGTCTGAATACTCAATATTATTCAAATAGGCATGATCTTTAATCGAAAAGGATCCGATCTCTTCGAGGACGTCTCCTTTAATCTCAAATTTTTTGATCTCGGTCGTGGTCGTCGAGACAAGGATCATATCCGGACTTGCGGCAACGGAAAGATAATACGCATTATTGCCGTTTTCGTATTCTCTGGTGTCGAGAAGAAGACCGTTTCTTACAAGAAAGAGAGTGCCGCTGTTTGTCACTCCGAGGATGGAACCGTCCTCCATGCAGGCCAAAGAAACTGTGTGAAAGATGCTTTTCCATTCGGAAAAGGACTTGATGTTTCCGTTTTCGTCGATCCTGGCCATCGACATGACGGTGCCGATATAGATGTTGCCGCGGTCATCTTCGCAGATCGTACGGATGGAGTTGGAGGATAAGCCGTTAGAGGTATCATAAGTAAGTACGTCCTCTTTCTCCAGGTCATAACAGAACAGACCACTGTCATTGGTGCCGATCCAAAGGCGTCCTTTGGAATCGCAGAACAGACACATGACATTCCGGATACGATCGTCAATATTCGTGGCGTCAAAATGGACACCATTATATCTGTACAGACCCGCGTATGTGCCGACCCAGATATATCCGTCCCCGGTCTGAGCGATGGCATTGACTTCACTTGTGAGAAGGCCGTCATCTGCGTCATAAGTAACGGTATCAAAATCTGCTTCGTAGTCAAAATCCCTTAGCTGATCTTCTTCGGTATCCTGATCATATGCACGGATCATGTTTTTACTTGCGGCAAAAAAACTTGCTGCCATGAAAACGGCAAGAAGGCCGGACATGGTTTTTGTCTTGGACCGGTGATTCATTTTGGCGTTATGGATCGTCGCGATCTCAAAGAGCGTAAAAGCGAGAAGAAGCGAAAGCAGACGGTCAGGAAAGTCGATAAAAGCAACGGACATATAAGCACAGACTTCTTTGGAACTGACATTTTTTGATATCATCATGTACAACTGGTCTCCCCAGAGATTCCCGGGATAGCCGTTATTGAAGATGATATTGATCGGAAAACTCAAAAGAGAGGTGGCCAAAGCAACGATCATGGCCAATGTTACAATGTTAAACAGATCGTGTTCGCGTTTTCTGGGGAACATGAATCCGATGATAGAAGACACGAATAGCCCGATGAAGTATATAGGTAACGGAAGACCGAGAGAAATAATGATAAAAGATGATGAAAGAAGGGCGGCGATCGCTCCGGCCAAAGGACCGTAAGCGATAGCGATCATCATGGTGCCGATGGTATCCAGCCACAAAGGAAGGTTGAGAGTTCTTGCGCCGAAAAAACCGATCAGGTTGGCCGCAACGGCGATGGCGATATTTACGAAAACGTAAAGGTCAGGCTTAAAAAATATAGTTTCACGAAGTTTTTTTTTGGTGCTTTCTTTCATGATCCCGAGTATTCTCCCCGATTAGAATACATATATTATAAACGAAACAGCTTTATTTAACATGACATTTGTCATGTCTTTATGTGATGCTTTTCACTAACACCATGACATGTGCTTATGGAATAATGGTCTCATGAAAGAAACGGGGCACAGCCCGATCGGAAACACATACTAAGAAATGAGGAAACGAAAATGAGTGAGATCATTAAGGTAGACGGACTGGTAAAGCGCTATAAAGAGCTGATCGCCGTTGACAATTTCAGCATGACGGTCAATGAAGGCGAGATCCTCGGACTTCTGGGACCGAATGGCTCCGGAAAGTCAACGACCATCAACTGTATCCTGTCGCTCCTCGAATTTGACAAGGGAACGATAACGATCATGGGAAAGGAAATGTCGCCGAAGGCTTATGACTTAAAGAGCAATATCGGTGTTGTTCCGCAGGAAGTCTCCGTATTCGAAGAATTGACCGTATATGAAAATATCGATTTCTTCTGCGGCCTTTACATCAAGGACAAAGAAGAAAGAAAGAAGAGAGTTCGGGAAGCGATCGATTTCGTCGGACTTAACGAGTTTACGAAGTTCCATCCGAAGAAACTCTCCGGAGGTTTAAAAAGGAGACTGAATATCGCCTGCGGTATCGCACATAAACCGAAGATCATCTTTTTCGATGAACCGACAGTTGCCGTTGACCCGCAGAGCCGTAACAAGATCCTCGAGGGCATCGATGACTTAAGAAAAGAAGGTGCGACGATCATTTATACTTCTCACTATATGGAAGAAGTCGAACAGCTGGCGGACCGTGTCATCATCATCGACAAAGGACAGCTGATCGCAGAAGGTTCGGTCGACAAACTCAAGAGCATGATCAAAAAGAGCGAGATCATCAAGATCTCCGTGAAAGGTGTTACAGACGAGGATATCGAAAAAATCAAAAAACTCGAGAATATATTCAGCGTCGATTATGACGGCAAGCACTTAAATGTCGAAGCCGGCAAGGGCAACAATATCGTAGAAGTCATTAAGGTCCTCGAAGAGAAGGGCTACAAAATGAAGAGTGTCTACTCCGAGCAGCCGACTCTCAACGACGTTTTCCTCGAGCTTACCGGCAAAGAACTGCGTGACGATTAATCGGGAGGAACCGGAAATGATGTTTACATATTATCTGCGCAAGACTTTGCGTGACAAAGCCTATGTCTTCTGGTCACTGGCCTTTCCGTTCCTTCTGATGCTCTGCTTCAACGTAACGTTCATGGGACCTGCAAAAGGTGAAGTGGACTTCAAACCGGTCAAGAGCAGCGTAATCGTAGAAAGTGAAAGTGCTTTTTCAGAAGAATTCGAAACGGTACTTGCGAATCTGTCAGATGCCGAGACTGTTAAGTCCGGTAACATGGGATATAACCATGCGATCATAGAACTTATCGACAGTGCTTCCTGCGAAGAAGCCGAAAAGAAGATACTCGATAAAGAGATAGAAGTTCTCTATCTGGTCGACGGTGAACACGAAACCATCAAGGTAAAGGTCGGGGACGGCGCAAACATGACCACCTTGATGGTCGCAAGATCAGTAGTTGAGTCCTACAGAAGAAACTACGCGATCATGAAAGATGCCGCAATGACGGCACCGGACAAGATCGAACTTGTTATGGCAAGCATCGCGGAGAATGTGCCGGTCATGAAGGCCAAGACCACCTATCTCGGAGATGACGGTTCTTCCGCGAATGTCTATATGTGGTATTTCTACAGCACGATCGTTATGGGAATGTTCTTTAACGTGACTTCAGGGATCCACACCGTGTTTGACATCCAGGGAAACTTAAGCGGTGCGGGAATGAGAACGAGCGTATCTCCGACGAAAAAAACGAAGATCCTGCTGTCGGCATTCTTTGCAAGATATGCACTTTCCTGTGTGATTACTTTCTTCGAGCTGTTTGCCATGAATCAGTTTTTCGATATTCCTGTCGGAAACCGTCTTTTCGAGATCATCGTATTCGTGTTGATCGGAAATCTCTTTTCCATGAGCCTCGGCTGCTGCTTCGGTCTGTTTGCCAAAGGAGATGAGAATGCAAGAGACAAAAAAGCAACGGCATTTGTCATGCTCTCTGTTTTCTTAAGCGGTGAGATGATCGCCCAGCTCCCGGGACTTCTCGAGAAGTCCTGCCCGATCGTAAATCAGATCAACCCGGCGACGATCATGAACTTTGCGTTCTACCGCCTGGTAAACTATCCGACGCTTTACGGATTCTGGATGAACCTGATCAAGATCTCGTTGGCAACACTGGTATTTCTTACGGTCACGGTCATGAAATTAAGGAGAGAAAAGTATGCAGCTTTATAAGAATTTCTTCAAACTGGTAAAAGCAAATAAGATCTCTGTCATGATCGCATCGATCATCATGGTGGTCTATGCCGTGGCCATGATCTTTGCCGCTCCGGGTATGGTGGACAAGAGCGAAGACACAGCGGCTGAAAAAAGCGTAGATTACAAAAACCTCGTAGTTATGTTCCATGATAACGATAACAGCGAACTGAGTAAGGGCGTAAGGACCCTGATCGAGAAATATGGCAGCGTGGAAGACACTTCGGCTTCGGATGAACGCATCAACGATATCCTTTATTTCTCCATCTCCGATTTCTACATCGAAGTACCGGAGCACTTCCAGGAGAAGATCGATGCCGGTGAGGAAGTATCTCTCGAATATCAGTCCCACAGCCAGGTCTCCGGTAAGACCTTCAGCTTTGTAAACGATATCGACTCTTTTGTAAACATCTATAGAAGCTATCGCACGATGGGGATGAATGATAAGGCTTCCGTGGAAAAAGCACTTGAAATGACCATTTCCGAGGTTACCTTCGGTGTCGTTACGGAAAAGAAAGAGGCACGGCACACAAATGCGAATGAGTATGCGGCCTACATGATCCTTATGTATTTCTGCTTCATCGCGCTGTGGTTCCTTGGTATGTCGATTGCCTCTGTCATCATCTCGGCAAATAAAAAGGAAGTTTCCATGCGCATCGACGCCTCCCCGGTAAAACCGACGGAAAAGACCTGGTCGCAGATGGCAGGCCTTATCACCTGCGCGGTTTTCATTGTAGCCGTCTACACGATCTTCTGCTTCCTCTACGCAGGATCTTCCGACATGATGAGCAAGTACGGCTGGGCCGTTATTCTGAACCTGATCACGACAACTTTCTACATCAGCGGATTTACGCTCATGGTCTCCTGCTTCCGCCTTTCCGCAGGAACTCTGAGCCTCATCTGCAACTCGGTAGGACTGTCCATGAGTTTCCTTTGCGGTATATTCGTTCCGTTCTATTTCTTAAGCAGCGGAGTGCAGACCTTCGCCCACTTCCTGCCGTTCTTCTGGAGCGCCAAGGTCTTTAACACGATCTACTCAGGCTCCGGCATGAACTACACCTTCAGCATCGGTTCGATCTTTTCCGCCTTTGGTGTACAGATCCTCTTCGGTCTTGCTTTTATCCTGATCTCGGTCGTGATCAAGAAGGTCCAGCAGGGCAAGTCAATCTAAATCATGAGTGAGACATACAAGCTTAGACGTCGGTCCTCGTGACATTGCCGCTGCGGTATCGCGTTACAGCTTGTTGTCTTGCTTTTTTGTTCCTGCTTGCTGTTGAGGGTTCCGGAAATATCGCCGTACGACATGCATTCTGCTTTTGCGCTATAATAGGCTTATGATTAACCGGTTATTGGACAAATCTATACTTGCGATCCTGTCGTCGGCGTTGATTCTTTGTTTCACAGGATCTTACGGAAGCCTTTCTTTCACGCCTGATATCGGCACCCAAGAGGTTGTATCTATCCTTGTCATACTGATCATCGGTCTGGCGGAGGAAATCGTAAGAAATCAGATCGCCGGCATACTTCTTGCCACAGGATCCGGGATTCTTGCGTTTTTCTTTCCGGAGACGGGCGTTCTTGTCCCGATCTGTATCTACGGGCTCTTTTCCGATAGCGATTCTGAAAAAGCATTTACGAAGTTCCACCGCGAGAAAAACAGACGCGTATCCGTTTCGGGTATCTTTTCGAGGCGGATCACGTGGCTTAAACTCCTGATCCTTATTTCCTGTGCGGTGATCACGATGCATTATCTGGTCATATTCCTGATCTTCGCTTCTGCGATCCTCTCTATGAAGACCACATATATGAATACGCAAAAAACACTGCTCACCGACAGGTTTGATGATGTCCGCTACAATGCGCAGAAGTCGCTGCAGCTGAAAAACGAGATCTCCCATAACATGGACATGCAGGTGCGAAATGCGACTTTGGCGGAAAGAAACCGTATCGCAAGAGAGATCCACGACAATGTCGGTCATATGCTTACCCGTGCGGTCGTACAGCTTCAGGCGATCTCGGTCATCAATAAAGATGAGCAGACCAAACCGTATCTGGAGTCTGTCAGCAGCACCGTAAATGAAGCGATGACGAACATAAGAAGAAGTGTTCACGAACTGCACGATGATTCGATCGATCTTTCGATCGGCATCCATGAGATCGCGTCCGTGATTAAGGATAAGTTCGATGTCACGGTCAGCACCTCGATTGAATCTCCTGTACCGAATGACGTCAAAAGTGCAATTCTGGGCATCTTTAAAGAAGGTGTCACGAATATCGCCAAGCACAGTAACGGTTCAAAAGTGCGTCTGGAAGTCGTGGAGAATGTGACCTTCTGGAGAATCCTGCTTTCCGATGATGGTAAGTGCCCGCCGATGGAGCTTTCCCGTCCGTCGGATTTCGCGGCTTTGGAAGGCGAACACGGCATCGGCCTTTATAACATTAATTCGAGAGCAGTTTCCTGCGGCGGAAGAACATCGATCCGCGGGGGATCTGACGGTTTTCATATCACGGTAACGATACCCAGAAAAACGGAGGAAAGAAAATGAGGATCATGATCGTGGACGACGATCCACTCGTTAATCAGTCATTGAAGATCATACTGGAACAGGACGGCGACATCGAGGTCGTGAGTATGTGCGGCAGCGGAAGAGAAGCCATCGCCCAATACTCGCAGGTCCGACCGGATGTCGTTCTGTCGGATATCCGTATGGAAGAAACGGACGGCCTGGATGCGACGGCAGAGATCTTAAAGACCGATCCTAAGGCGAAAGTGATCCTTTTGACGACGTTTCTTGATGATGAGTATATTAACCGCGCGCTGAAAGTCGGTGCGAAAGGCTACATTCTCAAGCAGGATGTGGCTTCTCTGGCTTCGGCAGTGCACGCCGTACAGGAAGGGCAGACCGTATTCGGCGGCAAGATCGTGGAGCGCCTCCCGGATCTTCTGAACAGAAGCGAATCCTTCCGCTGGGAAGACTTCGATATCACACCGAAAGAAAGAGAACTGGTCGAGCTTGTGGCCGAAGGTCTTTCCAATAAAGAGATCGCACAGAGGATGTTCCTCGGAGAAGGAACTGTCAGAAATATGATCAGTTCTGTTTTAGGAAAACTTGATCTGCGCGATCGGACCCAGCTTGCCTGTTTCTATTATCAGCGCATCAAGATCTGATTCTTCCCGAAAACCGACACTTGACGCGGAAAGATCTGTCACCGAGTACAGAAAAAAGATCTCAGATATAAGAGCGCTTAGCTGTTCTTAAAGACGGAGTCCGCCAGATCCGAAAAACTCTTGGTGAGCATCGTGGTATCTCCTTTTTTGAGAGACTCCAGAAGATCCGAAACATCCAGACCGTCATTTTTCTTTTTGGAAGAGGCGGTCTTTTTCACTGTCGCTTTCTTTGCAGTGGTCTTTTTTGCGGCAGATGATGAAGACGTCTTTTTCGCGGCAGTTGTCTTTTTCGTTGTCGTGGTTTTCTTCGCAGCAGTAGATTTTTTCGCCGCTGCGGACTTGGAGGTCGCTTTTGAAGAAGCACCCGCTACTGATCGAAAAGCACTATAGACTTTTACATCCTTGATGACTTTTCCGGGGAGTTTACTCTTATCTTCTGTGATCACGATGGTCTCGTGTTTACTTGCCGTGTGATATCCGATGAGATAAGCCATCGAAGCGGAAAGTTCTGAAGAAGAACCGATCTCGAAATACTCGATCTCGGCTTTGACGTCTTCCAGTGCTTTTTTCACGGAAGAGGGAAGCGTTTTCTTGCCTTTTACATAGAGGAAGACAAGATGGTCGGACTTAAGAAGTTTTTCCGAACCGGAAAAATCGATTTTGCTGCTTTCAGAAAGTGAGATAAGTATATACTTCATATTCGTTCCTCCCGCAAGAAAAGTTGAGTATTCCCGGATTTTTCATCCTGCTTCCATTATATCATTTCTATCATGCTTCCAAGGAGAAAATAGGATGTTCTATTTTTTCTCGCTTCCTATGTTTATTCCAGGTGATGAAAGCTAGAATAGAACCTGAGGAAAGGAATAGTGAAAAAGATACTGAAGCAAGGATGTGACTTCATGGATATTGACAAAAGGCTTCAAATGATCCGTCTGTACAATGAAATGCAGACCTTCCCGGAATTAAGCAGGCGGATCGGACTGGTAGATAATTCGACCTTCCGGGGAAAAAAGATCTGCCAGGAAACACACACACCTCCACTTTCAACGAAAGAGCCCGCATGAGTGAGACATGCGGGCTCGCTTTTTGTTTTATTTCTTTTGCAAAAGGACTATCCGGCGTCAGGACTGCTTGAAATCTTCCCTGTTCAGTTCGCCCTCTGCGATTGCGTTATCGATCCAAAGACGAAGGGAGTCGATGGTCAGCGCCATGCGGTCCAATTCGTTCTTGATCTCGATGAAATCCGGGAGTTCATCGTCATGGATCTTGCCGTCCACGGTGATCTCGATGAGGCGGTTCTTGTTCTTATCAATGGAATTGAGTGTGGCAATCATCTCCAAAGTGATCTGGGACAGTTCTTTTGGAATAACTTCAGGAACATATTCCTGACCGATCGGGCACTCGTGAGAGCAGAAGTAATTGCAAAGTGAAGGGTTCTTGTACGCGTCGGACATCGCCAGTATTTCTTCCGGATGGGGAAGTGTCTTTTCGTTCTCGATCTTTTCGATACGGTCCGCCGAGATGTACTGAAGTTTTTCTGAAGCTGCGTCACGCGTAAGGTTCTGGGCTTCGCGGCTGATCTGATAGATGTTCTTGTTTTCTTTAGTAGATTTTCTTCCCATGTTTCCGCTCCGACTTTATTTTGAGTTTCAAAGCAAATTAGAGGTGCCTAAACGCAAATCTGCACCGTTTATCCCTTGACACAGTAGATTATAAACTATAGTCAGAACAAATCAAACAATTCGTAATAGTTTTTACGGAAAATGTTCAAAAAAACAAGAGGAATTCGAAGAATTTAATAAAGTATCATTATTGTGAGAGAACATGAGCCGCGAAAGAGGGCTCCTAAGAAAAAGAAGAAAAACGCGAATGAATGTGCTACTTGAAGAATCGCGAAGTAATTAGGAGGAAGTGACTTATGAGAAGAAGTTATGATTACGTCAATGGCCAGAGAGTCCGTCCGAAAAGAACATTTCTGGGAAGACTGTTTCACGGAGCAACAATCCTTCTGACCATCGTCGGTGCCGTTTCACTGCTGGTGCTTTTCGGCATCTGGAAACCATACGGATCCGATTCCGGGAAGACTTCCCGTGAAGCAATGATCGAAGAAGAAGAAAAGTTCCACGGAATCATTCTGACCAATGAAAACATCATGGCGCAGCTTTCGGATATTTCCGAGCTTATGACATATTCCGAGAACTATGCAGGTACGGCGAATGTCGTAGATTCCCTTCAGATCCCGTACACGGATTTCAACATCTGGGGTACCCAGCATGAGATCGAGATCGTGTACTCCGGTACCATCAAGATCGGCTACGATCTGAATCAGATGAAGACAGTCGTGAATAACCAGAGGAAAGAGATCTACATCTCCATTCCGGAGGATCCGATCATTGACAACAATCTTCCGCAGGAGAATGTGACCGTCCTTCAGGACAACAATATCTTTAACCCGATCCGCGCGGACGAAGTCAACGTGAGATTGACGGAGATCAAGGCCCAGTGGCTTGATGAAGCCATCGAAAACGGCATCTGCGATAAGGCGAAGGAACATCTGAAAGAGATCATCACTGAATCGCTTTTGAAGATGCACAGTGATTACAAGGTCATCTTTTTGGATCAAGGACAAAAACCCGCTCAAGTAGCACAACCGGCGACAGCGGCTTAACGTAGTGGAAAGTGCCGGCTTTCCGATCTTCGAATACTACGTACCGCAAGGGGACTGTCTCAAAACGGATTTGGGACAGTCCTTTCTCTTTTTTATACGGGAGGTTGGTGCTATAATATCGTGGGTGTTCGATAAGTCCTTTTTTCGGGGATCGATGCTCATCTGATCTGCTAAAATAATAATCAGAGGTTCATCGTATGAACCGTCATGTGATTACAATCGGACATGATCTATCTTCAGCCGTGCAAGGTCATTAAGGATCTTGCATCTAAAGGACCGTGCGTGATCGTAGGACGATGCGCGGACTTCGTGCTCCGATTTGAATAGCGTAAAGTGAGGGAAATAACATGAAGAAGAAAGTATTTGTTGACGGAAGTGAAGGAACTACCGGTCTTCGTATCTTCGAAAGATTTCAGGGAAGAGACGATATCGAGTTGATCAAGATCGATCCGGAACTGCGAAAAGATCCGCAGGAAAGAAAAAGACTGATCAATTCTTCGGACATTACATTTCTTTGCCTGCCGGACGCAGCGGCTAGAGAATCCGCGGGACTTGCCGATCCCGATAATGACCATACCGTGATTATCGACACCTCGACGGCACATAGAACGGAAGATGGCTGGGCCTATGGTTTTCCGGAACTTTCCGATAAGCATCTTGAGGCAGTAAAGACCGGTAATCGGATCGCGGTCCCGGGCTGCTATGCTTCCGGTTTTATTTCTCTTATCTATCCGCTCGTTGCGGAAAGAATCCTCCCGGAGGACTATCCGGTCAGTGCCTTTGCTCTTTCCGGTTATTCCGGAGCAGGCAAAAAGACAATCGCCGTTTATGAGTCGGAAGACCGTCCTTCCGAGTTTTCTTCCGGACGTGAATATGCGCTGGCGCAGCAGCACAAGCATCTTAAGGAAATGAAAGCCGTTACGGGCCTTTCCAGAACCCCGCTTTTCTCACCGATCATTGATGACTACTATAGCGGCATGGTCGTTTCCGCGCCTTTTTATGCAGATATGCTGAGCAAGAAAATGACACCTTCGGAGCTTCTCGAGTTC
This sequence comes from uncultured Clostridia bacterium, assembly GCA_905235455.1. Classification (GTDB taxonomy): domain Bacteria; phylum Bacillota; class Clostridia; order Saccharofermentanales; family Saccharofermentanaceae; genus Scatonaster. Next base: position 14,788 of record CAJOLL010000017.1, read on the forward strand.
TATCGGGGATACTACGCAGGGAAAAAGTTCATCAAGGTCGCAGAAGCAGACGATGAAACGGCGGGAAGTGGTTTTCTCGCGGGAAACTCTCTTTCCGGTTGGGACGGACTGAAGATCTATGTCACGGGAAATGAAGAGAGGATCGTCGTTTCCTCGCAGTTCGATAACTTAGGTAAGGGCGCATCGGGTGCGGCGATCCAGTGCATGAACATCCGTATCGGATGCGAAGAAGCAAGGGGATTGAATCTTTAACGGGAAATGAGTCACTTAAGCGCAGAACCCGCGAAATATTCAGGCGAATATCGCTGAAATCTTGACTTTTCAAATACGCAAGCGTACAATTCTCCCATGCAATGAAGGTGCGTAAGTAGTTTTTCCTGTAACCTGTGAAGAAGAGAGTCGTGTCATCGGCTGAGAGCACGATCGCAGAGGGAGAAAATGAATTTCAACACCGGAGCGTTCTGGCGAAAGCGGAAAATCCGTAGATAAGCAGATGCAGGCGCAGCATTAAAGGCGCAAGGTAAGTGCGGAAAGACAAGTCTTTTCGAACATGGGTGGTACCGCGAAGGTGCGAAACAGTTGCGAATTCGTCCCATGGCAATAGTTCGTTGCCATGGGATTTTTGTTTTCTCTGGCAAAAGAGATGTGAAGAACTGCAAAAGCGTGAAAAATAGGAGGAAAACATGGCAGAGTTAAGTGAACTTAGTGAGAAACTGTCAGGGATCAAAAGCGAGATCGAAAACGATCTTACCACGATCACAAGCTCGAAGGGCGTCTATGAGTACAGAAAAAGTGTCATGGATGCAAAAGAGGGCAAGATCGGTTCGCTGATGAAGGAAATGGGTAAGATCCCGAAAGAGCAGAAGGCCGACTACGGAAAGATGGTCAATGAGATCAAGAACTGGGCGCAGGAAAAGTTTGACACTCTGGATGCACAGTTTAAGGAGCAGGAGAGAAAGGCCCGTTATGCTGCCGAGACGATCGACATCACGCTTCCGGAGAAGAAGCAGAAGAAGGGTTATCTGCATCCGAATACACAGGTTCGAAACCAGATCGTGCAGATCTTCGGTTCCATGGGCTTTGAGATCTTTGAAGGCTTCGAGATCGAGACAGATTACTATAACTTCACGGCGCTTAATATCCCGCAGGATCACCCGGCGAGAGATATGCAGGATACGTTCTATCTGAGCCCGGAGTTCCTGCTGCGTACGCAGACATCTGCCGGTCAGATCCACGTTATGGAAGCACAGAAGCCGCCGATCAAGATCATCTCCCCCGGTAAGGTCTTCCGTTCTGACGATGACGCGACGCATTCTCCGATGTTCTCCCAGATGGAAGGACTCGTAGTCGATAAGGGCATCACACTTTGCGACCTGCAGGGTATGCTCGATGTATTCGTAAAGAAGATCTTCGGTGAAGAGACAAGAACGCGTCTTCGTCCTTCGTACTTCCCGTTCACGGAGCCTTCCGTAGAGGTCGATGTCAGCTGCTTCCAGTGTGGCGGCAAGGGCTGTAAGCTCTGTAAGGGAACCGGCTGGATCGAAGTTCTCGGTGCGGGCGTCGTTAATAAGAAAGTCCTCGATGGCTGCGGTATCGACAGCAATGTCTACAGCGGTCTTGCTTTCGGTATCGGTATTGACCGTATCGCGATGCTCAAGTACGGCATCAATAACATCAAGTTGCTTTTCGAATCGGACCTTCGTGTCCTCGATCAGATCGACGATTGAGATTGGAGGAAAGAAAAATGTTAGTTCCATTAAGTTGGCTCAAGGATTATGTAGATATTGATGTTACACCTGATGTTCTGGAGGAAAAGCTCTTTTCCTGCGGCTTCGAGGTGGAAGAAAAATACGAAGTCGGTCACGACATCAGTAATGTCGTCGTCGGTGAAGTAAAGACCTGTGAAGATATTGAAGGCACACACCTTCATCTTTGCCAGGTGGATGCCGGTGAACATGGCACACTTCAGATCTGCTGCGGCGCTGATAACGTAAAGGCCGGCGGCAAGTATCCGCTTGCTCTGATCGGCGCGCAGGTTTATGCGACGGCAAAAGACCACGTTACCGTTGAGGGCCTTATGACCATCGGTCAGGGTAAGCTCAGAGGATACGATTCTTACGGCATGCTCTGTTCCGGCGTGGAGATCGGAGTTAACGAAGATATGTTCCCGGGTGCCGGTTACAATGGACTTCTTGTTCTTCCGGAGGACAGTATCCCGGGTTCTGACGTAAAGCCGATCCTGGGACTTGATGACTATATCTTCGATGTTTCCATCACGGCAAACCGTCCGGACTGCCAGAGCATCTTCGGTATCGCCCGTGAGGTTGCCGCTGTTTTGGGTAAGCCGGTAAAAGAACCTGCCCTCGACTACACAGAGTCCGAAGTGACGGTACCTTTTGATATCCGCGTTTCTGCTCCGGATCTGTGTCCGAGATACATCGGCCACTATGTGTCCGATGTCAAGATCGAAGAGTCTCCGCTCTGGATGAAGCGCCGTCTGGCTCTCGTCGGATGCTCCGCGATCAGCAACGTCGTCGATATCACGAACTACGTATTAAAAGAACTCGGCCAGCCGATGCATGCTTTTGATTTCTCCTACCTCGAAGACGGTGAGATCCATGTCCGCCGTGCCGAGCAGGGCGAAAAGATCGTCACTCTTGATGAGAAGGAATTCGCGCTGACGACCGATAATCTTGTTATCTGTGACGGAAAAAAGCCGGTCGCTCTTGCGGGTATCATGGGCGGACTGAATTCCGAGATCTTAGACAGCACGAGCGCGGTTATGTTCGAGGCGGCCAAGTTCGCACACGACAACATCCGAAAGAGCTCGAAGGCTCTGGGTCAGGTCTCTGATTCGAGTATGCGTTTCTCCAAGGGCGTAGATGAGTATACGACCGTTATGGCCATGAAGCGTGCGCTGCACCTGATCGAAGAACTGAATTGCGGCAAAGTCAGCGCGACGAAGTTCGACGTCAACACCGGAAACTCCGTCGAGCCGAAGAAGATGACCGTAAGCGTTAAGCAGGTAAACGGTGTTCTGGGTATCACGGTACCGGATGAGGATATCGTGCGTATCCTTACAAACCTCAACTTCGCTCCGGAACTTAACGGTGACGAACTGATGATCGCGATCCCGGGCTATCGTGTAGATATGGAGTCCTATCAGGATGTCGCAGAAGAAGTCATCCGTATGTATGGGTACGAACATATCACACCGACATTTATCCCGACAGCTCAGGTAACATCCGGCGGATATAACCTCAAGCAGAGATCGGAACTCAAGATCAAGCAGGCACTGTGTGCGGCAGGTGCTTTTGAAGGCGTGCATTATTCCTTCTTCTCGCCGGCAGACCTTGATCTTCTCAAGCTTCCGCAGGATGCAAAAGAGAGAACGGCGATCAAGATCTTAAATCCGATCAACATCGACCTTTCCCTGATGAGAACGACGCTTGCCCCGCAGATGATCTCGGCGATCGCAAGAAACCAGAAGAAGGGAACTCTCAGTGGCCGTATCTACGAGATGGGCAACAAGTTCCTGCCGAAGAGCCTGCCGCTTACCGAGTATCCGGATGAAAGAGAAACGATCTGCATCGGTGTATTCGGTGAAGACGAAGATTTCTATTCGCTAAAAGGACTTGTATCCGTCATCGCGGATGCACTTGATGTCAAGTTCGATTACGAAAAGGACGAGAAGACTTTCCTGCATCCGGGAAGAACGGCAAAGGTCGTCTGCAACGGAGAAGAAGTCGGTTACTTAGGCCAGGTCCTCTATGAAATCTGTGATGAACTGGATATGCGTGTCCCGGCTTATGTTGCCGAGATCGATCTGCGCGCGCTTACGAAGTACTACGGCAAGGAGAGAAAGTTCATCCCGCTTCCGAAGTTCCTCGAAGAAAAGCGTGACTTCTGCTTCGTTATGAATAAGGACATCACCTGTGCAATGGTCGAAAAGGAGATCGCATCTTCCTGCGAGTACATCACGAAGATCGATCTGTTCGATATTTACGAAGGTGCCCAGCTCGGCGAAAACAAGAAGAGCCTGGCATTCAGCGTAGTCTTCACGCCGAAGTACGAAGAGTTCAAGCCGGAGGTCATCGACGGATTCGTAAATACGATCCTTGCGAACCTTAAGGAGAAGTACGACGTAACGCTTCGTGCATAAGATCTGTTTGATGCTATAATGAACCACTAAGATTCGGGAGGTGTTTTGTTATGCCGGATAAAGTGAAATGGGGAATCCTGGGAACTGCGAATATAGCCAGATGGGCGATGATCCCGGGCATGAAACTTGCAGATAACGCGGAGCTTTATGCGATCGCCGGAAGATCTTTGGAAAAAGCACAGAGGTTTGCTTCAGAGTATGGTATCGGAAAAGCGTACGGAAGTTACGAGGAACTTCTTGCCGATGAGAACGTGCAGGCCGTATATGTTCCGCTTCCGAACGATATCCACATCAAGTGGGTGAAAGCGGCACTTATGGCCGGAAAGCATGTGCTTTGCGAAAAGCCCCTGGCGATGAATGCAAAAGAAGTCGAAGAGATGTTTGCAACAGCAAAAGAATGCGGGCTTCACCTGATGGAAGCATATGCCTATCTTCACAGCCCGTATGTCGAGAGCCTGAAAAAAGATGTGGCAAGCGGCATCATCGGAGACGTGAACTATATTGATACGGCTTTTGTCACCCAGGGATATAAGGAAGACTTCCGCCTCCATAAGGAATTCGGCGGCGGTGCGATGTATGATCTCGGATGCTACTGCACGACGATGATCCTTTCGCTTATCGATTCGGATGTTGAGTTTGTCAAAGCAAGCGCTGAATTCACGGATCTCGGCGTCGACTTTTTGACATCGGGGCAGATGAGATTTCGAAACGGGGCGCGAGCTTCCTTTAACGTAGGTATGGTCCTTGGCGAAAATTCCAATGCGAGATTCGACCGCCTTTATATCCACGGAAGCAAGGGCTCGATCCGTTCTGACGCGGAATACAATCAGGAAGGAAAAGTGCGCTACAGCATCTTTACCGCAGACGGCGTGATCGAAAGAGAGATCGATGTGCCACAGAATTATTCGCTTGAGGTCGAGCAGCTCGGGCGCTGCATCCTGGGCGATGAAAGACCGCACATTACTCCGGAGTTCTCCATTAAGAACTCGAAACTGATCGATGAAGTCCTTTCACAGATCGGTTATTGAGAAGGGAGCAGTTTGCGTGAACGCTCCAGTCTCTTAAGGAAGTTTTCACGCTCCCATTCATATTTGAAATCATGGTCGAGGATACTTTGCCTGCATTTGGCAAAAGTTTCCTCGGCCTCTTCATTTTCTCCCTTTGCAAAAAGCACCATCGTCTGCGTCAGTTCGAATTGAAGACGGTGACGCGGGAAAACATCACACCACTCGCGGAGACGGGCATAGTATTTCTTGATCAGATCTTCGTATTTTTCGGAAGAATCCGGGTCTTTTCTTTCCGCAATCGCACAGAGAGAAGCGGCATACATGTAGTAATCGCCGGCTACACGGGATCTTGCGGGATTTTTGAAATGTACGTCCAGGAAACGGACTCTGTCGCTATAAACAGATAATGCCTCGTCATAGTCTTGCTTTGCGAAGAAAAGAGCGATTCTACAAATCGCCGAAAGACCGGTGGAAATGTCATCCATGAAAGAACCGGACCTGCAGGAGAGAAGTTCTTTTTCCGCATCATCGTAACGCTCCATTTCCGTATAGATCTCGCAAAGAGTATAATGAACATCCGGATTCATGCGCTTGATCGAAGCAAGATAGGCTTCGATATATTCGTCACTATAGTAACCATATTGTTCATAGGCTGCGCGAAGTCTCGCTTTTGCCTCTTTTTTCTCTTTGCTTAAGAATGAAAACATATACGTTCCTCCTTGAAATGACATTTCCTATTGTACAACAAGAAAGGGCATCTGACGGCGGCAGTCTTGAATTTTTCAGAGTAGAAAGATAAAATTTTAAAGAAAATGGTAATGTATGCCGGCATCGACGGAAGCACCGTGTTCTATTCCTTTGTGCAAGGCCCAAACGCAGATTAGCTGAAGTCGGAATATTATGATTTTATGAGAAAAATGGAATGTTCAATTATCACCATGTTAGATAAGGAGGATAATAGTATGAATTGTGGAAATTGTGGTAATCCGTACCGTGAAGGGGATGTGTTCTGCATGAATTGCGGATTCAGACTCATTCCCGAAGTTCCTGTCGAGGTTTCAGCTGAAGTTCCGTCAGAGGTCCCGGTCGAAGTTCCGTCGGAGGTTCCGGCTGCACCGGTAGAAGATAGACTTCCTGAACCGCCGCCGTTCCAGCCGGCTTCTTCTGAAGTTTCGGAAGAAGCTGCTCTTGTTCCGGATCCTGTACCGGCTCCCGTTCCGGTTGAAGGAACTCCGTCTGCACCGGTTGTCGGCGACAACCGGTATGAGGCTCCGTTTGCATCTTCTTCCGTAACGGATGCATCTTTTGCTCCGGAAACCGGCTTTACTCAGCCGAAACCGGATATCGAGAATACTTTTCAAAGAAAATCCTGGAAAGATGACCGTCTCAATAACGGAGGTATCGTAAATCAGGGACCGAAGCGCTGACCGCTTTTGTCTGTTACCATGAGATGACTTAAGGAGGAAAGATCATGGGATTATTTGATGGAATCCAAAACCCGGCACCGGTTCCTGCAGCTCCGAGTACCGGTAATGACTTAAGAAAAAAGACAGTTGTTTTTCAGGAGATGCCGAAAACTCTTGAACAGATGAAGGCTCTCCCGGAAGCTTCGATGAAAGATCCGCTCGATGTAGCGGCTCTTACGGTAGCGGCTCTTTGCGTGTATCCGTTGAATAAGGATGAGAGCATCAAGATGTTAAACTTTTTGAAAGGGCCACAGCCGCTATCTCCGTATGAGATCTCTTTTATCGCTGACCGTTTCAGAGATTCGGACTATGTTCCGCGTTCGTATCTTACCGGTGCGACTCCGCAAAACAATTATATGCCGCAGCGCCCGTATTCCGTTACGGTATATGAGCTTGCGCACAGCAGAGACAATCTTGACGAAGGGTATCTGACCGTTAACTTGAATTCCGGCGGTGCCGACAGCCCGCGCCAGATCCGTCTTCGCACGAAGCCTTCGACCGGAGAATGGTTTTTGTGGGAACAGTTTATCCTCGTAGGGATCCGCGTTCCGGATGCCGCCAACCCGTGGGCTTAAGAACGTGGATTTGTGAAATACCGATCTTACCGTTATCTCATCTGTGGTATCTGCCGCGATGAGATAACTTTTTTTCGCCTCAAAAATACGCTTTCTTAATATCGCGCTTTGTGAAGTAAAACTCACGGCAGCGCTCCTGCCTTATGCTATAATATCGGCAGGAAATGAGTTAAGAGAGTGTGGTTTTATGACTTATAAGATTTTGGTGGTGGAAGATGATTTCACTATCGCATCCGAATTGAAGACCTTGATGACCGGCTGGGGGTATGAGGTGAAGCTTACCGAGAACTTCGGAGATATCCTCGGAGAATTCCGGTCTTTCGAGCCGCACCTGATCCTGATGGACATCGGACTTCCTTTTGCTAATGGTTTTGTGCGCTGTCAGAAGATCCGTGAGATCTCCAAAGTACCGGTGATCTTTCTTTCTTCCGCTTCCGATAATATCAACCTGGTCACCGCGATCAATATGGGCGCGGACGACTTCGTTGCCAAGCCTTTTGACATCAACGTTCTTACGGCGAAGATCATGGCGGTTCTTCGCCGCGCGTATACATTTTCTGAAGAAAAAAGCGATGTGATCGAGTATCGCGGCGTCTCTTATAAAGCTTCCGACAGTTCGATCACGATCGATGGAGAAAAACTGGATCTGACGAAGAATGAGAACAGGATCCTTTTGGCACTTCTTTCTTCCTCGGGAAGTATCGTTTCCAGAAATGCCCTGATGCAGAAGCTTTGGGACGATGACTGTTTTATTGATGAGAATACTCTTTCCGTCAATATAAACCGGCTTAGGAAAAAACTCGAGGCCGCAGGCCTTCCTGACTTTATCGTAACGAAGAAGGGCCAGGGATATATCATTGAATAGGAAAGTGTTTGCTTCATTTCTCCGAATGCGTGTACCGCAGATCGTTACCGCGCTGATATGCCTTTTGATCATGGCTTTGGTGCTTTGGCTCTACGGGGAGCCGATGATGCCGGTTATCCTTGCCGCTGCCATAATGGCGGTCCTCGCAGGGATCTTCTGGACGATCGATTATCGCCGCTATCAGAAAAAACATGATTCCCTGGAAAAAGCACTTGTCTTCCCGGAAGCGTTTGCGGAAAGTCTGACGGGAACGGACGAAGAAGACATTTCCGGTTTGGAAGAACACCTGGATCTGATCGAGACGGATTATCGTCTGCTTCTGATAAAACTGTCAGATACTCTTTCTAAAGAAAAAGAAGGAGCTTCTGTTGAAAGGAATTCACTTCTGGATTACTACACGATGTGGGTGCATCAGATCAAGACACCGATTGCGGCGCTTTCGCTTATTATTCAGAATATGGACGATGAGGAGACGGCTAACCGCTTAAGATCACAGCTCCTGCATGTAGAAAACTACGCGGATATGGCGCTTAACTATCTGAGACTGGGCTCCGAAAGCAACGACCTTCAGTTTGAAAAGGTAAACGTCGACGATGTGCTTCGAAGCGAGATCCGCCGCGCGATGACGATGTTCATAAGCTCCGGACTTGCAGTGGATTTTCAGCCGACGGGACTGGTCGTCACGACCGATAAAAAGTGGCTCGGATTCATCATCGACCAGCTGATCTCCAATGCCGTCAAATATCAGAAGAAAGGCACGATACGTTTCTACGGAGATGCCGAATCGTTCACCATTGAAGATCAGGGCATCGGTATTGCCAAGGAAGATCTCCCACGAATTTTCGAAAAAGGATATACAGGTTATAACGGGCATAACGCGAAGATGTCCACGGGACTTGGTCTGTATCTCGTAAAAAAGGCGGCCGACATGCTTTCGTGCGAAGTGCTTTTCGACTCGGAAGTCGGGAAGGGAACGAAGGTCAAAGTGCTTTTCGGAAAGAAATGATCCGAAAACCGTTCCTTGCGGAAATGTAAGATTCTGTGCTTTTTTGTAAGACAAATCGATAGATGGGAAGATCCCCGAACTGTAGGATAGTGGTGTAAACACAAAGGAGGACTACTTACTTATGTCAATGTTAGCGGTTAAAAACGTTAAGAAGGTATACACAACGCGTTTCGGCGGCAACAAGGTGACCGCTCTTCAGAACGTCAATCTTACAGTCGAAAGAGGCGAATTCGTCGCGATCATGGGTGAATCCGGATCCGGTAAGACCACGCTTTTGAATATTATCGCCACACTCGATAAGCCGACGGAAGGCGAGATCGAACTGGACGGTCAGTCGATGCAGTCCATGAAGGAAAAGCACCTGGCAAAGTTTAGACGTGACCGTCTCGGATTTGTCTTCCAGGAGTTTAATCTTTTGGATAATTTCTCTGTAAGAGATAACATCTATCTTCCGCTGGTCCTTGCCGGATGCAGCCCTGCGGAAATGGAGACCCGTATCCGTCCGATCGCCGATAAACTCGGCATTATACCTCTTCTGGAAAAATTCCCGTATGAGATCTCCGGGGGACAGAAACAGCGTGTCGCCGTAGCCAGAGCGATCATTACGGAGCCGGAAATGGTTCTGGCTGATGAACCGACAGGCGCGCTTGACTCGCGTTCGACGGATGAACTTCTCGAGCAGTTTTCGAACATCAACAAAGACGGACAGACGATCCTGATGGTCACTCACTCCATTAAGGCCGCAAGTACTGCGGGTCGTGTGCTTTTCATTAAGGACGGTATCGTTTATCACCAGATCTACAGAGGCGATGAAACCAACAGTGAGTTCTACAGGAAGATCTCTGATTCACTTACCGCACTTATGGGAAGCGGCCTTCGCGCCGCAAACGAGTGACAGCGGAGGTTTTAGGACATATGACTAAGATTTACAGAAATCTTGCCGCCAATGCGCTGAGCAAGAATAAGATCCTATATATGCCGTATATCATCTCCTCGATGGTGATGATCGCGATCACATTTATCCTTTCCGCGATCTCGAAGGATGAGCAGTTACGGCAGGTCGAAGGAGGTGTTACACTTCAGATCATCATGACGATCGGTATTCCGATCATGCTTGTCATCGCTTTCTTCTTCCTTTTGGGGGTCAGCTGTTTCGGGATCAAGCAGAGGAAAAAGGAACTGGGTGTCTACTGCGTTCTCGGTATGCAGAAGAAGCATATCATCCGTTTGCAGTTCCTGGAGAACCTTTATGTTTATCTTATCAGCATCGTTTCAGGTACTGTCATCGGATTTGTGATCGAAAAGATCGTGCAGCTTCTGTTCCTTAAGATATATCATCTGGAAGCGGATTTTTCCTGGAAGGTCCAGTGGAAGACCCTGATCCTTATTGCAGTTGTTTTTGCGGGCTTTTTCTTAGTGATCTTTATCATTAATGCCATTGGTATTCTGACATCGAATATCCTTGAATACATGAAAGAAGAATCCAAGGGTGAGAAGCAGCCGAAGTCCAAGTGGCTCCTGGCAATCGGCGGACTGATCCTTCTGGGATCCGGATATGCTCTTTCTCTTACATCAAAAGAGGGGCATGAGGCATTCAGGTATTTCGGGATTGCGGTGGCGCTTGTTATTTTCGGCACCTTTGCACTATTTACCGCGGGCAGTATCACACTTCTGAATACCATGAAGAAGAATAAGAAGTTCTACTACAAGACGGGACATTTTATCTCCATCTCCGGCATGCTCTACAGAATGAAAAGGAATGCCGCGAACCTGGCAACGATCTGTATTTTCGCGACGATGGTACTCGTTACCATGTCATCTGTGACTACGCTTTATTCAACGATCAAAGACCTCGCGAATGATTGGTATGCGACTGATTTTGAGATCACTTATGTGAAGGCAGGAACGCAGGCGGAAAGAGATGAAAGAGAAGCCATGCTCCGTGAAGCGGCCGAGAAAACGGGGGGAGCGGTCGATCAGATCTATACATATCGATCTATCGATTCGTATGCTCTTGTTGAGGATGGCGTCATCAGCACGTCTCCGTCATCCAGATTGGATGGTATCAGTCATGTGTTTATTATCACGGAAGATGTTTTTGATTATGTTCATGAAACAAAGTTAAATCTTGCCAAAGATGAAGTGGGTCTGATCACTTCGGCTTCTTTTTCGGAAGATACGATCCGTTTCCGGCCGTTGACGGATGAATGTGAGCTGAGTGACATGGTCTCTCCGGATTTTCGTGTCCGCCGGATCGATGAGAAGCCTAAGATCAATGTCGATGGAGCAATCGGCATGATGACTAACGGTCGTTATGTACTCATCGTATCCGACGAAAGCGTATATGACAGCCTAAAGCCGTATATATATGAATTGGCCTGGGAAAGCAGCAATAGCAGAGAGCACGTTCTTATTAATACGTCATCGTCGAAACAGGCGCAGCTTGCCATGTACGATGAACTTGAGGATAATTTGCAAAAGTATGATTATGATTGGGTGACCTGTAAGATCGATTGTGTTGATGAACTCATGGGAGTATATGGAGGACTCTTCTTCCTTGGTGCTTTCTTAAGTATTGCATTCTTTACGATCACGATCCTGAATATGTATTTCTCGCAACTTCAGCAGGGCTATGAGGATGCGAAGCGTTTTGCGATCATGAGAAAGGTAGGACTTACCAGAAAAGAGATAAAAAAGTCGATCAATTCGCAGATCATCGTGGTGTTCCTCTTGCCGCTTATCGTGGCCGTGATCCATACCGCTGCTTCGTATCCGATGGTCAACAAGATGTTGAAGCTGCTTGGAGGCTGTGATGCTTCGTCATTCCTTTTGATCGTTCTTATCTGCTGCCTGCTTTTGGCGGTGGTATATACAATCGCTTATCTCTTTACGAGAGGAACATATCTGAAGATGGTAAGCGGTGCTTATGACGGCAAATAATAGGACGTTTATACGACATATCTGAACAAAAAAATGATAAACGGACACACCTCCGATGTTGTAAAATCTATGTTGATCAGATTTTGCCCATCGGAGGTGTTTTATGCCTGAATATATACTCGACTGGAATAAGTACACGGATACGGCGATTCGCGTGGCACAGGAAGGTTCCGTTCTTCTGAAAAATGACCGCTCTGCTTTGCCTTTGCAATCAGGCGCAAAGACAGCCGTTTTCGGAAGGATGCAGAATAACTACTACAAGAGTGGTACGGGTTCCGGCGGAATGGTCAACGTCAAGCATGTCGTATCGATCCGAGAAGGCCTGCAGAATGAACCGGGCATCACCGTTGATGAAGAACTTATTCAGATCTACGAAGATTGGGAAAGCGAAAATCCGGTGGATCCGGGTCTTGGCTGGGGCAAGGAAAACTGGTCCCAGAAAGAGATGCCGCTTACATCTGATATCGTAAAATCGGCCGCTGCAAAAAATGATGCCGCTGTGATCGTCATCGGAAGAACCGCCGGCGAAGACCGCGATAATACGGCTCAAAAAGGTTCTTTTTTCTTAAGTGAAGGCGAAGAAGAAATGATCGGAAAAGTCTGCGCGGAATTTCAAAAGACCATTGTTGTCTTAAATGTCGGTAATATCATCGACATGTCTTTTGTGGAAAAATATGATCCGGCTGCCGTTATCTATGTATGGCAGGCGGGCATGATCGGAGGTACTGCCGCTGCGGATCTTCTTTGTGGCAAAGCCGTTCCGTCCGGATGTCTGACGGATACGATCGCAAAAGAACTTTCCGACTATCCGTCTTCTCCGAATTTCGGCGGAGAGGACTTAAGCAAGGATTTCTATACCGAGGATATTTTTGTCGGGTACCGCTATTTTTCGACTTTCGCCGAGGAGAAGGTGCTTTATCCTTTCGGATATGGTCTCTCTTATACGACGTTTGAGGTGAAGTGTCTCGGGTTTGAAGCACAGGGAACGGACGTATGCGTGAAAGTCAGCGTAAAGAACACCGGCAACTATATGGGAAAAAAGACCGTGATGCTCTTTGCAAAGACACCTTCCGACCGTATCGCGACACCGTCCCGTGTTCTTGTCGATTTTAAAAAGACAAAAAAACTGGCTCCGGGAGAAGAGATTGAGATCACATTGAGAGCCGGCGCGAACCGCTATGCTTCTTTTGATGATGACGGGCGTCTGACAGGAAATACCGGATGGGTGCTTCCCAAAGGAACTTTCACATTCTTCCTGGGTGGAAACGTTGAAGAAGCAGCAGAAGTCGGATCGTTTGAAATTTCTGAAGATACCATGATCGAACAGCTCGAATCTGCCGCCAAGCCGCTTCAGGCTTTTGAAAGGTTAACGATCGGCGGCAACTACGAACCGGTTCCGCTTCGAAAGATCGAGCATGTGGAAACAAGACTTGAAAGAGTTCCCAAGGAGATTGCTTTTACCGGAGATAAGGGGATCAAACTTTCTGATGTTAGGACCGGGAAGAACACCCTTTCTGAATTCATCGCACAGATCCCGGATGAAGATCTGTCTCTTATCATCCGGGGGGAGGGCATGGGAAGCCCGAAGGTCACGACGGGAACTGCGGCCGCTTATGGCGGTGTCTCACGTGAACTCATGGATATGGGTATTCCGACGATTTGCTGCGATGACGGACCTTCCGGGCTCATAAATTTCTTTATTTTTTTCTTTGAATGAATCAAATATACTTAAATTAATGTTATCAATGCCATCCAAATGGCTATTAAATCCATCATCATTCATTTCAAAAGGGAACATCTTAAATATA
>CAJOLL010000018.1 GCA_905235455.1 uncultured Clostridia bacterium
TTGACAGTGTCGATTTGAAAGCTTCGCTGGTATATTGACTTCCGCGGTCGCTGTGAAGAACTACTCCTCTGAGATTGTAATTCCTTGCCAGATCGATTAATGTAGCCGACCACACCATCTGCAAACTCAATAAAATCGCCGTTAAATATGCCACGAGCCATTCATCTGCCATCTAAGATACTTCCTACGAGCTGGATACTGTTTTTCGAAAGATAAGATAAGATCAGGGAATCAGCTTGACTTTCACTTCATGGTCATTGTAATATACGACGCCGCCATGAATTACATGAATACTATATCCATCGGGGATAGACAAAGGGTAGTTTTCTCGGCAGTTTACTCCATAGTAGTGTCTGTCATTATATGAAGGTCCCTCATAGTATTTTCTTCCTTCTTTACTATAAAGCATTCCTTTAGGGATAGACTTCGAAACGTCCAGCATTTGAATCTCACTCGGATTAAGTTCACAAAGCGACAACTCATTCGAATCTATGCCCTTTTTCACAAAATGGTCTCCATCTTTGGATGTCACCAAGAATATAATATCTTCTTCATTGTACGAATCTAAACTGGCTTCTACAACTTGATGTATGCCATCTAGTTTTGCCAGACTATCGTCGAAACTAAAATCATCTCCATAGAAAGACAAATAGTTCATATTTCCGTTTTTTGTACTGTAAAGCAAAAGATTGTTATATGTATCATATGCAAAAGAATTAATACCTTCACCTACTGCTGAGAAAGAGGACAAATCGTTTGAAGAATTCACAAACATCTCCCCGTTTGTCAGTAAAACAGTGGTCAGTGGGTTGGGGGAGATCTCTCGATCAGTGAATTCAGCTTTATCTATTGGATAACTAAATATATAGGTACCCAGCATTTCCTTTTTTCCATCTTTCAGCCGGAATTCCTCGATGTGATTATCTGCGAAGGCCAAAAGAACGCCATCATACAAGATATCCATAGCTTGTATATCCTGTTCGTACACTTCATTCCATTTTTCTTTTCCGTCATCACCATACAGAAGGAGTTCTCTTTTATCTAAAACTATTCCGATGAAGGATTTATCTGTCCCCCCGACAAGTGATACCTTTTTGTTTGCATCCGAGAAAACAGTATATTTTGTTTTTTCCATCAAAATCCTGCACCCTGATACGTTAAGAAGAATACAGAAAATAAACGTTAGGCATATTCCAGTTGTATATTTTCTCATACTTAATCTCCTCTCCCTCACAATAAAACCGATATCTTCCATAATCTGGAAAATCAAATGCATCCGTTATCATTCTCACTTCACCATAAGCAACAAGGTCAACATTCCCCAACAACAATCCTCCTATAATTTCAGTATAATGCTGGAGAATTATGTCCAGCGGTGTTGGTGAAAACTCCCACACAAGCATGATTTCTGCAGAAAGCTCAATATCCAAAGAATAATCTGTGCCTGGAATCGTAAATTCCGGATGCAAAATAACAGTTTTTGTTATTTCACTATAGCACGCTGATCCATTCCATGCATATACTTCTCCTATGGTTCCCCATTTTAGAAATGTTCGAGCTGCATTATTAGGTTCAACTAAATCACCGGAATGACACGAGGATAGTATAAGTGTATCTATTGTCTTTTTTTCAAACTGCCCCCCTATGTCTTGTACAGGTACTGTATTAATAGTCTGTGGAGTCCCATGACAAACTATCACAACCTCCTTTATTTTGTATAGCGATTTTCCCTCACTATCCTCGCCCATCGAATCCCATACAGAGGTAAATGCTTGAAGGTCTTGTTGGGGAATTGGTTTCAGTTCAACTTTTTCATGTTGCTCTTTTTTTATGCGGTTTCGGATCTCCGCCTCGTGTCTCAAAAATGTATCAGCTTCGGAATGAGCATCATAAAGTATGTAACTCATGTACTTATTCTTCTGAAGCGGTCGTGCATCCTCGTTATCTGGAACTTCATCAAAATCCGAATCTTTATTCATAGGATTGGATTGCACTTTGTAAATAGTCCAGATTCCGACACCATACTGTTTGAATCGACTATATGCCCGTAATGCATTTACCGATAAATAATCGTCTTTTACTCCATCAACATACAACACATTATCTGAAGTTACTTCAACTTCAACGGTATCACCCATTTCTTCATGATCTGTAAGAGTATCTCCATCGGTATCAAAAACCTCGGGATTAGAAAAATATATGCGTCCATTAGCTACGATCATGCCTTGTTCTTCGACGACATCCCACAATCCATCACCGATTTTCACATTTACATCATTACGATCATCATCCGTTCCCTGATGAAGCTCGTATAATTCTGCAAACCTCTCATATGCTTCTTCAGCGGTTTTTCCCTGACAATCTATGACCCCTCCACCGGAAGTAAGATTCAGCCAGTTCATATTTGCGGTGTTAGGGTTGCCGCTGGAGAGCGTGAAAATATAGGCCGACATGGGATTGGATGCTTTAATATCCGCATCATAAAACATGCAGTTTATATCATTAGAATTATTGAAAGCGAGAACAACAAGTTCTCTCGACGAATCGTGTCCTGGCATGCTTCTCCCTACATTATAGAGCTGATTCGCCGAAAGAGAGTATCCAAGCATATTCCCGGCTGTTCCGGTCCAGCCTACCCAATTGCCTGAATCATCCCATGGCCAATCATCCAACTGCCAGCTGAGTATACTCTTGTGAACAGTAAACGAGTACGGATACGTACCTGAAAAACTGTTGTACCCACAGATAGCCATTCGATCGTAATCACCCATATTATCAATGAGCTGATGAGCAATAGCATTCATCTCTGCAATATCATTTTCTGTCATGGAATAAAGACACGGGATTTCAAGGACATAGTCTATGCCCTGATATCCTTCATGAGAAGGATGAAGTTCTCCTACACCCTTTAGACTGCTCCACCAGATATGCCAAAGACGTATGTCTGCCAACATATACGTGCTAAAATGTGTCGTTTCAAAAGATACCGTATGGTTTACCGTGTCTACAGTCGACTCACACTCTATATACATGCCGCTTTCTTCATCGAAATACAGGACACCCAGACAGTTTGGATTGAAAGCAGTTTCTTCTGCGAAAGGATTCTCGTCCGAAACATTGAAGTCGTTGGAAGAAATCAGGCTTTCATCGTAATGGAACGTTACCGTTGCTTCATCAAAATCGCCTTCATACTCGATTTCAATCGGCGCTCCTACCAACCCGACAAGATCTTCTGTATAAAAGTCCGAGTTATTCAGCGAAGAGATCTCCATAGCGGAATCTAAACATCCCGTTCCTTCCAAAACCACTTCAACTCTATCCATCGCAGGTCTTTCATCGTCATGGATCTCTTCGGTCCGGGTTTGTAAAAAGCGCTCCTGATCGTCCGGCACGCCATCTCCATCGCTATCCGGATTCAAGGGATCGGATCCCATCTTAATTTCTTCGTCATCTTCGAGATGATCCCCATCAGTATCGTATTTGAGTGGATCCGTTCCGTATACAAAAACCTCCTCATAGTCAGTCAGATGGTCACCATCAGAATCTTCCGAGAATGGATCTGTTCCATACTCTATTTCTTCTATAAGAGTAAGTCCGTCGCCGTCATCATCTTCCTGCGAATCAGTGATCCCGTCTCCATCGCTGTCATCAGACAACAGATCCATTCCGAGAAGCCACTCGATAGAATCGGAGATCCCGTCATTGTCCGAGTCGTCAGAATCGGGATCTGTTCCCAATTGAACCTCGTAATAGTCAGGAATACCATCTCCATCCGAATCAATGATCGGTTCCGGTGTAAGTGTTGGTTCCGGTGTCGGTACTTCGGCAATCGTCGGAGTTGGAGTCGGAGTTTCTGCCGGCGTAGGGGTCAGGTCAGTTCCACTATTCTCTTCGGTGATAAAATCCAGATAGTCCGCTACTCCATTATCATCCAAATCCTCAGATAGCGCATACGCACAGTTCACCGTCCAAAGAATTACAGAACTGAGAACGAAAGGCGTGCTGCAGTTAATCTCATTCCCGACTATTGTCATGTTAATGTTTGAACCGATATTTACATTTTGATCGGAACCATCATTTGATACAACATATAAGTCATCTGAATTTGTTAGATTTGCACCTGAAACCTCCATAATAGTTCGATTGCAGGAAAAGGATAGTTGCCAATCCTCAAGAGTTGAAGAAGAAGTATTGGTCAAAATCAATGCCCCATTATAACCCGTCCCCCAATTTGAATACTCCTGATAGGACAGAGAATAATCAGACGAAGGAACTGTCTCTAAACATGTGTTAAGAAGATAATATGAGGGAAGCACTTCAACAGGTTGACCATTCAGGGAAGAAACCGTCATCCCGAAACCAACTGCATTCCCGGGATGGATATCCTGATTACTTCCCGTATTACGAATCGTATACGCGCCTGTACCACTTGTTTCAAGTACTGAAGCATTCCAGATTCCCTCGATTGCATTGGGAAACTCAAAAGTAAAAAACCAGTTGTGGATCGTCTCGCTTCCGATATTAGTTACCACGAACTCAAGATTTGCGTGCGTGTCCCAAGATGATACTATTTGCGCACACACTTCAAACTGGAGATTATCAATTACAGAGTAACATCTAACTTCCTCTGAATCTGCATGATTCACAGACGGAGCACAAGAGAAAACAAAAGCTAATGATATAAATATGCAAAGAAGCCTGCGCCAACGATCATTCCCCATAAAAATCTCCCAATCATTATATAAAAGTTTACCACGCTTTCAATTTACTTGGTGTTATGGGAAAAGTCAACTCTTAAGGCACACTATCGGTTTATCGCTATACCATTTTCGGAACTTCACCGGATCGAGAAAAATTGATCAGTTTCGGATCGTAAATATGCTGCTCTTTCCGTTTAACTCTATGGTATTCTTTGCGTTTGGTGAATACTGAGCTCTGTCAGAGCCATTTGCGTCGGTCACGATTGCGCCACTAAAAAAGGTTCGCAAATTCGGAAAGGAGACATAAAAATAGACAAGGCATCCGAATCTGAGGCAACTTTATATCTTTCTGCTCTTTGAAACAAACTACAACCTGAAATTTAAGTAATTTTGCGGGCGGTTTGCATTTTAGGAAAACCATATTATTATAATCCTTAGGATGAAGTGATTTTTAGCATATACAGAAAGCGAGGAAATAATGGGAACTATTGCAGCGTTCGGAGATTCTGTCTTAAAAGGCGTCATCTACGAAGATGAGCATTATCGTGTCACGAACTCTTCTTTCCAAAAGATCTGTGAGCAGTCTTTTGGTATCACGATCGAGAATAAGGCAAAATTCGGAAGCACGATCTTAAAGGGCGAAAGTGTTTTTGAAAAGAACCTGTCTCTCATCAGCGGAACGGACGGTGAATACGTGGTTTTGGAGTTCGGCGGCAATGACTGTGACTTCAACTGGAAAGAAGTTTCTGAATATCCGGATCGCCATCATCTTCCGTCAAGCACAATCGCTAACTTCACTTCAACATATACAAACATCATTAACGAGATCAAGGCTCTTGGCAAAACACCGGTGCTCCTGTCACTTCCGCCGATCGATTCTGCCCGCTATTTCAAGAAAATATCAAAAGGATTAAGTGCGGAGAAGATCATGAAGTGGATGCACAATGACCAGCAGTTCATTACGAACTGGCACGAACGCTATAACATCGAGATCTTTAAACTCGCGATCGCAACGCAGGTACCCGTGATCGATATCACATCGGTCTTCCTGGAGCAAAAGAACTACTCCCGCTTTCTCTGCAATGACGGCATCCACCCGAACGAAGAAGGACATAAGCTCATCGCCGGAGCGATCGAAGAATATGTAAGAATGAAACACATTCAGCTTTGAAAAGTGCTTTCACTGGAAAAATAAAACAGCATCCGAAGATATTTCGGATGCCGTTTTATTTTTCTGATTTTATACGGATCTTCAGTTGCCGCTGTTCGCAGAACCGTTTGCCCCTGTACCGCGCATCGCGTCGAATACTTCCTTATCCGCAAAGGAGACTTTGACGGAACGGACAAAATGATCGTTCGAATTGGTGCGAAGGAGAAGATTGATGATCGTCTCTGTGACCGGAGCCGTCTCCATCTGGGAGAATGCTTTTCGGATCGTCCAGACGGCATCAAGTTCTTCCTGCGACATAAGGAGATCTTCACGACGCGTACCGGACTTGTTGATGTCGATCGCCGGGAAGATACGCTTCTCGGACAGTTTTCTGTCGAGATAAACTTCCATGTTACCTGTGCCTTTGAACTCCTCGAAGATAACTTCGTCCATTCGGGAACCGGTCTCGATAAGAGAGGTCGCTACGATCGTCAGGCTTCCGCCATTCTCGATATTTCTCGCTGCACCGAAGAAACGCTTCGGGCCATAAAGAGATCCCGGATCCAGACCACCGGAAAGAGTTCTTCCGGTCGGAGTGATCGTCAGGTTATATGCACGAGCAAGTCTGGTCATGGAGTCGAGGAGGATAACGACATCCTCGCCCATTTCTACGAGACGCATCGCACGCTCGAGTACAAGCTCGGTAACGCGTGTGTGGTTTTCCGGTTTCTTATCGAAGGTGGAGTAAACAACCTCACCCTTGATGGAGCGCTGCATGTCAGTAACTTCCTCCGGACGCTCATCGATGAGAAGCACGATGAGTTTGGTCTTGGGGCTGTTTTGTGTGATGGCGTTTGCAATCTTCTGAAGAAGGATCGTCTTACCTGCTTTCGGCGGGGAAACGATCATACCGCGCTGACCTTTACCGATCGGAGACACCAGGTCGATGATACGTGTACTAAGTTCCTGCTTTCCTGTCTCCAATCGGAATCTTTCGTCCGGATAGATCGGTGTCAATCTTTCAAAATGCGGACGGCGCCCGAGTTTATCGAGTTCGACTTCGTTAACTTTCGTGATATAGCTTAATGCCAGGTTTTTGTCCTGACCGCGTTTCGGAAGCGCGAAACCCTGGATCTGGTCACCCATGCGAAGACCGAATCTTCTGATGAGGTTTGTCGGAACAAAAACATCCTGTGGAGACGGAAGATAGTTCTCACGTCTTACGAAACCATATCCGCCATCCTGCACGATCTCAAGAACACCGATAAATTCGATCGGCTCGACCTGCGGTTTTTGCGGTTCAGCAGGCGCATCGCCCTCTGCTGCATTTTCTTCCGAAGCGTTTTCTGCGGATTCGGAGATAGCCGGTGTTTCACTCGAAGGACGGATCTCCACACTTCTGTGGCGGCCTTTTTTATTCTTTCCGTTCTTGCCCTGCTGAGGATTCTCCTTCGGAGCTTCTGCCTTTGCTTCCGCTTTCTCGGCATTTTCTTCAGCCGGCTTTTCGGATGCTTCTTCTTTCTTTTCGGAAGATTCTTGCTCCGTCTGTTCAGCCGCGGTTTCTGTGGTTTCAGAAGTATCTTTCGCCTTCTTTCCGGGTTTTCTGCCGCGCTTTTTCGGCTCCTTGGATTCTTCCTGCTTTTTCTCAGAAGGAACTTCTGCTTTTACTTCATCCGAAGCCTTTTTATCTTCTGCCGGAGCTGCTGATGATTCTTCTTGCGACGGAACTAATTCAGCTGCTGAAGCCTCTTCAGCGTCCTTCTTCGATTTCTTTTTCTTATCGGAAGTTTTTGCTTTGGAAGCAGTCTTTTTTTCTTTCGGTTTTGTTTCCTCATCCGGCTTTTCTTCTACTGCCTCTTCTCTCTTTTCCGCCTTCTTTCTTGTGCGCTTGGCGGGCACTTCGGAAACCTTTTCTTCAGAAACGGCTTCTTCCTTCTTTGTCTCCGTTTTCTTTCTGCCGGGCGTTTTTCTGGCCTTGACAGGTGCTTTTGCCGACGAAGCATTTTCATCCTGGACCTTCTCGGATCTCTTTTGTTCCTGGTCGAGGAGGAAAGCCAGTTCAGATTGACTCATACTCTCAGCCTGTTCCGGCGACACCAGCTGAAAAGCCAGCGCGATCGCGGAAAGTGCCTCTTTGCTCTTTGAGAAAAAATCTTCTTGGGCCACAGATATACCTCACATGTAAATTTCTAGAAACGTCTTCATTCTGCCGCAGGAAAAGGCGTTACTCTACCCCACCCTTACCTTGCATCAATTTATTCAACTACTAAATGCGAATCGAATGACACCTCATCTGTACTGCTATTCTCTCTTTCTTTCGGAAAACTATGGAACGCAGCACATCTTTAAACTGTTGCCATTATAAATGTTTCGCCGTGACATTGTCAACTTACAGTATCGTCACCGATACAGTGTTTTTTCTTTGCGATAGAAAAGGAGCCATCCCATTTATGAGACAACTCCTTGCTGTTTCTTTTCAAATCGTAAAAGCAGATCAGGTATCGCCGAGGGCAGCGAACTTATCCATCATGCCGAGCGCCTTACCTGTACCGATCGCTACACAGGAGACCGTGTCCTCAGCAACACATACATCGATACCGATCTTTGTCGCGAGCATACGATCCAGGCCATAAAGCAACGCACCGCCACCGGTCATAACGATACCGCGCTGGGAGATATCAGCCATCAGTTCCGGCGGAGTTCTCTCCAGTACGGAGTGAACGGCATCGAAGATAGCGGCTACCGGCTCCTCAAGCGCTTCGAGCATCTCAGTGGAAGAAACGGTAACGGTCGCCGGAAGACCTGTGATCAGGTTACGGCCTCTGACGTCCATGGTCATTTCTTCTTCTCTCGGATAAGCGCATCCGATGTTGATCTTCAGTTCTTCTGCGGTCTTCTCACCGATCAGGACGTTGTGCTTACGGCGGACATGCTTAACGATCGCTTCGTCAAACTTGTCGCCCGCGACCTTAAGAGAAAAGTCAACTACAGGCTCGCAGAGGGAGATAACGGCGATATCCGTTGTTCCGCCTCCGATATCTACGATCATGGAACCGCAGGCCTTGGTAATATCGATACCGGCACCGATAGCAGCTGCGATCGGCTCACGGATCAAAAATACGTCCTTCGCACCGGCATGACGGCAGGCATCTTCAACAGCCTTCTGTTCAACCGGCGTGATGACCGACGGCACGCATACAACGATCGTCGGACGGAAATATGTAGCACGGATGCCCTGGCACACACGGCCGATGAATGCCTTGAGCATGACCTCCGTCACCTTAAAGTCGGAAATAACACCATCACGAAGCGGACGGATGGCTTCTACGACACCCGGAGTTCTTCCGAGCATCAGGCTGGCGCTCTCACCTACCGCGAGAACCGTACCTGTCTTAGTATTTACTGCTACAACGGAAGGTTCCTTAAGAACGACGCCTTTACCGCGAACATAAATAAGGACACTGCTTGTGCCCAGATCAATACCGATATCAAGTCCTAAACCCATGATTTCACCTCGTATATATGGAAAAATACGCTTTCGCGTATTGTTGATGCACAATTAAGCATGTTAATGATACAATAAATGTACTGATCTTTCAACGTGAAAGCATTGCATTCATTTTACAAATTGGGGTGAAATTGTGAAGAATCTATTGGCATATATGCTTATGCTGTGCGAAACCGTAGCCTTTTTCTTCGAAGGCATCCTTCCCTCCGGCGTGATCTTTGCCCTGACGCTCCTCGGATACATCGGCATGCCGTTTTTCGCCAGAGCCCTGGTAGACGGCTTTTTCCTCACGAATAGCACCTATAAGTATTTCCTGCGTATCGCTCTTACGGCCTTTCTTTCTCAGGCGGCTCTGCTTTATATCTATATCATCTGGGACCAGTCTCCGGAGCCTGAACGTTTCAACATCGTATTCACCTGGCTGATCGCGTTTGTCTTTCTTCTCGGCCTGGAACTTCTGGTTTCCCTGCCCCGCGACCGCGTTGCCTCGATGAATCTTCTTGAGCCGAACCAGACCTCCCACAGCACCAGATACGGCGTCGTTATTTCAAGTATGGAATCCAATAATCTTCCGAAAGGCATGAAGGTTCCGAACTGGCCGAGGACCACTCTTCACGGCATCGCGATCATGCTGTTCGCAATCTGTATGGTACTGATCACCTTTTTGCCGCTTACGATGTCCATGATGTGCGTCATGTGCACACTGATGTTTTACTTTCTGCACCGCTGGAAAATCGACTCGCGTGTACTCGTGGCAACGACATTTTACTGCGCTTTTGCCGCCTGTTACACTTACCTTTATTTCCGCATGACCGGTTCCATTACCTGGGAAGGTGTTTCACTTCTCGGCTTTCTTCTGTGCCTTCTTCTTCCGATCAAAAAGAGAAAGAAGCCGAAGTGGTTCTACCGCCTGTTCTATCTCTTTTACCCGCTTGCGATCCTTCTTTGTGCACTGGTCGCGTACTTTGTCAGCTGATTACGTAATCAACGGGTCCCTCTTCCGGATCGTAAAAAAGAAGTGCTATTTCATGACGAGTTCCTAAATAAATAACGCGCGCGCGCAAAAATCTGTTATAATGTTGTCTCGTAAGTTTCTAGATAAAGCGAGGTATTCACGATGGCTTATTCAACAGATGTCGATCGTAAATGGCAAAAGAAATGGGAAGATACCAAGTTATATAAGTATGATCCGAACGGCAAGGGCGAGAAACTATACGTTCTTGAGATGTTCTCCTACCCGTCGGCCGCTAACCTGCACCTGGGCCACTGGTACAACTATTCTCTGACGGACTCCTGGTCCCGCATGAAGAGAATGCAGGGCTATAATGTATTCCATCCGATGGGATTCGATTCCTTTGGTCTTCCGGCGGAAAACTACGCCATCAAGACCGGTATCCACCCGAAAGATTCCACACTTCACAATATCGAGATCATGGAGCAGCAGCTCAAGAACATGGGCGCTACTTATGACTGGGATTATGAGATCGCAACATGCAAACCGGAATACTACAAGTGGAACCAGTGGATCTTCTTAAGACTTCTCGAAAAGGGCCTGGCCTACAGAAAAAATGCACCGGTCAACTGGTGTCCGCAGTGTAATACCGTTCTTGCCAACGAGCAGGTCATCGATGGCGCATGTGAGCGCTGCCACACCGAAGTTGAGCACAAGAACATGACACAGTGGTTCTTTAAGATCACCGCTTATGCCCAGGAGCTTCTCGACTGCCTGCCGCAGCTTGACTGGCCGGAAAAGACCAAGAAGATCCAGACCAACTGGATCGGCAGATCCGAAGGTACACAGATCTCCTTCCTGTGCGAAAAGAACGGCGAGCGCTTAAAGGACGAAGACGGTTCCGATCTGAAGCTTTCCGTATTCACCACACGTGCAGATACCCTGATGGGTGTTTCCTACGTTGTTGTCGCACCGGAGTCTCCGCTTTGCACACTGCTCACGACAGATGAGTGCAGAGAAAAAGTCGAAGAGTATCAGGCTTTCACCAAAAAGGCTTCCGATATCGACAGAATGTCCACCACACGTGAAAAGACCGGTGTCTTCACAGGATCTTACGCGATCCACCCGATCACAGGAAAGAAAGTTCCGATCTGGGCTTCCGATTATGTAATCGCCACCTACGGTACCGGTGTGGTTATGGCCGTTCCGGCACACGACGAAAGAGACTTTGAGTTCGCCAAGAAATTCGATCTTCCGATCCAGAGAGTTATCGCATCTGGCGCGGACGCCGAAGATGAGCTTCCGTTCATCGAAAAAGGCGTACTGGTAAACTCAGGTGAATTTGACGGATTGAACTTTAAGACAGCGATCGATGCGATTATCGAGAAACTCCAGCCGCAGGGCATGGCAGAAAGAAAGATCAACTACAGACTCCGTGACTGGCTGATTTCCCGTCAGCGTTACTGGGGAACACCGATCCCGGTCATTCACTGCGAGAAGTGCGGTGTCGTTCCGGTCCCGGACGATCAGCTGCCGGTACTTCTCCCTTACGACGTAGAATTCCGTCCGGATGGAGAATCTCCGCTTGCGAAGTGCGCAGAGTTTATGAACACCACATGTCCGAAGTGCGGTGCTCCCGCCAAGCGTGACCCGGATACCATGGATACATTCGTAGACTCTTCCTGGTATCAGCTCCGTTACCCGGATAACAAGAACGATAAGGAACCTTTCAACAGAGAACTCATCGATAAGATGTGCCCGGTCGACAAGTACGTCGGCGGTCCGGAGCATGCAGCCATGCACCTTCTCTACACACGTTTCTTCTGTAAGGCACTCCGTGATATGGGTTACCTGGATTTCGACGAGCCGTTCACCTCTCTTGTTCACCAGGGTATTATCCTCGGACCTGACGGAAACAGAATGAGCAAGTCCAGAGGAAACACCGTCGCACCGGATCCGTATATCCAGAAGTACGGCTCTGACGTATTCAGAACCTATCTCGCATTCGGTTTTGCTTACACAGACGGTGGTCCGTGGAGCGAAAGCGGACTTCAGGCGATCGTTAAGTTCACCGGCCGTATCGACCGTCTTGTGGAAGATGTTAAGGACATCGCTAAGGGACAGGCTCTGCCGACAGACCTCAGCGAAGATGACAAGGCGCTCCTTTACAGCCTGAACTACACCATCAAGGCAGTAACGACAGATACCGAGAGATTCCAGTTCAATACTTCCATCGCACGTCTCATGGAGCTTCTGAATGCGATCGGCAAGTACCAGGGATCTGCCAATAAGAACAATGCTCTCTTAAGATCTACGGTGGAAACATTCCTCCTGCTTTACGCTCCGTACGCTCCTCACTTTACTGAAGAGCTCTGGGAGAGAATGGGCAACGAATACTCTATCTTCAACCAGGCTTGGCCGGTTTGTGATGAGAGCAAGCTCGTTAAGGACACTATCGAGATCGCCGTTCAGATCAACGGTCAGGTGAAGTTCAAGGTCAACATCTCTCCGGATGCAACCCAGGATGACGTCGAGAAGATCGTTAAGGAAGACAGCCACTTAGAAGCGGCTCTCGCCGGAAGATCTATCATAAAATTCATCTACGTCAAAGGAAGACTTGCCAACATCGTTGCCAAGTAATCCATTCTGACGATAATTAAGAAGAAGGCCCTGTCTCATAGCATAGAACGATCTTTACTCTGCGACCAGCATCTGGTACGGTTCTACCTTCTTGATCCTGCGTGCCTGAAGGACGGCGAAGAGGAAGGAGATGAGGATCATGGCAGCACCGACCACGACAAGGCCCGGAATCGGGATATCGAAGGTGCACTTCATGAGACCGAAGTTGATCATGATCAGTTGCATGTACGGGTTTGCCACGAAGTAGGAGATGATCGAGAAAACGATGACAGACAGGATGATCGCCGGCATGAAGGAGCCTGCCGTCTGAAGGATCAGACTCTTGCTAGTGTAACCGATGGCTTTATAGATGCCGTAGTCTTTTCTCTTGCTGAACACCAGTGAGCGGAT
This sequence comes from uncultured Clostridia bacterium, assembly GCA_905235455.1. Classification (GTDB taxonomy): domain Bacteria; phylum Bacillota; class Clostridia; order Saccharofermentanales; family Saccharofermentanaceae; genus Scatonaster. The sequence goes on from CAJOLL010000018.1 coordinate 13,341, forward strand.
CAGAAGGAACAGGACCAGAAGGATGATCATTACGGAGACGGAGATCACCATAGTCAGCATCAGGGTAGCGATACCACGGAAAGTGATCATGTTCGCTTCGATGAGATCCAGGAAGTTGGCTGAGGTGGTAACACCTTCTCCGAACTTCTCTTTGCAGGCCTGAAGTATCGGATCGATCTGTTCATCTTTATCTGTGTCGAAGTAGATGTTTGCTGATCTCATAGAAAGGTCTGCAAGCTTGGCATATCCTGATTCCGTCATGATACCTTCGCCGCCGCCATTATTCGTGGTCTGGATAAATCCTGTAATAAGGTAGGTGGCGCTTCTGTCGCCCAGCGTAATCGTGATCTCATCACCGATCTCATATCCTTCGTTCTTAGCAAAAAGACCGCTGATATTGATCTCATTATCATGTGACGGAAGTCTTCCTTTGTAGCAGACATCTATATTCTCTTTTTTGGTCGGATCTTCAAATGCTTCCAGATAAAGGGAGTTCTCTTCTCCTACGTAGACTGTATCTATGTATGATCTACGGATGTTGCTCACGCCTTCCTGCTGCGAAAGAAACGTCTCTGCTTCGACTTTCGTATCTTTGTCAAAAGTGATAAGGCCGTCACAGGTCTCGCTGACGAGAATGTTGAGTTTCGGATCATGGTTGAAGTTTTCGAACATCAGAAGAGCGATGGTACAAAGAAAGATCAGAAAGCCCATGACGAAAAAAGTGATGATGTTCTGCTTCTTGTTATGGATCATGGTCTTGAGCGAAAGGCTCGCATCTAACTCCAGGATGGACTTTTCCAGTTTTACCGGATTGGTACGGAAGCTGTGGCTTTCGGTTCCTTCACGAAGTGCCACGATGGGCTGGATACGGTTGATTCTACGAAGAGAAAGCAGAGTTACGAGAACTGTAACTCCAAGAACTGCGGCAATCGCAGTTATGGTGCTGATCAGGCTGAAGGATATCGAATACGGTATACCCATCTGAGCGATAACTACGCTGCTGACCGGACCTGCGATCAGGTAAGATACCAGTATGCCAAGGAAGCTTCCGATGAGAGCCAGTGTCAAAAAGATCAGAAGAAGGGATACTTTGATGTTTCTGCCGGTATAACCGATGGCCTTAAGAGCACCAATGGTCTTCATGTTTTCCTTGACGTAGTTACTGATGCTGTTGACGATCATAAGAATGACTACGATCATGACGATAACAGTGATCGCAAGGAAGGAACCTGCAATGATCAGTGACATGAAAGATCTTCCGGAAAGAGTATTTCCGATGGTGGCAAGATGGATATCTGCCAACGGATCCATGGATTTCATGGTATTCATAAGACGGATACGGAAAGTCGAAGCCTTTACGCCATCTTTGAGTTCAAAGGGTATAAATGTACTTTCCCCGGCATCTCCCTTCTGGGAAAGGATCTTCGCATAGATATCCTCAGGAACAACCATCTCGAAAAGACCGTCGTTATTACATCCGCCGTAAACACTATTCAGAAAACCCTTGACCTTCAGGTGATATGTCTCACTATAGATCTTGAGGTCAAAATCATCACCGATGGAGAAACCGCCGGCTGTTTTAAACTGATACGGAAGATAGATATAGTCGGATGTGATCGAAGCATCTTCAGAGACGATTTCCGTTTTTGCCATTTCCTTCTCGGCAATGGTGTCCGGTGTCTCGATATGAAGCTGCACGGCCAGTTCTGCACTTCCGAAAGGAACGGATATCAGACTAAAATGAATTGCCTTACTGACATCGCAGCGTGCTGTATTCTCAGTAAGAATACTCTGAAGAACCGGATCCGTTTCGTCGATTATCTCACTGGTAAAGTACAGGAATCCGTCACCGCCTTCGAGGCGCTCGGCTTCTTTCTTTGCCGTCGGATAGGTATCGGTAAAGAGGATCATGGATGTGCAAAGAAGAAGTGATGCGATCAGCATCAAAATAAAAATGCCGACGGAAGATCCCTTATTCTTACGAAAATGAGACGTAGCAAGTATTCTTTCTTTTGACATGATTACCACCCCATTCCGCCTAAGAAGTCACGAAGCTTCAGATGACGTTCCTTATCTCCCGAAACATACTTTCCAAGGTCGCATTCATCGGCAATCTCTCCGTCCTTGACGTAAAGGATACGGTTGCCGCGACGTGCGGAAGTGATATCGTGAGTAACCATGACGATGGACTGGCCGTTTTCATTTGCTTTTGTCAGAACATCGAGAACATCTTTACCTGTGGTGGAGTTAAGTGCACCCGTCGGCTCATCGGCGAAGACCAGTTTCGGCTCGTTAACGAGAGCTCTTGCGATACCGACGCGCTGCGCCTCACCGCCACTGATCTGTGTCGGGAACTTATTCCAAAGGCTTTCGTCGATATCTACGGACTGAAGAACTTCCTTCGCTCTGGAAGCGGCCTTCTTCTTATTTTTCTCGACCAGAAGTGCTGCAGCCAGAACATTGTCGAGAACACTCATGGAATCTACGAGGTAGGTCTGCTGGAAAACGAACCCGCAGTTCTTTCTTCTGAAGATAGCAAGGTCATCCGGCGTACCTTTCGTGATATTCTTTCCCGCGAAAGTAACCTCACCGAGTGACGGCTTATCCATGCCGGACAAAGCGTAAAGAAGTGTGGATTTACCGGCGCCGCTGGCACCCATGATAACCGTAAAATCACCCTCGTAGATTGAAAGATCGATATTTCGGAGCACGTGCTGCTGCACACCACCATTACTAAATGTCTTGCAAAGTTTCTGCGTTTTTATGATCTCATTCATAGCGTTTCTCGCCTCCTTATGGCACCATCATACTTTTTCAAGTCTTAAGTGCCTTTAAGGAACTCTTAAATCTTTCTTAAATCGTCCGTCTTATGATCGTTCCTCTCGAAAAGCACCGGTCCTGCGGCCTTAGACAGTCCGGATCAAGAAAAGCACCTGAAGACCCGGGTCTTCGTTCGTGATCAGGATTTCTCCGTCCATTTCCTTCATGAAATAGGAAGTCAGATACAGTCCGATACCGGCACCCTCTTTTCCTTCACTGTTCTTGCCGCGTTTATACTTTTCTTTCAGTAAGGCGACCTCTTCTTCGGTGACGCCCGAACCGAAGTCGCGCACAGTGATCTTCAGGTATTCTCCCTCGAGTTTTGCCTCGATCTTGATATCTGTATCCGCATATTTATACGAGTTAATAAAGACGTTATCGAATGCCTGCTGCAGGCGGAGTTTGTCCGTAAAGACCGTACACTTCGGGATCGCAAAGGAACCTGCACGTTTGAGATAATCTGCATGCAGGATCGCATCCCGGACAGAGGACGAGTCATTCTCACGAGGATTGACGGCGATCTCCGTCACATCGCGTACGCTTGACTGGAAGAGATTATCGACCAGGACCGTGAGCTCGTCGGCCTTGAAGTTGATAAGGTTGAAACGCTCTTTTACTTTTTCTTCTTTGGCAAGTTCATATCCGAACTCCGAGGCCGACTTGATCGAGGCAACCGGCGTCTTTATGTCGTGCGAGAGCTTCGCGACCATTTCTTTCTTCGCGTCGTTCGCGGCTTTTTCTGCGGCGCGGGATTTCTTGAGCTCGGTGCGCATCAGGTCAAAGGCTTCGGTAAAAGAGCCGAAGGTGTGTTTCTTGTCCATCGGCAGCGGGATGTCGAGATTGCCGCCGGCCACGCGCCCGGCGAACTGCGAAAGCTCATCAAACGGCTTTGTGATCGTCCGTCTCAAATACAGCACGTACGAGATGATGAGGATCGCCTGAACAACCGCGCTAGCGATGATCGTGACTGCGATCGCTTTCTGATACTTCTCGATCCGTTCCTGTATATCATTATGGAAAAGCACTTTCCCGACGATTTTTCCGTCCTTTTTTACATCGAGGATCGTGTCGTTGTATTTGATGGCTTCGTTGATGCTGATGGAGATGTCCTCCGCATTTTGATAAAGAAGCTTTCCGTCGTTATCGATCAGGGAATAGGAAAGAGAACTCAGATATTTCTCCTCCTGCCCGAAGTTCTCCTCGATGACTTTCACACAGTCATTGATGGCGACCGTATCCTGCTTTGTATCCTGCGACCGGAGAAGGAAAAAACCGGCGATCAGGCCTTCGAGGAGAAATGTCAGAAGGATCAGGACAAGGAAACTCTTTTTTCTCATTTGCCGGCCTCCGATCGGTTCATTCTGCCCATCTTATCTGCACTGCTCATCTGCCGGCTCCCGTGACGTATTTATACCCCTCTTTCCAGACTGTCTGAATACGCGAAGGATTCTTCGGATCTTCCTCGACCGCCTCTCTGAGTTTCCGGATGTGCACATTCAGTGTGCCGTCTGACGTAAACTTATCTTTCCATACGTTATCAAAAAGCTCTGCTTTGGTGATCAGCCGGTCCGGGTTTTCGACCAGATAACAAAGGAGCGAAAACTCCATGCTTGTGAGTTTCTTTGATTCGCCTGCAAGTGTGACGGTCTTATTCTTCTTGTCAACACAAAGATCTCCGTCCGTAAAAGTATCTGCCTGCGGTTTTTCTTCCACGGCACCGAAACGGCGGAGCATGACCTTGACCTTGGCCAGAAGAACGCCGAGCGAATACGGCTTTTCGACATAGTCGTCGCCGCCGATATTGAGAGCGATGATCTTATCGTCATCGGTATTTCTTGCAGAAACGAACAGGATCGGGATATTCATAGTGGAACGGATGTGCTTGCAAAGCTCGAATCCGGAGCCATCCCCGAGATTGATGTCCAAAAGGATCAGGGAGGTCTGCTCCGTCTCAAAAAACGAAAACGCCTCCGCTTTACTGAAGACGGCTTTTGTTTTTACGTCAAACATATTTAAGTACTCGCAGGTATTTTCCGCGAGCACTTTTTCATCATCTATGATCAGGCAATCGTAACGCATGTATGATGTCTCTTTCTTATCTGTCAGTTACTTATTCGCCACGTCTTGTACGCTCTTTCACTTCTTCTTTCGACGCACGGAACTTCGCTCCGGAGAAGTATTTCTTCTCGAAATCCTCCGGCGAAAGCGGTTTGGCAAAATAGAATCCCTGAAAAATATCCACGCCGAGGGAACGGATCCTCGAAGCTTTCTGCGCGGACTCGATACCTTCGACGCACACGGTCATGCCGATGGTACGTGTAAGGAGAACGATAGCCGAAATGAATGACATATTGAAACGGTCATCCTGATCGACGAACGCACGATCGATCTTGATCTCATCGACTGGGAACTCACGAAGATAATTAAAAGACGAATAACCGGTTCCGAAGTCATCGAGCGCAATGCGGATGCCGTTACTCCTGAGCTTGCTCATATTTTGGCGGCAAATCGCAAGATTCTTCATCAAGGTCGTCTCCGTGATCTCCAAAAGGATGTTCTTCGGAGAAAGCCCGTATTCAGAAAGAAGCTGGATGACATAGTCGGCAAAGTCGATCCTTGCCATGTCTTCCGCCGTAACGTTGATATGCACATAGAAATCATCGGATACACCGTCGTCGATCCAGTCCTTGCACTGCTTCATGGCTGTTCTTAAGATCCAGTCGCCGACGATATTCATCTGGCCCGTCGCATAGACGGCGGCGATGACCTTTTCCGGATTGATGAGCTGTCCCGAAGGAGACATCCAGCGAAGAAGGGCCTCGCATCCGACCAGACGTTCGGATCTGGCATCCACAAGCGGCTGGAAGTAAAGCAGGAAGTTCTGGTTGCCCTCTCGTACCGATTTACTGATCTGGAACTCGAAGTCCAGTCTTTCCTTCAGTTCGACCTTGAACTGCGGTGTATAGATCGAATATGTAAGTCTTTGATCCTGCTTGACCTTATGCAGCGTGATCTCTGCATTTACGAGGAGCTCCTCGGCCACATTTCCGCATGACGGAAAAAGCGCCGCGCTCATCGAGAAAGAAACATAGATCGTGCTGCGGTCAACGACCAGCGGTGCGTTCATTTCTTCCTTAATGGCTTTCATGTGGTTTTCGACCTGGACACGTGTCGCGTTGTTCCAAAGGATACAGAATACATCCAGATTGATATGGTAGAGCTCGCAGTCCTTCGGCAGACTCTCTCGAAGTTTCTTAGCTACCGTGACCAAAAGTCTGTCCCCGGCTTCTCTTCCGTAACGGTCGTTGAAGATATGGAAGTCCTTAATGTCGATCAGTACGATCGCCGCCGAAAGGACATTTCTGTCATGGATCAGGGCATCCAGATCCGAGATCAGGCGGTCACGCGCAAGAAGCCCGGTCAGTGCATTTCGGGAAGAATTCTTCTCGACGTTCTCACGCATCTCATTCATTGAAGTAAGATCGAAGATCGTTCCGATGATGACCAATGCCTGCTTGCTGCTGTCATAGACAGTCTTGCCGCGGCTGGCCAGCCATCTGATCTGATCGTCTGTTCCCCATACGCGAAATTCGATGGAGAAGGTATCTCTTTCCTCGTCTACGAGGTAGGTAAAAGTCTCGATAAAGCGGCGGCGATCGTCCTCAACGACCTCCTCGGCCATAAGGCTGATAATGTCACCGGAATATGACAGTTCCATTTCCGGGAAGGTATCCTTCAGATTCGGGGAGAACTCGATGATACCGCGTTTCATATCGGCCGTAAACGTGATCGCTTCAGAACCGTCGATGATCATTCTCTGAAGAGAATTTGTCTTCTTTCTTTCCGTAACATCCATGAGGATGCCGATTTTATAGTGCTTCTGGTCAGGAGACGTAAAATCGAAAACGCCGCAGGAATGCACCCAGACCTCACCGAGCACCGGAGAAAGGATACGGAAGTCCAGACCAAAGCCGTCTTTGATCTCTTTTGCGCCCTGCATGATCGCCACAAACGTGGTCGAATCCTCAGGGTTAACGAGATTGCCTATTTCTTTGGATGCATGCTGCAGATCCCCCGTCGGGAAATCCAGAAGGTGCGCCAGCGAAGAATTGAACCGGCAGTAGTCGGTGTCGCTCTCATAGCAGAAAACATATCCGTCGATCGAATCGGAAAGAAGCTTGTCGTAGACGATCTCGCCGAAAGAACTGGTATAGTCTTCCATCATGCCGAAAATAAGAAGATGGTTTTCCTTCTTTACGACCTGCATGTTCACGCGGATATGGTAAAGATGTCCGGAATTGGAATAAATGTTATGTTCAAAAGAAACTACCTTATGGTTGTCGGCGGCAAGATCATAGAAAGCCTCTTCATAGCGCTGTTTCAGAGAACGCTGTTCTTCAGGATCGGCGAACTCCAGGAAAGCGTCCAGAAGCATATCCTCAGCGGCCACAGGGCCCAGTATATCCACCATTCCGCGGGAAAAGAAGAAACGTTGCTCCTTCGGGAAAACAACAAATGTACATAAAGCCACGTTCTCGAGCAAACTGTCGGCTTGCGCCAAAAGCTGCGGATCCAAGCTTATCGATGAATCATATAATGCTGATACAAAGCCGGCATCGTCGGCCACCATATTACTATCTCCCCTAAACACAAAAGTGTATATACTATTTTATCATTTCAAGCACCTCAGCGTATAGTGCCTTTTTGCTTTCTCCCCACTCCAAAGACAGAGTTTTTGCGATTTCTTTTGTAGACATCCCCTGACTTTCTAAATTTATAATGCGATTTTTGCGTTCTTCAGGGGAAAGCACCGTTTTTGTTTCATTTTTCGGTCTCCCCTCCAACACCAGCACGAATTCCCCCTTCGGCGGAACTTCGTTAAAGTGTGCGATCACCTCACCGACCGTGCCGCGGACGACCTCTTCGTACTTTTTCGTCAATTCCCTGCACGTGGAGATCCTTCTTTCGGAAAGACCGACATCCGAAAGATCTTTCAGCGTCTTCAGGAGACGGTGCGGCGCCTCATAGAGGATCGTGGTCACCGGCATTTCGGAAACGACAGAAAGGCGCTCTTTTCTTTCCTTGGTCTCGACCGGAAGAAAGCCCTCGAAATAGTAGTGTCTCGTATCCATTCCGGAAAGCACCAGGGCACTGATACCTGCGACAGGGCCCGGGACCGTCGTAACATCGATATTTTCTTCGATACAAAGCTTAACCAGATCTTCGCCCGGATCTGAAATACTGGGCATACCGGCGTCAGAGACCAAAGCGACGTTCTGACCTTCCTTTAATCGGGAAATGATTTTACTTCCCGCCGATGCCTTATTGTGCTCATGGTAGCTCATGAGCTTCGCGGAAATACCGAAATGCGAAAGAAGCAATCCCGTTCTTCTCGTATCTTCGCAGGCGACAAGGTCAACGCCTGAAAGGACTTCCGCCGCTCTGGGCGATAAGTCCTGCATGTTTCCGATCGGAGTTCCCACTAGATAAAGCATAGTCAGTTTTCCTCGTTATAGATCTTCTTTAAGGTTTCGGTATAGGTGCCGTCTTTATCTCGAAGGATCAACGGCGGTGTGATCACCGTGCCGGTCATCTTTCCTCCCTTTTTCGCCGCCATAAGGAAAAGCGTCGCTTCCCTGTCGGAAAACGGATGAACGAAAGTGATCCTCTTCGGCACAAGGTTTAATTCCATACAGGTCTTTATGACCGTAGAAAAGTCTTTCGCACGGTCGACCAGAAAGAGGTCGCCCATTGAGGCGAGCATCTTCTTACTGCAGGAAAGAAAATCCTCGACCGATCCGTGCATCGAAAAACGTGCTTCCTGAAGTTCCTTGCTGTGGATCTTTTCGGAAGTCACGGGACCTTCTTCCGCTTTCCGGTATGGCGGATTCATAAAGACGGCGTCGTAGACGTTTCCCGGGATATCGGAATCCGGGATCTCACGAAGGTCTTTACAGAAACCTCTGACCTTTTCGGAAAGTCCGTTCAATTCGATATTCCGCAGAAATATCTCTGCGGCTTTTTCTTGCCGCTCTATGCCGTCGATCCGAATGTCTTTTCTTCTTGCGGCAAGGAGCACCGACCCGGCGCCGCAGTTCGTCCCGAGTTCCAGGACACGTATCGGACGGGCGTTTCGGATGCGGAGATTTTCGGAAACGAACCACGAAAGAAGGACGGTATCTTCACCGAACCGAAATCCCTCTTTACTCTGGATCAGGGAAAAGCCTGCTCTCCCCAGTTTCTCCAGCGTCTCTGTCTTTTCCGAGTAAACTTCCAACTTCAAAAAACTCCTTCCCATGAAAAAAGAGATCTGGTCCCCGGTTAAGAGGATCAGATCCCTCGACTTTACATCATATGAGACGATCAGCCCTGAGAAATCGCGCCAGCCGGGCAAGCAGCCTCGCAGGAACCACACTCAAGACAAGCGTCCGCGTTGATCTCGTACTTGCCGTCACCCTGAGCGATTGCGCCTACCGGGCACTCTCCCTCACAGGAACCACAAGACAGACATGCATCAGAAATTACATATGCCATAATATTTTTCCTCCTTTTACTGGTCTACAGATTCATTTAACACCATTTTTTACTTTTTGTAAATGAACGTTTTGTTAAATTCAATCTTCCTCTTTTTCCGCCTTCTGTTTGTCGCTTAACTGCCTCTTTCTCGGGCAATCGTTCTTACACTGCGGCTGCGGCGGATTGACCAGAGAAACCTCAGAAGCCTCGTATACCTGCATTTCCGTCTCTTCTTCCTTCTCGAAACGCACCGTGACTTTTTCTTTGAGAAGATCCGAATAGATGACGACACCGATACCGTCCGGAGTCTTTACTTTCTTACCGACCTTCGGGACACGTTTATTGGCGTCCTCATAAGCCGCCTGCTCGTAGGAAAGGCAGCACATCAATCGTCCGCAGGTACCGGTAAGTTTGGTCGGGTTCATTGAAAGGCCCTGATCCTTTGCCATGCGGATCGTGACCGGAAGGAACTGGTCCAGATACGAACAGCAGCAAAGTTCTCTTCCGCAGATACCCAAGCCTCCGACCATTTTCGCCTGTTCGCGGGAACCGATCTGACGAAGCTCGATACGCGTGCGAAAGCACGATGTCAGGTCTTTAACCAGTTCACGGAAGTCGACACGCTTATCTGCCGTAAAGTAGAAAGTGAGTTTTCTTCCGTCGAAGGAATATACCGCCTCGACAAGCGTCATCGGCAGTTCTCTGTTTTCGATCAGTTCGAGGCACTTGACAAAAGCACTTCTCTCTCTTTCTTTTTTCTCCCGGTAGTGTTCCATCTCCTTTTCGTCCGCATATCGCAGAACAGGAAGGATCGTGTCGTCCACTTTATCTTCCGGAAGATCAAATGGTTCATCTACAACAAAGGCAATATCCTGTCCGAGTGCCGTATTGACCATAACTGCATCACCCACGGTGAGCTTTAAGTCGCCCGCCAAAAAACGGTACGGCTTTCCCGCGTCGTGGAAGCGCAGATTTACAACCTTAGCCATTACTATTCTCCTTTTTTAATGCCAGAAGCATCCGGCATACGATCATTTCAAAATTTCCATTGGCCTTATAGGCCTTCTGAGCGGTCATTAATATCGCATTGCACTTGGCGATTCTCGCCGCATCGAAGTGATTCTTTTCGATCACCGTGACCATCTTATCTTTTTTCTTCTCACCATGCAAGCACGGGGAGTCAGGCACGGTCGCACAGATGGCCATCTCGTCATAGACCATGCTCATTAGAGAAAGGATATCCGGGAAGTGTTCCTTTTCTTCATCAAAAAAGGAATACACCTCCGTCAGAAGCTCCGTTCTCGAGATCTCGGGAAGCCTGAGGATCAGATCGGAGACTTCCTCCCAGTCGGAAATGAGCCAGTTGCTTTCCGAAAGGCCGAGGGCATAACCGATGACGCCGTTACTGAACTTGGCGTAAAGCTTTGCGTCTTCTTCCGAGAGTTCCTCGTTTCTTTTGCGTAGTACCTCATAGACCTCTTCTTCCTTATTGGGAAGAAGCCGGACTGAAACGGTACGCGAGAGGATCGTCGGCAAAAGCTTCGATTCATCAGATACGGTCAGGAGGAAAACCACCTGCTTCGGCGGCTCCTCAAGAGTCTTCAAAAGCGCATTCTGTCCCTCCTCTGCCAAGCCGTCCGCGTCGATCAGATAGACCTTTCTTTCAGCAATCTGCGACATGATGCCGACATCGGAAAGGATCCTGGAGCGGACGTCAGCAACTTTGATGTTCTTTTCGCCGGAAGGAAGAAGGAGTTCCTTGTAGTCAGGATGGGTCCTCGCTGTGAAATAGGTGCAGTTCGGGCATTTCCCGCAGCCGCCGTCCTCCGTCGGATGGCTGCACAAAAGTCCCTTGGCAAATTCCCGTCCGAGCGTCTTTTTTCCCACACCGGAAGGTCCCACCAATAAAAAAGCGTGCCCCGGTTCGCTGAGAAGCGAAGCCCCGAGGCGCTGTTTAGCTTCATTCTGTCCGATCAGTTCCGAAAAAGCCATGCGGTCACATCTTTTCAAATTGCTCGACCGGCACGACAAATACCGTCGCTCCGCCGACCGTGACATTGACCGGATACGGCAGTGCCGCTCCGCCCATCATCGAAGGCGCGAGATTCGTATTGATCGCCGACTGGCGCGAGGAAGAATACTTACGGATCAGATCCAGCACATCCTGGCACTTCTCATCCTCGACAACGATCATCAGAGTCGTGTTGCCGGAACGAAGGAAGCCGCCGGAAGAATTGAGTTTGGTCACACGGAATCCGGCTTTATTCAACTCGGCCATCAGGCGCGGGGAATCCTCATCGTGAACGATCGCAAATACCAGTTTCATTTTCCGATCACCTCCCAGACAGTCTTTCTGATTCTCTTATAGATCTCTTCAGGCGTATCCAGCGCGGAAAGCACCTGAAACCTTTTGTCTTCTTTACTTCTTTCCAGGTAGCCCTGACGGACTTTCTTCATGAACATAAGGCCTTCGGCTTCGAGACGATCCTCTTCATCCGATCTTCCGTGACGTCTTCGGTAGGCTGTCTGTTCATCCAGATCAAGAAGGAACGTGATATCGGGCTTAATGCCGTATGCGCTCCAGTTATTAAGGAAATCCACATCTTCCAGGTTCAGTCCTCTTGCATATCCCTGATAAGCGATGGTCGAATCGAAGAAACGGTCACAGATCACGACTTTCCCGGCATTTAATTCCGGAACGATCTTTTCTTTTACGATCTGCGCACGCGCCGCTTCGTATAAAAGAAGCTCCGTCCGCTCGTCCATCCCGGTATTTGCCTTATCAAGAAGGATCGTTCTGATCTTCTCACCGATCACCGTTCCGCCGGGTTCACGGATCAGTATATAAGGAATACCTTCTGCTTTCAGATCGGAAGAAAGAAGCTCGATCTGGGTGGTCTTGCCGCAACCGTCAATGCCTTCGAAGGTAACAAACAGACCCTTCATTACTTCTTTCTCCCTCCTTTTTCTATACTCATTATATCTCAATATCAGTCCAGTTTCACGGAATGGATGCTGGCGATCTCAAGCCAGATATCTTTCTCGATACGCTCGTTATCTTTTCTGATATCCTCAACTGTCTCCTCCGCAGAACGACGGCGGTTCCAGTTCTTTTTCTCGCGATGTTCGCCGTTTCTTCCGTTTCCTCTGTGTTCTCTCTTTTCAAATCCGCCATTATTTCTTTCACGGTTTTCGGATCTTTTTTCGTCGCGATTATCCGTTTTTCTCTCACGGTTCTGAGATCCATCACGGTTCTGTGATCCCTCGCCGTTTCGGTTATTGCGGTTATAGTTATTACGGTCACGGTTGCCTCCGTAATTTCCCGGTTTTCTTCTGTTACGGTTATTGTTGTTTCTCGGGGGCTGCCGGCCGTTCGTGCCGGTTGCTGTCGGCTGGTGATTCACCTTTTTCGGTTCCTGTTCGCTCATTTCTACCTCCACTCTTTACCTATAAAGAGACCTGAATAATATAATTATATCGGTTTTCCCGTTTCATTCAACTCTGTACTTGGGAAGGATACCGTAGTAACGGACCTCATCCTTCCATTTTTCGGGGATCTCGCAGATCCCTGCCAAAAACAGAAGCGGCACCTGAACAAATCCTCTTTCTTCCATTCTCGGATGCGGGATCGTAAGCATTTCCGTATCCATCTTAAGGTCGTCATAGGTCAGGATATCGACGTCGATCGTTCTCGGACCCCAGCGGATAATCCTTTCTCTGTGAAGTTCCTTTTCGACCTTCCGGCAGAAAGCAAGAAGATCCAGCGGCGAAAGATCCGTAATGACCTTCAGGCAGATATTCAGAAAGTCATCCTGCTCGGTATACCCGACAGGCTTCGTCTCAAATACCGGAGAGACCAATTCGACAAAGATCCCTTCCTGCGGGTCGTCCAGAAGGGATACCGCGCGGCTTAAGTTACCGATCCGATCTCCCATATTACTGCCCAGGGAAAGATATGCAATGCTCATAGGTCAGACTCCATTTCTTTTCTGGTTCTGGAAATGATCACACTCATGTAGTCAAAGTCCCCGGTAATCGGTGCTTGTGGCTTTCGTATCTCGCAGGAGATCTCTTTTACTTCGCAAAAAGCACGCATGATCTTCATGATGATCTGATAGGCCATATACTCGATCAGGTCCACGGAAGTATTCTCGACATAGTCCTTTACCATGGAAAAGACTTTGCCGTAGTCGACCGTATCGGAAAGCTTATCTGTACGGCAGCCGGGAATATCTTTCAGTGTCAGGGTAAGCGTGATAACGAAATCCTGTCCGTCTTTTTTCTCTTCGGGAAGAACGCCCGAGAAGCTCCGGAAACGCATGTTTTTCAGTATGATTTTATCCATTCTCTGCCCCTTTCACGGAAAGATACATCTTCAGCGCCGTATAGGATTCAAAAACATTATGCACACGCACACACGCAGCCTTTTTCTCCTGGCAGAAGATCGAAACGGCAGCTGTTCCTGCGTCTCTTTGTTCTGCCGGAACGCCGTTTAGGATCTCTCCGATGAAGCGTTTTCTCGAAGGGCCGATCAGAAGCGGATAGCCCTTTTCGCGCATCAACGGGATCGCTGATAGGATCTCGAGCGCTTCTTTGGTATCGGTTCCGAATCCGATGCCCG
>CAJOLL010000019.1 GCA_905235455.1 uncultured Clostridia bacterium
GGCCACACCTGTTCCCATTCCGAACACAGAAGTTAAGCTCGTCAGTGTCCAAGATACTTGGCTGGAGACGGCCCGGGAAAATAGATCACTGCCGGATTATATGAAGCTCGATTACGGAAACGTAGTCGAGCTTCTTTTTATATTTGAAACAAAATTGTAATAATTGGGGTTGAAATCGGAATAAGAATGGTATAATTGAAATAACTGTTGTATATAAGGGTTGTCGGATACACTATATCTTGTGTCTGAAAGGAAATGGAGAATTGCTATGTGTGCTAAGATTTTAGTCGTAGATGATGAACAGCCGCTGGTTGAGTTATTGACTGCCAACCTTCAAAGAGAAGGTTACGAAGTTATCTCTGCCGGAGACGGTGTCACCGCTCTCGAGCTTGCCGAAAGCCAGAAGCCGGATCTGATCCTTTTGGACTGGATGCTTCCGAAACTTGACGGATTTGAAGTATGTAAGCGTCTTCGTCCGAAAACGTCAGCTCCGATCATCATGGTCACTGCAAAAGGTGAAGAGATCGACAAGATCCTGGGCCTTGAGATGGGCGCAGATGACTACATCACAAAGCCTTTCAGTCCTCGCGAGGTTCTTGCACGCGTCAAAGCACAGCTTCGCCGCGGATCTTATGTCGACAAAGAGTCGGAAGGCTCTGACAGCATTATTAAAATCGGGGAGCTTGAGATCGATAAGAGTGCATATCAGATCAGAAGAGCCGGTGTGGATGTAGCTCTGACATTCCGCGAATTTCAGCTTGTGCTTTTCCTGGCGGAAAATGCAGGACAGGTATTCTCCCGTGAAGCTCTCCTGCAGCACGTTTGGGGATATGAGTATTTCGGTGATGTACGAACCGTCGATGTAACGGTTCGCCGCACAAGAGAAAAACTCGAACCGGACCAGAATAATTATCGCTATATTCTGACGAAACGCGGGGTCGGTTATTATTTTGACAAGGCGCAGTAAGCGCTGGCGCAAATTGCGCTGAGGGTTAGAGGTTGAAAGAATTGTTGTCAAGATTATCGATATGGGATCGGGTTCTTCAACCCGTTCCCATGCTTTTTATCGGGCTTGTGATCGGATCGTTGCTCACAGGTCTGATCGTCTATAAAATTTTCTCGGTCTCTTTTTACAAGAAAAAGCGCGACATGAAGTTCTTAAATGCCGCCAACGGTGTCTCCAATTCGGTCTTGAATATCGTACAGATGGGCGTTGTCGCATTTACAGACAACGGAACGCTGCTTTTCAACAATAAAACGTGTCTGAAAAAACTCCGTGTGGATGTGCTCCCGCAGTCTTTTATCGAGTTCGTGCAGACGTTCGTTCATGATGAACAGATCCTTTTGGATCTGCAGGTCTATGAATCGCTTCTTCCGAAGCAGCGCCCCCAGGAAAACGAAGATGATATTCTGGAAAGCGAGACGCTTGAGTCGGTCACGACAAGAGTCGAGATCCGCAACAGGATCATACAGTTCCATTTCAGTAAGCCGTTTTTTCCGCAGTCGACGCTCAGAGGCTGGGTCGTCGTTCTTGAGGACGTAACGAAAGCCGCCCGCCAGGAACAGCAGCGAAGGCTTTTCGTTTCAACGGTCTCTCATGAGCTGAAAACTCCTCTCGCATCGATCAACGGATATTCGGAATCTCTGATCGACTGGGGCCTGCGCGAAAAGAGCCCGGACCAGATTTTTAACGATGTGCTCAAGATCAACGAAGAAGGACATCGGATTACGGAGATCATCTCTAACCTGACATTCCTTTCTCAGATTGAAAATAACAAAGACAAGATTGATATGACCGTCTATCGCATCGATAAGACAGTGGAAGATGTATGCAGAAAATACACGGAGGAGGCCGATAAGAAGAACATCCGTCTTTATTACGAGAGCCTGACACATGTGATGCCGCCTGTTTTCGGCAGCAAGAGCATGATGGAGCAGATGGTCGGAAACCTGATCAATAATGCACTTAAGTATTCCGCGGAAAATACGAATATCTGGGTATTTATCCAGGCTCACGAGACCACGGTCACGATCAAGGTGCAGGATCAGGGAAAAGGCATACCGAAGCCTGCGGCCGAAAAGGTCTTCCAGGCCTTTTTCCGTGTGGATGAGACCGGAGCCCGTTCGGCAGGGGGGAGCGGCCTCGGCCTTGCGATCGTTAAGATGATGGCAGAAGTACAGGAAGGCGAGATCAGCCTCGTTACACGCTGTCCGGAAGACGATGACAGCCAGAGATCCGAAGTCGGCTCTGACTTTTATATCACGGTCCCCACGGCCGCTGCGACGTTCAAGGAGACACTTGAGGCAATGAAAGAAGATGCCGACCGTGAGGAAGTGCTTTACCGGAAGGCAAAGCAGTATATGAAAAAGATCAACGAGGACGATTACGACCTCGGCTACGATCTAAAGACGATCGACAGCCGGGAAGATGAGGAGCGCTTGATCTCACATCTGATATTTATAGATGAATGTGATATCATAGAGGATGGTTCAGAAGTGATTCGCGAGGAATTACCTTCCGAACCTTCGGAGGAACTGCAGAATGAACAGCAAAGTCCGTTCGTTCAGTCGCAGATCCGAAAGGAAGAAGAACCCGAAGCGGTAAGGTCCGGGTCATCGCCGTTTGTTCGGCCGGTGTCTGATCCCGTTAGACCGCAGGTACAGCCGGTGATCCGCCCCGTCGAAAGTCAGGAGGCGGAGGTCGTTGCGATGAATGCGGCGAAACCGGAAGAATGGGTATCTCTTTCGAAACGAGGGGCAACTGTCCTCAAGCCGGATGCGCCTGCCTTAAAGCACCCGATACTGAGTAAAGAAACGATCGGATCGCAGAATGCACAGAGACGGCGGCAGGCCAGGAAAAACACAATGAAACAGTCGAAAGAAGAGGTCGTTCCTGATCCGCAGCCCGAGGTCAGAACGCCGGCATTGCCAAAGATGCCGGATCCTCCAAGTCCTGCGAATACGCAGGCGTCTCCCGCGACAAGGAGTCTGCTCCGTCAGGTGACGGACCCGATGACGGGAAAGAGCGCGGACACGAAGACAGGAATGCAAGAATAAAAGGGGATAAGAAATATGACCAGTTATCGTATCGTAGGGGGAAAGAGACTGCAGGGAGATATCAGCATCAGCGGCAGTAAAAACGCCGTTCTCGGTATCCTCGCTGCTGCCATGATGCTCGATGGACCTTGTAAGATTGAAAATGTTCCGGACATCGTCGATGTTCAGGCTATGCTCGAGATCTGCGAGACCATCGGCGCCAAGATCACACCTTGCGGCGAAGGGACCTATGAGATCGATCCGACGAATATCAATACATATGAAGCTACCCATCCGAAGGTAAAGAACATCCGCGCTTCTTACTATCTGCTGGGTGCGCTTCTGACACGTTTCCGAAAAGCGACCATGTACATGCCGGGAGGATGTAATTTCGGCACCAGACCGATCGACCTGCATCTGAAGGGCTTCAGGAAGATGGGCGCACAGGGTACAAGGGCGACCGATATCCGAGACGGTATCATCCGTATCGTGGCCGAGGAACTCAAAGGCGCACATATCTTCCTCGATGTAGTCAGTGTAGGCGCAACGATCAACCTGATGCTGGCAGCGACCAAAGCCAACGGAACGACAGTCATCGAGAACGCGGCAAAAGAACCTCATATCGTTGACGTGGCGAACTTCCTCAACGCAATGGGCGCAGATATCAAGGGAGCAGGTACGGATACGATCCGCGTACGAGGCGTGCCCGTGCTTCCGGGCGGATATACCTATTCCGTCATTCCGG
This sequence comes from uncultured Clostridia bacterium, assembly GCA_905235455.1. GTDB lineage: Bacteria > Bacillota > Clostridia > Saccharofermentanales > Saccharofermentanaceae > Scatonaster. The sequence goes on from CAJOLL010000019.1 coordinate 3,782, forward strand.
ATCAGATCGAGGCCGGAACATATATGATCGCATCTGCCGTAACACGAGGCGATGTTACGATTCATAACCTCATTCCGAAGCATATGGAACCGCTGACGGTGAAGATGCTTGAAATGGGCTTTAATATCGAACAGGGCGATGATTGGATCCGCGTTACCATCGATGATGGCGTGGAACCGGAGCCGACAAACTTTAAGACTCGTCCGTATCCGGGATTCCCGACGGACCTTCAGCCGCAGGCAACGGTGCTTTTGTGTCAGGCGAATGGCCTGAGCCGTATGCACGAGAATGTATGGGATAACCGTTTCCAGTATATTCCGGAACTGCAGTCCATGGGCGCTTCGATCACGGTAATGGAGAGGATCGCTCTGATTAACGGACCGGTCAGCTTCTGCGGTGCGAGAGTGTCCGCACTGGACCTTCGCGCAGGTGCCGCTATGGTACTTGCCGGACTTGCCGCAGACGGTGTGACGACGATCACCTGTGCGAACCGCATCGAACGCGGTTACGAGAAGATCGTGGAAAAACTCCGTGCCGTCGGTGCCGAGATCGATCACATTCCGGACGATGAAGAACATATCGTGTCGGACGGTGACGAATGATCATGGGCCAGGACAACCTTTCCCAAACGATAACCATTACGCCTCTTTTTTCGGGATCGAGCGGAAATGCCGTTTTGGTATCTTCCGCCGATACGCTCGTGCTCGTTGATGCGGGCATGAACTGTAAAAAGATCGTAGAGGCACTTAATATCGTCAGGATCAATCCCTTTGATCTGTCGGCGATCCTGATCACGCATGATCACAGCGATCACATTTCCGGACTGGATGTATTCACGCGGAAATTCTCCGTTCCGATCTATGCTACCAAAGAAACCTGGTCCGGCATTCATGCGGCAGAGAAGAAGCCGCATCTTCCGAGCCTGGACAATGAAGTCATTCCGGATAAAGAGTTTACGGTCGGCAACCTCGGGATCGTTGCCTTCTCCACACCACATGATACTTCCGGGTCCTGCGGCTACTGCTTTTCCGCGGGGACTCATAAAGCGGCAATTGCCACGGATATCGGATATATGGCCCCCACGGTCTTTGAACATCTTCTCGGATGTGAAGGGATCCTGATCGAGGCAAACTACGATAAGGACATGCTCTGGAACGGAGAATATCCGTACTATCTGAAAAAAAGGATCGACGGAAATTACGGCCATCTCTGTAATGATGAATGTGCCAGTACCGTGGCTGCTCTATGCAAAGCGGGGACACGGCATTTTATCCTCGGTCATTTAAGTAAAGAGAATAATCTTCCCCAGGTTGCGGAAAGAACCGTCGTACGGGCATTGCAGGATGAAGAACTGGTGCGTGACCGTGACTTTACCCTTCGTGTCGCGAACCGCTATGTTCCGACAGAACCTTTGATCCTCGGAGATGTCTTATGAAACTTCAGATCGTATGTGCGGGGAAGATCAAGGAAAAGTGGCTCAATGACGGCATCAGCGAGTATGTCAAACGCTTGTCGAAGTACACCTCCGTCGAGATCATCGAAGTTCCTGATGCGCCGGATTCGATCCCGGAACAGCAGGCACTCGATCAGGAAGGAAAGCGCATCCTTTCCCGGATCAAACCGAATGCATATGTGATCGTACTGGATCTTCACGGAAAAGAAATGACTTCGGAAGAATGGGCCCGGCATGTGATCTCCGGCTTTGAAAAGGGCGGCGCCGAGCTTATCTTAGTGATCGGCGGATCTAATGGCCTTTCGCCCGAACTGCTGCAGAGGGCGAATGAAAGACTTTGCCTTTCTCCCATGACGTTTACCCACCAGATGACGCGATTGATCATTCTCGAGCAGGTGTACCGCGCATTTAAGATCCATTTCGGTGAAAAATATCACAAATGAGTCCGAGCGGAGTATCTCATATTTTAAAAATACAAATGAATTTTAGAAAAGTGCTTTTCACAAAGAGATGGTTATATTACAATATATATTGAGTTAATTTAGGGAGTGTTCGGGCTTATGAGGGACTCAGTAAAAATCATTATCGCATGTATCGTTTGCCTCGGTGTTGTCGGCGCCGCAGGTGTTTATGTATATTTCTCGAAAACCGCCGGAAACAAAGAGCGTCCGATGGAATTTAGTAAAAGCAACGGTGTCGTTGTTTATCGTTATGAAGGCGAGGGTGACGACGCTTGGAAAGAATTCATGCCGGTCAGTGCGCTTCAGGATTCCGGTGAAGATCCGGATTTCCGTGAGTCCGAAGACGGATACATCCAGTACAAGAATTCTAAGGGAGAATGGGTCAACATCATGCCGTCCTCTTCTCTCGCAGGTCAGAAGGGTGAACAGGGTGCCCAGGGTGCGCAGGGTGCCCAGGGTGCGCAGGGTCCGCAGGGTATTCAGGGTCCTAAGGGTGATGCAGGTGAAGATGGCCGCGATGTAGAGATCAGAAATAATAACGGCGCTCTGCAATGGAGATATACTTCCGGAAATGATGATTGGAAGACACTTCTTAATGTCTCTTCGCTCCAGGGAACTGACGGACGCCCGGTAGAATTCGGCGTGGACGGCGGAACGATCTCCTGGAGATACAGAGGGGATTCTGATGCGGGCTGGCGTCCGATCGTATCGATCGCTTCCCTCAAGGGTGCAGATGGTCCGACAGGTATTCCGGGCGAGCAGGGCCCGAAGGGCGACAAGGGCGAAACAGGCGACAAGGGCGAACCGGGTAAGTCGGTCGTTGTCGCAAGAAACGGTGACCTGATTCAGTGGAAGTATGAAGGTGATACGGATTGGCAGGGAACAGTGGCCACGATCACCGAACTTACCGGTACAAATGGTAAAGATGTTGAGATCGCAAACGACGGGACATATATCAAGTGGAGATATATGTCCGGTAATGATACGGAGTACAAGAATCTGATTGCTGTTGCGGATCTTATGTCCCCGAAGATCGAACTGACCAAGGGTACGGATGCGATCTACTGGCATTACACGACAGGTGCTGATACGACCAATCACAAACTTGTAGATCTTGCCGACATTACGGGTGAACTGGCGGCGGACATTGACCTGCAGCTGGTGAAGGGTGTTGCGCTTGTGGATGACAACGGAGATCCGATCGTTGACATAAATGGTGATCCGACATACGAAGACCAGATCCAGTGGAAGCCGAAGGGCGCTGCCGCTTCTGAATGGCAGAGACTTTGCGCGGCTCCGGATCTCGGCGTTTCCGTCAATTCGAAAGATGCCGTTACTCTCAATAAGGACGGCACGAAGACACTCGTAAGCGGAAAGAAGTATCAGGTCACGATCACTGTTTCCGGTACAAATATGGATACGACAGCGAGCACTGTTGCCAGCGCTTCCTTCGCAGGAACGACGGTCAGCGGTACATGGATGGCTGCAACATTAAGTGATCCGGCTGATCCGGATTCGGCGGTCACCGGTTTTGTCGCTACCTATTGCGGATCCTTCCTGGTTGATGGTGATGATCAGGCATATACGGTAACGGTAACCGACGGATACGATGCCATTGTCACGGTTGTTGAGGTATAAAGTCCCGATGGAAAGAAGAGATAAAGTCAATTATTATCTGGATCTGGCCGAGGTAGTTGCCCAGAGAAGCACATGTTTAAGACGACACTACGGTGCCGTTATCGTGAAAAACGATGAAGTTATTTCCACAGGGTATGTAGGCGCTCCGAGAGGAAGAAAGAATTGCTCGGATCTCGGCACCTGCATCAGAGAAGAACTTCAGATCCCGAGAGGTGAAAGATACGAGCTCTGCAGAAGCGTTCATGCCGAGCAGAATGCGATCATCTCTGCTTCCCGTGATAAGATGATCGGCGCGACGATGTATCTTTCCGGATATGACGCAAAGACGAAAGAGTATATCGCCAAGTCCAATTCCTGTTCTCTTTGTAAGAGAATGATCATCAACGCAGGTATCGATAAGGTCATCGTGCGTGATAACAAGAACGAGTACAGGGAAGTCGATGTCCAGGATTGGATCGACAACGACGAGTCCCTCGAAGGCAAGCGCGGTTACTGAATCCGAACAAAAAAATATCAAGGCGCTGTCCTCGGCCTTTGGCGAAGGAGGCGCTTTTTATGTTTTTGATCTCGCGGGTTCAGAGTTTTTTTTCGATGACGGTGTTACCGTTGAGGTCTTTGAAGGTGGCAGAACCTTCCGTGAGGATCAGGTAGCCCCGATGCGTGTTCTGTTTCGGATATGTGGGGGAGCCCGGATTCAGGTACAGGATCCCTTCGGGCAGCTCTTCGCAGGCGACCACATGAGTGTGGCCGGTAAGAAGGATATCGCCTTTTTTCATCGGTGGCAGATGCGAAGGATTAAAAACATGCCCATGCGTCATATAGACAAGTCTTTTTCCCAGTGAAAGCACGGCATAGTCCGCCTGGATCGGAAAATCCAGCACCATCTGATCCACATCGGAATCGCAGTTGCCGCGGACGCAGAGAAGATCTTCTTTCCGTTCATTTAATAGTGCGATGACGCCCTTGGAATCGTAAGTACTTTCCAGAGGATTTCTGGGACCGAAATAGAGAAGATCCCCGAGCAATATCAGGCGGTCGGCCTGTTCTCTGTCATATGCGGAAAGGATCTTTTCGCAGTATTCGGGATATCCGTGGATATCGGAAGCAACAAAGTATTTCATTTCACATGTCCCCTTTTAAACACGAGATTGATAACGATAATCTGGAGGATCGCAAAGACCGGCACCCAGATAAAGAATTTCGGCTTTCTTGTCTTGTGGTGGAAAATGATCATGCCGAGGAGTCCTCCCAGTGCGCCGAAGCAGGCGGAAAAACTCAGAAGATCGCGCTCCGGGATGCGGAATTTGTTTTTTTCGGCCTTTTTCTTATCGGCGCGAAAAAGGGCGAAGGTAACGAGGTTCATCAGAATAAAGAAAAGGAGGAAGAAAATACCGTATTTAAAGATAAACTCACAAATATGCGTCAACTGGTCTGCCATTTTTACACCCCTCTTACATTATATCGCGAATAAACGAGATTGCCTTGACAAATAGTGCCCCCTCGCATACAATACACACATGGTATTTTATCACTTTAATAAGATAAAGCGATAAAGTGCCGCGAAGAAAAGTGCTTTTGGAGCGGGAACCATTTCCGCGCAGCACATTTATTATATATGAAAATCATTGGGAGGACTACCTCATGGGAAATTATCGGTTTCATACTCCGGACGGCGTGATCGACATTCTGCCGCAGGACGCCAGTGCGAAGAGAAAGATTGAGACAGACATCAGAGAGCTGTTTTCCGGATATGGCTATAGTGAGGTGGAGACACCGGGTATCGAATACTACGATGTTTACGCCAGCGGAGACTATGTATCGACGGAAGATATGTTTAAGATGACGGACATGGACGGCCGTATCATCGCTCTGCGTTTTGACGGAACGATCCCGGTCGCCCGCCTTTCCGCGACACTTCTTAAGGATGAGAAGCCGCCGCTCCGTCTTTCCTATATCGAGAATATGTACCGCTTCCCAAAGGCCGGCGGAGGAAAACTCCGTGAGTTCTCTCAGGCAGGCGTGGAGCTGCTGGGACTTCAGAGCTCGGAATCTGACGCGGAGGTCATCGCACTTGGTATTCAGTCTGTGCTGACGACAGGGATCACGGATCTTCAGGTCTCAGTGGGACAGGTTGATTTCTTTAAGGGCCTGGCAGAAGAATGGGGATTGTCGACGGAAGATGAGCTTGAGCTTTCGACGGCGATCGACCAGAAGGACATCGTCAGGATCGAAAAGACGGCGGAGAGACTGGGTCTTTCGGAAGATGCCAAAGAGATCCTCGACATGATCTCCAACAAGTTCGGCACCTACGATGTGCTCGATGCATTTGACAGCAAGGTCAATAACAGCCGTTCCAAAGCGGCCCTCAATAATCTTCGTGAGATCCTCAAGGTGCTTGAAGATTACGAACTGATCCAGTACGTTTCCGTCGACCTCGGCATGCTCCGTTCGCTCGACTACTATACCGGCATGATCTTTAAGGGCTTTACCTACGAGATCGGCTTCCCGATCTTAAGCGGAGGAAGATACGACAAGGTCATCAGCAACTTCGGTCGTGACCTCGAAGCCGTAGGTTTCTCCCTCGGCATCAACCTCTGCCTGACCGCGCTTCGCCGCCAGGACAAGCTCTCCGAATTTTCGGAAGTGGACGCGATCGTCGGTTATGCCGAAGGAGAAGGCATGAGGAAAGCTGCTTTTGCTACGGCAAAAGAACTCCGCGCGATGGGCAATAAGGTCATTGTCGACACGGAACATCGAAGCGAGGAAGCGCTCGATGCCTATGCCGAAGAGCACGGGATCGACCAGGTCATATATATCGAAGAAGAGGAAGACACTGAGGAGGACGAAAATACATGATTACGATCGCTTTATCAAAAGGGCGTCTGGCGCAAAAAGCACTGGATCTTCTTGAGGCTGCGGGATATGATGTTTCCGCCGGTCGTGAGGAGAGCAGAAAACTGATATTGGAAGACGAAAAGACAGGTCTTCGTTTCATCATGGCCAAGCCGTCAGACGTTCCTACATATGTGGAATACGGTGCCGCGGATATCGGCGTGGTCGGTAAGGATACCCTCCTTGAAGAAGGAAGAAATCTCTATGAAGTCATTGACCTGGGGTTCGGCGCCTGCAGGATGTGTGTCTGCGGTCCGGCCTCTCTGAAGGATAAGCTCGACCAGATCCCGAATAAGCGTGTCGCTTCGAAGTATCCGAACATCACGCGCGCATACTTCGAAGGAACGAAGAAGGAGAGCGTCGAGATCATCAAACTCAACGGTTCCGTGGAACTGGCTCCGCTGATCGGTCTTTCCGAAGTTATCGTCGATATCGTGGAATCCGGTCGTACTCTTAAGGAGAACGGGCTTGACGTTCTGGAAGTCGTTGCCGACATCAGTGCCCGCGTTGTCGTTAACCGCGTGTCCATGAAGATGAAAGAATCCGAGATCGTTCCGATGCTTGATGCATTGAGAAAACAGGTCGCGATCTTAAATGAGAAGAAGAAAGAGGAAGCAAAATGAAGTGTAAAAAGCTAAAGGCTCCGCAGGGAGAATTGAAGAAGATCTGTGAAGAACTGGGCATGCGCGGCAAGATGGAGCTCGGCCCGATCATCGATGTCGTCAACGATGTTCTCGACGATATCAAGAAGAACGGCGATGCTGCCGTCTTTGCGTACACGAAGAAGTTCGATAAGGCAGATATTAACTCAACCAATGTCAGAGTTACCGATCAGGAGATCGCCGATGCGATCAGTTCTCTCGATCCGAACCTGGTCGAAGTGATTAAGAAAGCAGCGGCCAATATCCTCGCCTTCCATGAGAGACAGGTCGAGACCGGCTTTAAGATGGATGTCGCTAAGGGTGCCGAGATCGGCATGCGCGTCCGCCCGATCTCCGTGGCCGGAATCTATGTACCGGGTGGCACGGCTCCGCTGCCGTCTACAGTCCTCATGAACGTTATCCCGGCAAAAGCCGCGGGCTGTCCGCGTATCGTGCTTTGCACACCGCCGCGTGCGGACGGATCGATTGCCCCGGTCATTTTAGCTGCCGCCAGCATCGCAGGCGCGACAGAGATCTATAAGGTTGGCGGTTCCCAGGCGATCGGTGCGATGGCCTATGGTACCGAGTCCATCCCGCGTGTCGATAAGATCTGCGGTCCGGGCAACATCTATGTAAATACCGCCAAGCGTCTGGTGTTCGGCCAGGTCGATATCGATATGTTCGCAGGTCCGAGTGAGATTTTGATCATCGCCGATGATTCCGCTGTTCCGGAATTTGTTGCCGCGGACTTTCTTTCACAGGCTGAGCACGATGTGCTTGCTTCCGCGATCCTTCTGACCACCAGTGAAAAGCTGGCGGATGCCGTTTACGAAGCGGTTGACCGACGTTCGGAAAAGAGCCTCCGAAAAGAGATCCTGTCCAAATCTTTGGACACTTACTGTGCTATTCTGGTCGTAGATGATATGGAAGCAGCGCTTGCCTTCAGTGAAGAACTGGCACCTGAGCACCTGGAACTCTGCGTGGAAGATCCGGATAAATATATCGACCGCATCAACAATGCCGGCGCGATCTTCGTCGGAAACTACACACCGGAGCCGCTGGGTGACTATTTTGCAGGTCCGAACCACACGCTGCCGACGTCCGGTACTGCAAGATTCTTCTCGCCGCTCAACACAGGCGACTTCTTTAAGAAGATCTCCGTGCTGCGCTATAACGAAGAATCACTCCGTGACTGCTATAAGGACGTAGCCGCATTTGCCGACGCCGAGGGCCTCGAGTGTCACGCCGGTGCGATTCGCGTAAGATTCGAAGAATAAGCTTTTGAGAAGGTGCCCGCTCATTTCGGGCGGGTACTGCTCCAAAAGCACTGTCGGAAGCTGACAACGGCTTCGAATGAGCTTGAATGAGAAATGAGGAAAAAGAAACCATGAGCCGTTTCTGGAATGAGAAAACGAGAAACATCGAGCCCTATGTGGCCGGCGAACAGCCGAAACCGGGGCAGAAGATCATTAAGCTGAATACAAACGAGAATCCGTATCCGGCATCTCCCAAGGTCCGCAAGGTCCTGGAAGATGTTGATATACCGCTCCTCGCCAGATACCCGGAGACCAGCTCCCAGGTCGTCCGCGAGGAACTTGCAAAAGTACTTGGAGTCACTCCTGAACAGGTCTTCTGCGGAAACGGATCCGACGAAGTCTTGGCATTTTCATTTCAGGCGTTTTTCGAATCCGGAGAGGAGGCGGCCCCGCTTCTGATCCCGGATATCTCCTACAGCTTTTATCCCGTTTATGCAGATCTTTACGGTATCCCGCTGAAGAAGATCCCGCTTCGGGAAGACTTTGGTATCGACGCAGACGCTTTTTGTAAAGAACCGGGCGGAGGAGTTGCTTTTGCCAATCCGAATGCCCCGACGTCGATCCTTCTGGATCTGTCGGATGTCGAGAAGATCCTTCAGGCACACCCTGATCATGTCGTGCTCGTGGATGAGGCGTACGCCGCTTTTTCCGGCGTGACGGCAAGATCGCTTCTTCCGAAGTACAGGAATCTTCTGGTGACCGGCACACTCAGTAAGTCGCACTCTCTGGCGGGTCTGAGACTCGGATTTGCCGTCGGCGATCCGGAACTGATCGAGGGATTGTGTCGGATCCGAGATTCCTTTAACTCCTATCCGGTAGATGCGATCGCACAGAGGGTAGCCTCTGTGGCCATAGCGGATGATGAATGGGTCATGGAGAACGTAAGGAAAGTCTGTGTAACGAGAGACCGCATCGCCGAGGAGCTTCGTTCCCGCGGGTGGATAGTCCCGGTTTCGAAGACGAATTTCCTTTTTGCTTCTCCGAAGGATATGACGGCAGAAGCCATCTACACAAAACTACGCGGGAAAGGTATACTGGTAAGGTATTTTAATAAGCCCCGTATCAGCGGATATCTTCGTATCACGGTAGGAACGGATGAGGAGATGGATGCATTACTTAAGGCGATCGACGAGATCGCAGGAGGAAACTAAATGAGCAGAACCGCATCACAGGAAAGAAACACGAAAGAGACGAAGATCAAGGGCTCTTTGGAGCTTGACGGTAAGGGTGTAAGCGATATTTCCACCGGCATCGGTTTTCTTGATCACATGCTCGACCTTCTGGCGCGTCACAGCGGCATGGACTTAAGTATCCGCTGCGATGGTGACCTGAATGTGGACGGACACCACACGACCGAAGACATCGGTATCGTTATCGGAAAGATGCTCGCGGAAGCGCTCGGCGAAAAGCGCGGCATCAACCGTTACGGTTTTGCATCGATCCCGATGGATGAAGCTCTTGCCCGGTGCTCGCTGGACATCTCCGGCAGACCGTTCCTGGTACTTCAGGCCGAATTCGGCGGCGAGTGTGTCGGTGAATTCGCGACCGAGCTCGTAGAAGAATTCTTCCGTGCCGTTTCTTTTAACGCCGGACTGACACTGCACCTTACGTGCGAATACGGCGCCAATGACCACCACAAGATCGAAGCGATGTTCAAGGCGTTCGCAAGAGCTCTTCGCGTTGCGGCAGCTATCGATGAGAAGTTCAAGGACCAGATCCCTTCGACGAAGGGAGTGCTCTGATCATGCCCGAAAAGTACCCGTATAATGAAGACTTTGAGGCATGGGAAGTAAAGACGAAGCTCCTTGATGAAGAAGTCACGGTCCTGACGCAGGCCAGAGACGAGATGGAGTTCATCAAAAGAACGGTCGAACTTCATGAGCGCATCCGGTGGATCAACGACAAAGTTCAGGATATCTGCGATCTTCTGTCATCCAACGAAAATGACCTGACCGTGGACGGTGAGTCCCGGATCGAGCTTCGTCCTGCCGAGATCGCGGTGCTCCGCTGCTACGCGGAGATGACGGATGACGGCATCGCACTCGACATGATCGTCGGTATCGTAGCGACCGGCATAGAAAAAGAAGTCAGCATGTTCGTCGATGAGTTCGATAACATGGAAGTCCTCGGGGAGATCAAAGGCGAGGACGAATAAACGGATGGTGCGGCCGACCGCAACAACTTAGTATCTTATAAAAAGTGAGGATAAAAACATGGCAACATTAAGAGACACTGATTTCATTGATTTACCGGTATTCGTCAAAGGTAAGGTCAGAAACGTTTACGATCTGGGAGATTCACTCCTGATGGTCGTTACCGACCGTATCTCCGCTTTTGATGTCGTATTCGACGAGTGCATCCCGGATAAGGGTAAGGTCTTAAGCTCGATCTCCGCCTTCTGGTTTGATTTTACGAAGGACGTCCTCCCGAACCATGTTATCACTACTGATCCGAAGGAATACCCGATGGGCCTTGATAAGTATGAGGAAGAGCTCCGCGGAAGATCCATGCTGGTTAAAAAGGTCAACATGCTCCCGGCAGAGTGCATCGTCAGAGGTTACCTCGAGGGTTCCGCTCTTAAAGAGTACAAGGCAAACGGCACCGTCGGCGGTATGAAGATGCCGGAGGGTCTGCGCCAGGGCGACAAGCTCCCCGAGCCGCTTTTCACTCCGTCTACAAAGGCGGACGAAGGCCACGACATCAACATCACCTTCGAGCAGCTCGTCGATCTTCTTGGTGAGGAAGATGCAAAGGCACTGAAGGACGCAGCTCTTGCTCTTTATACCAAGGTCTCCGAGTACGCGCTCACCCGCGGTCTGATCCTTGCCGACACCAAGTTCGAGTTCGGTAAGATCGACGGAAAACTCGTCGTTGCCGACGAAATGTTCACACCTGACTCTTCCCGTTTCTGGGATCTTTCCGACTATGAGCCGGGCCGTGCACAGAAGAGCTTCGACAAGCAGTATCTGCGTGAGTGGCTGGAGACGCTGGACTGGGATAAGACCTATCCGGCTCCGACACTTCCGGAGGAGATCATCAACAAGACGGCAGAGAAGTACAGAGAGTGCTATCGCCTGCTGACAGGAAAGGAACTTGCATGATCGCCATTATCGATTATGGAATGGGTAACTTAGGTTCAGTGCAAAAAGCACTGGCCTTCTTAGGTTACGAAAGTGAGATCACCGACGACCCCGCCCGCGTCATGGACGCGGACGGTGTTGTTCTTCCCGGCGTCGGTGCGATCGGCGCGGCGATGGAAGCACTGACGGCAAAGGGCCTTGATAAGGTCGTTCATGAGTATGTCGCATCGGGAAAACCGTTTCTCGGTATCTGCCTCGGCATGCAGATGCTTTTCGATACTTCCGAAGAATCTTTCGGCGGTGAACCGGTAAAAGGACTTTCGGTCCTTCCCGGTAAAGTCGTGAAGTTTTCTTCCGACATGGGACTTAAGATTCCGCAGATCGGCTGGAACGAATTGAATTCGAAAAACGAGATCCTTCCGGATAAAGAATATGTTTATTTCGTGCACTCTTACTACTGTGTACCGGAAAGAGAAGAAGATGTCGCAGCAACCGTGAATTACGGGATCGATTACTGCTGCAGCGTCAGAAGAGATAATGTCTTTGCCTGCCAGTTCCACCCGGAAAAGAGCGGTGAAGCGGGCCTTGCGATCTTAAACCGCTGGGCGAAGCAGACAAGGTAAGAAGGACAGGTGCTTTTCGGGCACCACGAGAAAAAGCGAATGCAAAGATCCACAGAAAGGTGAACACCCATGCTCAGTAAAAGAATTATTCCTTGTCTGGACGTAAAGAACGGCCGTGTCGTTAAGGGTACCAACTTTATCGCGCTGCGCGATGCCGGAGATCCGGTCGAATGTGCCAAAGCTTATAACGAAGCCGGCGCTGACGAACTGGTATTTCTGGATATTTCCGCAACCGTAGAAGGCCGCGGTACTGTCGTCGATATGGTCAAAAGCGTCGCCGAGCAGGTCTTTATCCCGTTTACCGTCGGCGGAGGCATCCGCTCTTTGGAAGATATCCGTGAGATCTTAAATGCAGGTGCAGATAAGATCTCCCTGAATTCCGCGGCGGTAAAAGATCCGGAACTGGTACGCCGAGCCAGTGAGAAATTCGGTTCCCAGTGCGTCGTCGTTGCCATCGACGTCCGTGGAAGGACAGGCGGAAAGATCCGTATCGCAGGAACCGATGCCGATTTTCAGGGAATCGACGAGAATGCCAGCGAAGAAGATAACAGTAAATTTCCGAGCGGTTACGAAGTCGTCGTTGCCGGCGGCACCAAGGCGACAGGTCTCGATGCTCTCGAGTGGGCAAAGAAAGTCGAAGCACTCGGCGCAGGTGAGATCCTTCTTACCAGCCTCGACCGTGACGGAACAAAGAGCGGCTTTGATAATATCATTACCAGAATGATCGCGGATGCCGTATCGATTCCGGTCATCGCAAGTGGCGGCGCCGGTAAGATGGAGGACTTCTACGACGGGATCATCGACGGCGGTGCAGACGCCGTCCTTGCCGCAAGTCTTTTCCACTTCGGCGAGATCAAGATCGAAGATCTGAAGGATTATCTCGCAGGACGCGGTATCCCGGTAAGAAAACTCAGCCCGGCACTTAAGCTCTGGCAATCCCTGAAGAAGGATAAGCTCGGCCTGGTCCCGACGATCGTAGTGGAAGAATCCACCAAGGACGTCCTCATGATGGCCTATATGGACTACGAGTCTTTGGAAAAGACCATGGAGACGAAGTTGATGCACTATCACAGCAGATCCAGGAATTCCTTGTGGCTCAAGGGCGAAACATCCGGTCACTTCCAGCATGTGAAAAGAGCCAGCCTTGACTGCGACCGCGATACCCTGTTATTCTACATTGACCAAGACGGGGCGGCATGCCACACAGGAAACCACAGCTGCTTCTTTACGGATATCGAGATCTGAATTACTGCACGGAGAGCCGCGAAAAGTCGTGGGCAAGTGCTTTTAGATAAGAAAGGAATGGATAGTAATGGATTCAAACAGCACAAACGTAAGCAAAGACCTGTATAATCTGATTCTCGACAGAAAAGCAAATCCGGTAGACGGTTCCTACACCAACTACCTGTTTGACAAAGGCATCGAGAAGATCGGCAAAAAGGTCGGCGAAGAAGCCATCGAGGCGATCATTTCCGCCTCCCGCGGCGACAAGGAGAATACGATCCTCGAGCTGGCAGATCTTTTCTACCATGCACTGGTCATGATGGCTCAGATGGGCATCACACCGGAAGAAGTAGAAGAGGAATTAAAGAAGCGCTGAAAACCGCATAACCCGATTCGCTCTGATTAAGCATGAAGAATGGTGATGTCCGTCCTGTGTTATTTGCAAGCAGAGAAAGGGGAAACACCATGAAAGTACATACAAGATTGATTTCGATTTAGATAAATGCGGATTTTTCGTTGACACAGGCTTGACCCTGTGGTATCATATCCGTTGCTATCGCCGTTTAGGTCTATTTTTTATGCGCGAATTTTTGCATCAGAAGATGCATGAAAGCACAGATATTTTGGAGGTGTTCGAAAAATGGCTACCAAAGCAGGAGTACGTGACAAGCTCACACTGGCTTGTGAAGAGTGCAAGCAGAGAAACTATCAGACATATAAGAACAAGAAGAACGACCCGGATCGTTTGGAAGTGAAGAAGTACTGCAAGTTCTGCCATAAGCATACTGTACATAAAGAAACTAAGTAATATCGTTTCTTATCTATTAAAGGAAACAAGATTGAGGGTATGACCAATGGCTGACAAGAAGAAGAAACCGAACATCTTCAAACGTATAGCAATGAAGTTCAACGATGTTCGTCTGGAGCTCAAGAGAGTTATCTGGCCGACAAAGGAAAAGTTGATTCAGAATTCTGCTGTAGTTCTGGTCGTTATTGCTGTCTGCGCGATCCTTTTGACTGCAATCAGCAAAGGTGCGGGCTGGATCCTTGAAAAAGTAGGATTCTATGATCAGAACATTGAGACAACTGTAACTACTACAGTTGAATCTGATGCATCCGATGCATCTGTCTCCGTCACAGAAGCTCCGTCTGAGGGAGAGTCTGAAAGCGAGAGTGCACCGTCTGAGGAAACAACACCGTCTGAGACGTAAGTCAACGTTATATACGAGGAGCAAGACATGGCTGAAGAACAGGCATATGAGGCTAAATGGTATGTCGTACATACCTATTCGGGATATGAGAACAAGGTAAAGAGCACGCTGGAAGCCGTGATCGAGAACCGTGGTCTCCAGGAGATGATCCAGGAAGTATCCATCCCGATGGACGAGAGCGTCGAAGTCAAGGATGGGAAGAAGAAGGTTACGCAGAAGAAGCGTTACCCGGGCTACGTCCTGATCAAGATGGTCTACACAGAAGAAATCTGGTACATCGTTCGTAACACACGTGGTGTAACAGGCTTCGTAGGTCCGAATGCCAATAAGCCGCAGCCGCTCTCCGACGAGGAACTTGCGCTCATGGGACTCGAATCCAGCTGGGTTCCGTCCGTGGATTACGAAGTCGGCGATTCCGTACGTATCATTTCCGGTCCTTTCGGAGACTGCGTAGGAACTGTTGAAGAGATGAACCTCGAGAAGCACATGGTTCGTGTACGTATCTCGATGTTCGGAAGAGAGACACCTGTAGAGATCGATTTCGCACAGGTAGTAAGAGTTTAATTATTTGCTTATCACATCTCTTCGGAGATGAAAGAAATATCGGCACCGGGATAAGACGGGCCGGCAAGAAATTTATTTGGGAGGTGGCCACATATGGCTAAAAAAGTTGTAGGGTACGTAAAACTTCAGATCCCTGCAGGCAAAGCAACACCAGCGCCGCCGGTTGGACCAGCTCTTGGACAGCATGGACTTAATATCGCCCAGTTCGTCAAAGAGTTTAATGAAAGAACAGCAAAGGATGCAGGTCTCATCATTCCTGTAATCATCACGGTTTACGCTGACCGTTCTTATTCTTTCATTACAAAGACTCCGCCGGTACCGGTACTGCTTAAGAAAGCTTGCAATATTGAGAAGGCTTCCGGTAAGCCGAACAAGGACAAAGTAGCAAAGATCTCTTTCTCTGAGTGCAAAAAGATCGCAGAGATCAAGATCGTTGATACAAATGCCGCAGACATCGACGCTTGTGCTCGTATGGTAGCCGGTACTGCCAGAAGCATGGGTATCGTTGTAACTGAGGACTGATTTGAAGGAGAGATAACATGAAAAGAGGAAAGAGATATACAGAGCTCGCTAAGCTCGTAGACAGATCTGTTTCTTACGATCCTTCCGAAGCAGTTCGTCTGGTTGTAGAAACAGGTAAAGCAAAATTTGATGAGATGGTAGAACTTCACGTCCGTCTGGGTGTTGACTCCCGTCACGCTGACCAGCAGGTTCGTGGTGCTGTAGTTCTCCCTCATGGTACAGGTCGCACAAAGCGCGTACTCGTTATCGCTAAGGGTCCGAAGGCTAATGAAGCTCAGGCTGCAGGCGCAGAGTATGTCGGTGCTGAAGAGTTCATCGATAAGATCGCAAACGAGAACTGGTTCGACTTTGACGCTCTCATCGCAACTCCGGACATGATGCCGAAGCTCGGTCGTCTTGGTAAGGTTCTCGGCCCGAAGGGCTTGATGCCGACACCGAAGGCCGGTACAGTTACCATGGATGTAGCAAAAGCGGTTACAGACATCAAAGCCGGTAAGATCGAGTACCGTCTCGATAAGACAAACATCATCCACTGCCCGATCGGCAAGGTTTCCTTTGGTCAGGAGAAGCTCGAAGAGAACTTCAAGACGATCATGGATGCTATCATCAAGGCAAAGCCGTCCGCTGCTAAGGGTCAGTATCTGAAGAACGTTTCCATCTGCTCCACAATGGGTCCCGGTATCCGTGTCAACCCTGCAAAGCTGTAAGGAATAGAACGTTCCGGGGGCGTATCCACTCCCTGACTCGGAAAGTGCTTTCCCGGGATGGATATCCTAACTTAATAAAATATCCACTGCTGAAGACAGCGGGAGAGCGATCGTAAACGTTAAGTCGTCCCGCCGAGGTGAGGAACCGTATTGAGTACTTTGATACCCCTCGCGAAACAGCGTGGGGTATTTTAGTAATCAATATAAGGAGGTAAAAGATCATGCCAAGTGAAAAGATTTTGGAAGCAAAGAAGAAGATCGTTGCTGACCTGGTAGCCAGCTACAAGGAAGCACAGTCCTTTGTTTTCGTAGATGCTCGTGGTCTGACTGTAGAACAGGACACTGCTCTTCGTACTGAAATGCGTAAGAACGGCGTCAGCTACAAGGTAGTTAAGAACACGACACTGAATCTCGTCTTCAAGGAACTCGGTATCGAAGGTCTGGACGAAATGTTCAAGGGCCCGACAGCTGTTGCATATTCCACAGAAGATATGATGGCGCCTGCTAAGGTTAGCAAGAAGTTTGCTGATGATTTTGAGAAGCTCACAATCAAGGGCGGAATCATCGAGGGCAAAGTTGCAACTGTTGCAGAGGTCGAGGCTCTCGCAGCTGTTCCGTCCAAGGATGTACTGCTCAGCCAGATCGTCTATGCATTGCTCTTCCCTATTACAAAGCTCGCTATGCTTACCAAAGCTGCTGCCGAAAAACTCGAGGCAGAGGGTGGCGCAGCTACTGCTCCGGCTGCTGAAGAAGCTCCGGCAGAGGAAGCTAAGGCAGAAGAGCCAGCTCCGGCTGCTGAAGTGGCCGCTCCGGCAGAAGAGCCGGTTGCCGTTGCTGCAGAAGCAACAGAAACACCTGCTGAGTAATCTCGGCCCGCTGCGATCAAAGATCGTGGCAACCTACTAGTTATGCCGCAAGGCTTTTATGAAAAAATTGTTGGAGGAATATAAAAATGGCTAGTGAAAAAATTACTAAGCTTCTCGATGAGATCAAGACACTGTCCGTTATGGAACTGTTCGAGCTCGAGAAGGGTATCGAAGAAGAATTTGGCGTATCCGCTGCTGCTGTAGCAGTTGCTGCTCCGGCTGGTGATGCCGGCGCTGCTGCCGGTGCTGCTGCTCAGACAGAGTTCACAGTTAACCTCAAGAGCGCGGGTGCTCAGAAGATCGCTGTTATCAAGGTTGTTCGTGAGCTCACAGGTCTCGGCCTGAAGGAAGCTAAGGAACTCGTTGATGGTGCTCCGAAGGCTGTTAAAGAGAATGTTTCCAAGGAAGAGGCTGATGCAGCTGCTGCTAAGCTTCAGGAAGCCGGCGCTGAGGTTGAGATCAAGTAAGATTTTGCGTTACGCGTAAAACAGATCATTCGAAACCGCCGTTGATTGTAAAGATCAGCGGCGGTTTACTTTTTCAGACTGTGATGGATGATTGCCATGGAACCGGATTACAATGCGGCCTTTGGATTTGAAGCATGGAATACTGAGAAAGTACATGTGATAGAAGACCTTTTGAGCGAACTTGGGTTTATTCTTTAAATTGTTAGAAAATGCTTGACACCAAGGGCGTCTGCTGATAAGATTTAATGGCGTCAAAAAACGCGTGGAATATGGCGGCATAGCTCAGCTGGCCAGAGCGTCCGGTTCATACCCGGCAGGTCGTAGGTTCAAATCCCACTGCCGCTACCACTTCCACGGCCCGTTGGTCAAGCGGCTAAGACATCGCCCTTTCACGGCGAAGACAGGAGTTCGATTCTCCTACGGGTCACCAGCAGAAGCTGTTGCATGTTTCATGCGACAGCTTTTTTCTTTCATTTCGAAAAGCCCGAAAAATAGAATTTTGAGACAAATCATTATCTTTCTTTTTGTTTTTATTCTTCTTATAATGAATATAGCGCATGATGAGGATGCGCCGGGGTAGAAATACATAAAATTAGAGGAGGACAAAATGAAAAGAATTGTTGCATTGCTGCTTTCTGCGACGATGCTCACGGGTATTCTTGCCGGGTGTAAAAAGTCGGAAAAAGAAACCGAAAGCACTACAGAAAGCTTAGGCACGGATCAGTCGATCGAAGTTACGACCGAAGACACTGATTCGTCCGAATCAGAAGACGGAGAAGAGGGTGGACTTGTTCACAACGCTCCGAATGACCAGCTCGAAGACGGAGCAAGATCTTTGGATGAGCACTTTGATTTTCCGGAAGAATTCTCGTGGGGTTCATATGCCGAGGGCGGCGAATTTACCATCGAAGATACTGACGGACAGCTGATCGTAGATATTACGACACCGGGAAATAAGATGCATTCGTGTCAGGTATATAAAGATGGCTTTGCTATCTATAAGGGCGCGAAGTATCAGCTGGACTTTGATATCAAGAGTGATATCGATCGTACTTTCGAGTGGAGGATCCAGCTCAACGGCGGTGACTATCACGCTTATTGCGGAAATGAGACAGAAAAGATCACCGCGGAGGGAACACACATCACGGCGGAGTTTACGATGTATGAACCAAGTGATCCGTCCCCGCGTTTTGCCTTTAACTTCGGTGATCAGGGTGACTGCAACGGTCAGGCACATAAGATCTATATCGATAACGTAGTCCTGACGATCCTGGACAGCTCGGCTGCAGAAGATATCGAGCCGCCGCCGGAGCCGAACCACATGGGCCTTAACCAGGTCGGTTACCGTCCGGACGACAATAAGGTCGTTTTCGTTTACAGCAATGAAGACGAGACTTTCGACATCGTCAATGCGGAGACCAATGAAGTCGTATATACCGGAACATTCGGAGAAAAGCAGACAGCACGTGGCGCTTCTGTCATGGTAACTCCGGGTGATTTTTCAGACTTTAAAGAGACGGGCACATTTATCCTTCGTACGGCAACCTACGGAGATTCCTATAAGTTCACGATCGCAGATAATGTATATGACGATGCCCTTAAGGCTTCGATCCTGATGCTCTATACACAGCGCTGCGGCAGTGAAGTAACAGACTGCATCGGTGAAGAATATGCTGATTTTACGCATCCGATCTGCCATGACACGGAAGCGGTTATCTACGGCACAGACCAGAAGATCGATGTCAGCGGCGGCTGGCACGATGCCGGCGACTTCGGACGCTATGTCGTTCCGGGTGCAAAGACTATTGAAGACTTGTTCATGACATATGAAGATATTGGCTATGAGGCGGACGATCTCGGCATTCCGGAGAGTGGAAACGGTGTACCGGATCTTCTCGATGAAGCCCGTTATGAACTTGAGTGGATGCTGAAGATGCAGGCGGAAAACGGCGGAGTTTACCACAAGGTGACCTGCGCGAACTTCCCGGCAACCGTTATGCCGAACGAAGAAACAGAGCAGCTGATCGTTCTTCCTGTTTCCACAACAGCTACAGGCGATTTTGCCGCGATCATGGCAAAAGCATCTGTCGTATATAAGAAGTTCGATGCTGATTTTGCAAACACATGTCTGGACGCTTCGAAGAAAGCCTATGGGTACATGGAAGCAAATGCAGTTTCTGACACGACAGGATTTTTGAATCCGTCGGATGTATTCACCGGTGAATATCCGGATGCCGGTAACAAGGATGAATTCTTCTGGGCGGCGATGGAACTTTATCTGGCCACAGGCGAAGCTTCCTATCTGGATAAGGCAAAAGAACTGTACTCGGATTCCATGGAGCTCGGTCTCGGCTGGATCGAGATGGGCTTTTACGGAGTGCACGCTTATCTGACGGCGGACGCTTCTTTGGCAAATGATGCCGAGTTTACGGAAAAACTTTCGGCAAGAGTCCTTGCCAAAGCAGATACCGACATGATGAATGCCGGTCGCGACGGTTATTTTTCTCCGATGGGAGCGAACTATCCTTGGGGCAGTAACCTTACGATCAGCAATAACGCGATCGTTTATAACCTTGCATATAAGCTTACGGGCAATCAGGAGTATAAGGATCTTGCCGACTATCAGGTGGACTACATTATGGGCATGAATGTCTGTGGTTACAGCTTCCTTACCGGCTTCGGCGAGCACGCTTCGGAGTTCCCGCACCATCGTCCTTCCCAGGTAGCCGGACATGCGGTACCGGGTATGGTCGTCGGCGGACCGAACGGCAAACCGGAAGATCCGTACGCGCTGTCGCTTCTGACGGGAATGGCACCGGCACGCTGCTACTGCGATAACGATACTGCTTACTCGATCAACGAGGTAGCGATCTATTGGAACTCGCCGTTCATCTATGTTTTGGCAGCAAAAGTACTGGATGCCTGACGAAGTTTCGGTCGATTTATAAAAGACCGTGACCGACGATATCTTGGATTTTGTTTAAAAAACAGCCGAAAAAGCAAAAATATTTGGGCACAAAAAATCGCCTGCTTTCATTGTAAAGGCAGGCGATTTTTGTATAATGAACGTATGCCGCCGGTGCCTCGTAAAAGAGGAGAATAGGGAATGCGGTGAAGATCCGCAGCAGCCCCCACTACTGTAACCCGGTACAAAGTCCCGATAAAGTCATTGGCTGATCTTAGAATCGGCTGAGAAGGCAGGGACGGAGGGGAAACGGGTAAGCCAGGAGACCTGCCGGTGAGTTTTTATTGTTTTTAGTTCTTTTCGGGGATGGGAAAGGGACGGAAATGGAGAATACCATGAAAAAAGTAATGAAGGCAATGAGCCTGGCTCTTGTCGTCGCACTGGTCTTCGCGTCTTCCGCTTGTAAAAAGTCGGATACGAAGGAGACAGAAAAGGCTGCTGAAACAGAAACCGCCCAGACGACATATCCGCTGGAGATCACCGACGGCTACGGCACAAAGGTGACCATTAAGGAAGAGCCGAAGAAGATCGTTTCCTGCAGTCCGGCTATGACAGAGATCGTTTTCTCTCTCGGCAAGGGTGACTGTCTCGTAGGACGCACAGCTCTGTGCAACTATCCGGATGCGGCAGCAAATGTACCGGTAGTGATCGAGGATATGTACCAGCCGAATCTCGAGACGATTGTAGCCGCTCAGGCGGATATCGTACTTGTCGATTCCATGATGGCAAAAGATCTATATGACGAGCTCGGCAAACTCGGCTGCACGGTAGTTTCTTTTATTGATGAGACAAAGGTCGACGGCGTTTACGGGAGGATTGAGTCCATGGGTCAGATCCTCAATGCAAACGAAGAAGCAAAAAAGGTAGTCGGCGACATGAAGGCGAAAATTGATTCCGTAAACGATGTCATCAAGGACAACAAGATGAAGCCGACGGTCTACTATGTCGTCAGCTTCGGTGAAGGCGGCGACTACACGGCAACCGGAGATACATTCGTAAACGATATCCTCACCAGAGCAGGCGTGGACAACATTGCAGCAAAAGCGACCGGCTGGGCATATAATGTTGAGGATCTGGTGGCTTCGGATCCGAACATTATCATCATCCCGGGCTGGGCAGACGGTTCCTTCCAGACAACAGCTCCTTATTCTGAACTGACGGCCGTTAAGGAAGGCAACGTGATCGTACTTGAGAGCACGGATGCTCTGGACCGTCAGTGCGCAAGAAACGCAGATGCCGTAGAAATGATCGCCAAGCTGGTCTTCCCGGAATGCTTCGAGGAGCAGAAGGCAGCGTAATCGGATCAAACGGACGATTCGTCCGACAAAGGACGGACAGCAGTTTATGAAAAAAGAACCGCTTAAAAGATCAACAATGACTTTGACAGGAGGAAGTCTTGTGCTCCTTCTGGTCATTGTTGTTATCTGGGCTTCTGCCGTGGGTGCGGTGCCGGTGCCTTTCATGCAGAGTGCGCGCATCCTACTGGCCAAGCTCCCTTTCGTGAATAAGGAAAAACTTCTCCGGGATATCCCGGATTCCACTAAGCTTATCATCTGGAATATCCGACTGCCGCGTGTGCTTTTGGCAGGCCTGGTGGGCGGAGGACTTGCTGCGGCGGGTGTCGTAATGCAGGCGCTCTTTCGAAATCCCCTTGCGGACCCGCAGGTGCTGGGTATCTCGTCCGGTGCGGCTTTCGGTGCAGCGGTCGCGATTGCCTTCGGCATCAC
>CAJOLL010000020.1 GCA_905235455.1 uncultured Clostridia bacterium
CTTGGTTTAGGCGAACTTACCGGCATTGACCTTCCCGGTGAGGATCCGGGTATCCGGGCAAATCGTGCAAATAACGCCCGACTTCGACAGGGTATGACGGATGAGGATAAAGACTGGCACGTCGCCAATACTGCACAAGCTGCGATCGGTCAGTTCGACAACTGTTTTACAGTCATCCAGCTGGCTCGATATACTGCTGCGATCGCCACCAACAATCTTGTCACACCACATGTCATTAAAAATGTTGTGGCCGATGACGGATCCATATTGTATACGGGTAATACATCTGCGATCCCGTGCGGATTCAATCAGGATTATCTGGATGCGATCCATACCGGAATGAGAGCCGTAGTTACCAGCGATCACGGTACTGCTCACAACATTCTCGGCAATTTTCCGATTCCTGTTGCCTGTAAGACGGGTACCGCTGAGACCGGATTTGAAGAGAAGAAAAAGGAGTATTCAAATGGACTTTTCGTCTGCTATGCGCCGGCGGATGATCCTGAAGTCTGCATCGCTCTTTGTATCGAAAGAGGTGAGTGGGGTTCTTATACGAGTGATATCGCGAAGAAACTTCTTATGGCTTATTTCGGGATTTCCGATCCAAGTGAAACTGCTCCGGAAACGAGTTCTCCTCCACTTGGAGATGTCGGCATGATCGAAGATTCCTCCGTTGCAGAAACTACTGAAGAGACGACATGAGCATCATTTAATGGTTTTTTATGCAAAATGGTAAATTTCGGTTGCAGATTTTGCCCCGGGTTAGTAGAATATATATATACTTAAATTGGAGGCAGCGAGAATGAAGATCGTTATTATGGCTGATAATCGAAAGAATGAGCTCCTTGTGAACTTTTGCATAGCATATCGTCAGCTTCTTTCCAAACACACCTTGATCTCGCTGCATAACACGGCTACTCTTCTTGAATCATCAGCCGAATTAAGTGTTGTCGGTCTTTCTACCGATTATTCCGGCGGTTTTGATCAGTTGGCTTCTCGCGCTGAATATAACGAGATCGACTGTGTTATCTATCTAAGAGATACCCAGCTTGCGAACTATAATGAGATCAATCCTCTTCTTAAGGCTTGCGATTATAACAGCATTCCTTATGCAACTAACCTTGCAAGTGCCGAGATCCTGATCCTTGCCATCGACCGTGGTGATCTTGATTGGCGTGAGCTCGTCCGCGACAATAAATTCTGAGTTTTTTCTATGAAGATCCTTACTTATTCCTACGGATTGGCAAGTGCCAATATGTATGTGTTGCTTTTTGGAAAAGAAGCGTTGGTGATCGATCCTTGCTGTCCCTGGATGGAAACCGGTCTTGAAGATGTGAACGTGAAATCGGTCTTATGCACTCATGGTCATTTTGACCATATATCAGCAGCGGACGATATCTATTCTCGCTTTCAATGCCCGATCTACATTTCGAAAGAAGATCAGAATATGCTTTCAGATCCGATATTGAATCATTGTGTGGATTTTGGACTTCGCGTTTCTGTGTCTGCGCCTTCTTTGGCTTTTCTCGGCTCTGAACTGAATAGTCATGATCTGGGCTTTTCCGGCGCCGACGAGTTTTCTTTGAAAATCGTAAAGACTCCCGGACATACTTCCGGTTCCGTATGTTTTCTTTTCACTTCGAATGATCCGGGAAAGCACATGTTTACCGGAGATATGCTGTTTTTGAGAAGTGTAGGAAGAACTGATCTGGGCGGATCTGCTGCCGACATGGCTCGTTCGATCGATTTACTGAGGTCAATGGATGATGATATTGTCTGTTATCCCGGGCATGGTCCGGAGACGGTTCTCGAGATGGAAAAAAAGTGTAATCCGTATTTCTGATCAAAATCTTCGAATCGTGGTACTTTTGTCGGCTTTTGTATCTGCAAAAGCCGATTTTATTTTTCAATTCTTGCTATATTGAAGCAGGAGGTGAAAATAATGCATACCACACAGACTGCTATTGTGTTTTCTTTAGTGTTTTTAGTGATCTGCGGGATCCTTTCGATGAACCCGCTTATGTATGGAAGAACGTATGAAATCGCCAGACTGTCAGTCAGTTGTCAGAACGACAGCAATGAAAAGAACAGCATTTTTGAGGTGAAAATCAAAGACAGTACCAACAATCACTGGACAATAGAAGTGAGCTGCCCTGAAAAAGCCTATCGTTTGGGGAAAAGCATACGGGATTCTGTAAAGATCCTGATGGGATAGGAGGTACATATGAATAGAAAATTATTCGGGAGAAAAGGTACGATCACGTTATTTCTTTGTATCATCCTTTCGGCAGCGGTTCTCCTGGAATCCATCTATATTGAGGGTGCTTATCGACGGAAACAGGAAGTTATCCTAACCGAAGCCGTTTCTCATCAGGTGGAACAGATACTTTCGCAGTTTAACCGGGATGATCTGGATTGGTACGGTATCTATGTGATCGACGAGGTGCGCTCAGGCTCTGCTGTTTTTGAAGAGATGACGAAAGGAGACTCGGACATGTCGTTTGATTATCAGCTGACCGATCAATTCAGTAAGGAGGATCTTCGGGCATCTGCTGTTGAATATATGAAACTCCGCGGGATAGCTTTTGAAGGTTCTGTCTTATTGGACAGATTAAACTTCTCAATAAAACAGCTTTCCGGAAACAGCCATACAAACGGCTTTGGATTCGGTAACTGGCTTCCTACTTTTAAGGATTATCTGAAAAACCGAGAGAAATTCTCGGATCGGCTGAATGACTTCCAAGATATATGTGATGCGCTCGGATTAGGGGATAAAATGCAACTGTTTTATGACCTTTGTGATGACATGACAGAAACTTGGGAAAAGAGCAGCAGTCAATTCTTCGAATGTGGAGATGAATCCGTATCTCTTTCGATATTTGACCCGGGAAACATTGATTCTGTTGCTTCGGCAATGGAGGCGTATGTCGATGTGGATCTTCCTTCAGTCGTGGACAGACTTCTTTTGAATGAGTATGCTGTTTTTTCTTTTGATTCTGTCGTAGCTAAGTATGAAGGCGATGACGGATATGAAGATGAGGCCAATATACTCGGGATCCCGTTTGATGAGATACATGGATCAAATACAAAGGGAGATCTGGAGTATCTGTTTGTCGGATCTTCTGACCAGACTTGCAATAATCTTGTTTCTTTTGGGACATTACTTGGAATCAGGTTGATCCTTGATTACAGCGCATACATACTGGACGATTCAATGAGGAGTCTTGCTCTTGTCATGGCAGAGATATTATGCATTTTGATCTCTCTTTTAACACTTTTTACCGTGAATCTTTCCCCTTCGGTGGTTCAGTATTTCATTCTATTTGTGTTTGCATATATTGCTGCATTTTCAGATGTTTCGAAGCTGTTGATCGGGAAGACCGTTCCGATCTTTTATAACGATTCTGTTTGTGACACGTTAGGCGATTTTGCTGATACACAGTATCGAGATTACTTCAGGCTCCTTCTTTTGTTTGTTCCTGAAGATAAACTTCTTGAAAGAATGCATGATGTAATCATTCGTGATTGTGGAGAAGACATATATACGGGAGTTGAAGCGGAAGGGACTTTGCGTAACGACTCGTTCGTTGTTAAAAGGAGGTTCGAACTATATGAGAATCCGAATTAAGAGATATACTTCCCGCTACGGATCCATGGTTTTAGAAGCAGCAATTTCTTTTCCGCTCTTCCTTGTTTTACTGCTTTCGATGATCAGCTCTATGATCGTTGTGAATGCGGATCTGTACATGCAAAGAGCAACGGAAAACGTTGTATCTGAGTTAAATATGGTGATCCCGCTTGCAGCAAACGGTGTATCCACTTTAGACGACATAATATCCGGTTTGGGACTGACAGATGGTTTTTCCATCGACACTTCCGAACTTGATGAGATGCTGGGAGTTCTGGGTGCAGCAGGCGGAACTACGGGTGTCGATTTAGAAGATGTTTTAAGCACAGGAGTTTTCGGAAGATATGTGAGAGCGCGTATTTGTGAAGAGTATGGAAAACTGACACAAAACGGCTGGGTCTACGATTCACTTTTGCAAAATGTATCTGTCTATCTTGATGTGGAAACAGAAGATAGAAGTGTTTATCTTAAAGTATATTACGAAATCGAAGCTGCGGGGATCAGCCTGCCTCGCTCATATTGTTCTTCTCTGGCCCTTTATGCGGACATGATTCCGCTTCGCAATGAAGAAAAAGAGGATGCGGAAAATATGGAAACCATATGGGATCTGGGTAATTTTGAAAGAGGAACACAAATCAGAGAGAGATTCGGCGGGAATCTTCCGTACAACTATCCCGTTATCAGTGCCAGTTCGAATAACGAAGTAAAGTCGATCAAAAGCCTGGATGCGACATCTCCATACTATTCCTCCAGAGCCAATGTAAATGACAAAGTCAAAAAGTATATCCGTGAACTTTCCGATTTTTCCGGCTCTGATTATTCCGGAGTTTCGGTAAAAGTAGATAAAAATACGAAAAAAACTTTGATTTTAGTCATTCCCGAGAATACTTCAGACGAAAAATATGCTTATTTTGAAGATCTTAATGAGTATGCCGTGGAAAGAAATGTTAAACTTTGTATTGAAAAATATGAGGTGTCTTATCACTATGAGCCGAAAGACACTGATGCATAGGCTCATATATAATATATATTAAAAAAATGTTGTCACATCAGGTTCCTTGCGGTATAGTATTAGTTGCTGATATTTTGAGTAACTGTTTTTTCGGAGGATTTTGATTGAAACAGAGCATTGAACAGGTCAGAGAAGTCGGTTCTACAAGACAGGCAACCGGCACTTCCAATGAAGATGCATCTATCGGTGATGTTCTTCGTACAGCAAGAAAACAATTGATGACCAAACGCATATTGATTGCCATAGTCGTTATTCTTTTGTTTACGACTTGTGTCTTTTTCGTTGTAAATGGAATATTTGACCGCTTTGTTGACTATCTTATCGGTCTCGCGGAGTGAAACAATGGTGAATAGCAAGTTAAAAGATGAACATATGGATGACCTGTTCCGGGCGATCCTGACGTTGGAAACAACAGACGAATGCTATTCTCTGTTTGAAGACCTCTGCACGATCTCTGAGATCAAGTCACTTACATCAAGATTTCAGGTCGCTATCCTTCTCGATAAAGGGTATACCTACACAGAGATCTTTGAGAAAACAGGCGTCAGTACTGCTACGATCAGTCGTGTCAAGCGTTGTCTCGATTATGGAGCAGACGGCTATAGGACAGTGCTTGACAGAATGAATATACAGGCTGAAAAGTCAGAAAAAGGAAAAACGGAAGGAAAAGGAAAGAAATGAGCATTATTAGTAAGGTTTTCGGTACGCACAGCGATCACGAAATCAAACGCATTATGCCGATCGTGGGGACTATCGAGAGTCGCGCCGACAAGTATAAGAATATGTCGGAAAGTGAGCTTAAGGGCATGACAGATGTCCTGAAAAAACGCCTTGCTGACGGGGAAACACTGGATGATATCCTCCCGGACGCATTTGCAACGATCAGAGAAGCTGCCTGGAGAGTTTTGGGACTTCGTCCTTATAAAGTACAGCTTATCGGTGGTATTATTCTTCACCAGGGCCGTATTGCCGAGATGAAGACAGGTGAAGGTAAAACTCTTGTTGCTACTCTTCCGGTTTATCTCAACGCACTTACTGGCCGCGGCGTTCACGTAGTAACGGTTAACGATTACCTCGCACGAAGAGACAGTGAGTGGATGGGTAAAGTGTATCGTTATCTTGGCTTATCTGTCGGCCTTATCGTTCACGATCTGGATAATGACGAGAGAAGAAAAGCGTACAATTGCGATATCACATATGGTACAAACAATGAATTCGGATTCGATTATCTCCGTGATAACATGGTCGACCGTAAACAGAAAATGGTTCAGCGCGATCTTGTATATGCGATCGTCGATGAGGTCGATAGTATCCTGATCGATGAAGCGAGAACACCTCTTATCATTTCCGGTATGGGCGGCGAATCTTCGGATATGTACACGAAAGCAGACCGCTTCGTAAAGACTCTTAAAAAGTTTGTAGTCGTTGAGACAGATGAAAAGGTCGACATTGACGATGTAAGCGGTGACTGCGATTACGTTGTTGATGAAAAAGCGAAGACGGCTGTTCTTACGGCGAATGGTATCAGTAAGGCTGAGAAACACTTCGGCGTAGAGAATCTTTCTGATCCTGAAAACTTTGACCTTCAGCATTATATCAATAATGCCCTGAAAGCTAACGGTACAATGGAACGTGACCAGAAATACGTTGTTACCAATGGTGAAGTAATCATCGTTGATGATTTCACAGGCCGTTTGATGTATGGACGTCGTTTCAGTGATGGTCTTCATCAGGCGATCGAAGCAAAGGAAGGCGTTAAGGTGGAAAGAGAGTCCAAAACTCTTGCAACCATCACTTTTCAGAATTATTTTCGCATGTACGAAAAACTCTCCGGTATGACGGGTACGGCTTTTACTGAGGAGGCTGAGTTCCGTCAGATCTATAGTCTTGATGTTATCCAGATCCCGACAAATAAGCCAATCGCACGTGTCGATGAGCATGATGCGGTCTATAAGAACCAGAGCGGTAAGTACGCAGCGGTTCTCCGTCAGGTAAAAGAGGCTCATGAGAAGGGACAGCCGGTACTCGTCGGTACTGTTGAAGTCAGTAAGTCCGAGTTCCTTTCCAAGATCTTTACCCGTGCAGGTATCAAGCACGATGTATTGAATGCGAAGAACCATATGCGAGAGGCTGAGATTGTTGCTCAGGCCGGTCGTTATGGTGCGGTTACGATCGCAACTAACATGGCCGGTCGTGGTACCGATATTCTGCTCGGTGGTAACCCTGAGTTCATGGCAAAGCAGGAAATGCGCAAACTAGGTTATTCCGAGGATTTGATCGATGCATCGACAGCTTATAACGAAACAGATGATGAAGTTATCATTGAGGCTCGTGAACGTTTCTCATCTCTTGAAAAAGAGTTTAAAGAGAAAATCAAGGATGAAACGGAAAAAGTTAGAGAGGCCGGCGGTCTTTTCATCATTGGTACAGAACGCCATGAATCCCGCCGTATCGATAATCAGCTTCGTGGTCGTGCCGGCCGTCAGGGTGACCCGGGACGTACGAAATTCTTCCTGGCTCTTGATGATGATCTGATGAGACTCTTTGGCGGTGATCGTGCTAATGCTGCATTTGAGACTCTCGGTGTCGATGAAACGGTTGAGATCCAGTCCGGTATTCTGAGCAAACAGATCGAAAGCGCCCAGAAGAAGGTTGAGGGGCAGAACTTCAGCATGAGACGTCACGTACTTGAGTACGACGATGTAATGAATGTTCAGAGAAACCTTATTTACGAACAGCGCCGTAAGGTTCTTGATGGTGTGGATATTCATGAAACGATCAAGAAGATGGTTGAAGCCGTCGCAGAGCGTGTCGTTGATCGTGTTGCTCTTGACGGTGAAATCGGAACTGAGGAGTGCCTCGGTCTTAAGGCGAATATCTCGGATGTCTTTGGTTCTGTACCGATTATCGAAGAAATCGATCAGAAGATCAGCGCAAAAGAAACGGTCGATGCAGGCGATATCTCTGAAAAACTGGTTGAACAGAGCCTTGAAAAGCTTGATAAACGTGATGAAGAGATCACTCCCGAGATCTTCCGTGAGGCAGAACGCCAGATCCTCCTTTTCAATGTTGACCAGAAGTGGATGGATCACATTGACGCTATGGATCAGCTCAGAAATGCAATCGGTATGAGATCTGTCGGTCAGAAAGACCCGGTCGTTGAATACCGTATTGAAGGTTCCGAGATGTTTGATGAAATGAATCTGCTCATTCAGAATGATACTGTCCGCCTGATCATGAAGGCAAACATTGAAGCCGGACAGCGCATTGAGAGAAAGACTTCTGTAAAGAAACTTCAGGAAGGTCACGGAAACGCACAGTTGGATTCTGTAGCAAAACGTGCACAGTCCGGTGCTGATGCCAAGGCGAATCAGAAGGCAGGTATTACACAGAACCAGCCGGCAAAGCGCGATGCCAAGAAGGTAGGCCGCAATGATCCGTGTCCGTGCGGAAGCGGAAAGAAGTATAAAAACTGCTGTGGAAAGGATTCCAATGACTAACTCAGATTATTATTCTGATGTAATGGAGGCATCCGAGTATATCCGTTCTAAAGTGACGGAGATACCGGATGTTTGTCTTGTCCTTGGCTCAGGTCTGGGTCCGCTGACCGATCGGGTAGATACGATAACAGAGATCTCTTATGAACAGATCCCGCATTTCCCGAAGACGACTGTAGCCGGTCATGACGGAAAAATGCTTGTAGCAAAGCTTTCAGGTGTTTTGACCTTTATCATGAAAGGCCGTTTTCATTTTTATGAAGGTTATTCGACACAGGAAGCGACATTTTATGTTCGTGTAATGGCTAAACTTGGCGTGAAGACTGTGATCATGACAAATGCGGCAGGTGGAATTAATACAAAGATGAATCCCGGCGAATTGATGTTAATCACTGATCATATCGGTTTGTTTTGCGAATCTCCGCTTCGTGGTCCGAATCTTGATGAGTATGGTCCTCGGTTTCCGGATCAGACAAGAGTATACGATCAGGAACTTTCCGAGAAATTGACCGAATCTGCAAAAGAACTTGGCATTCCGCTTCATAAAGGCGTATATGCATACACTCGAGGTCCTCAGTATGAGACCCCGGCGGAAATTAGAGCGTTAAAGGTGCTGGGCGCAGATGCTGTCGGTATGTCGACAGTAGCCGAGGCAATCGTGGCCAGCCACAGCGGAATGAAGGTTCTTGCTGTTTCCTGCATTACTAATTTAGCTGCGGGTATTTCCGGACAGCCGCTTTCTCATTCGGAAGTAATGGAGAATGCGAATAAATCTTCAAATAACAGTATCGCGTTAATGGAGAAATTCTTCTCTAAATTATAAGGAGAACGTCTATGAGTGATTTACCTCTTTATGAAATCAAAGACATCAAACTGGCTCCGGAAGGACACCACAAGATCGACTGGGCTTACAGGAATATGCCTGTTTTACGTATTATCGAACAGGAACTGAAAGAAACCAGACCATTTGAGGGATTGAAGATTTCCGTAAGTGTTCATGTCGAAGCGAAAACGGCAAATCTCGCTTTAGCCCTTCGTGAGGGCGGCGCGGACGTAGCTCTGACAGGCTGTAATCCGCTTTCTACTCAGGATGATGTGGCAGCGGCTTTAGTGGAGCGCGGAATGAAGGTTTACTGCATCCATGGTGCGGATCCCGAAACATATAAAAGACATCTTGAAATGACTTTGGCGTTTGGCCCGGATATCGTTATCGATGATGGCGGCGATCTTGCGATGCTTCTGCATTCGACACATAAAAATCTGGTTTCCGGTATGCTTGGTGCATGTGAAGAAACGACTACAGGTGTTCACAGACTCAAGATCCTGGAAGAAGAAGGAAAACTCGCATATCCTGTGATTGCCGTAAATGATGCGCGCTGCAAGCATCTTTTTGATAACCGCTTCGGAACGGGTCAATCGGTTTGGACAGCAATCATGGCGACTACTAATCTTATCGTTGCCGGCAAATATGTTGTCGTTGCCGGATTCGGTATGTGCGGTAAGGGCGTGGCGCTTCGCGCAAAAGGTATGGGAGCCCGAGTCATCGTCACCGAAATCGACCCGGTCAAGGCCTGTGAGGCGATAATGGAAGGCTATGATGTCATGACGATGGATGAAGCTGCACCTCTCGGGGATGTTTTCGTTACCGTCACGGGCTGTAAGGACGTAATTACCAAACAGCATTTCGAGAAAATGAAAGATGGCGCAATCTGCTGCAATGCCGGTCATTTTGATGTTGAGATCAATCTGGTACAACTTGCGCAGATGGCGAAGGAACGTAAAGAATTAAGAAAGAATATCGAAGGGTTTGTCATGGAAGACGGCAGAACAATCTGTATTCTGGCGGAGGGCCGTCTCGTTAATCTTGCAAGTGGTGACGGACATCCTGTCGAGATCATGGATATGAGCTTTGCGCTTCAGGCACAAAGTGCAAGATATATAGCCGAACACGGAAAAGAACTGAAAAAAAAGGTATATGATACCCCGACGGTTATTGATGACCGTGTCGGCGAATTCCTGCTTCAGTCAAAAGGATATTCGATCGACAAACTTACTCCTGAGCAGGATCGTTACATCCATTCCTGGGATTTGGAGGAGTAAAATGAATAAATCTGTTCTGTTTTCGGATATCACGGTCGTTACACCTCACGATGGAGCACCTGTTTCGATCGTTGAGCATGCTTATTGTTTGGTAACAGGGAATAAGATCGTCTACGTCGGAACCTCGAAAGAGGATGCAAATGACGCGTTAAAAAACGCCGGCGAGGTCTTTGAATATAACGGAAAAAATAAGATCCTCTGTCCGACTTTTGCAAATGCACATGGCCATACGCCGATGTCGATCTTTCGAAATATCGCAGATGACAAATCGTTGCAGGACTGGCTTTTCGGCCAGATCATACCCCGTGAAGACAAAATGATCTCCGATGATTTCTATTATGGGAATCTTCTGACTCTTGCCGAAATGATCGAGGGCGGTACCGGATGTGTTGCCAATATGTATGATGGCGCGCTTTTGATTGCAAAGGGCGCTGTGGAGACCGGCTTTCGGTTGCAGCAGACATCCATGGGTAAAAAGTGTGTGGATGGAAAATGGTCTGTTGACATGACCAGCGTCGATGAACTGAATGCTTTTATCGATAGTGAAGGAAAAGGACTGATCACAAACAGTCTTTTGGTTCACTCGATCTATCTGTATCCGGAAGATTTCTATAAGCCGCTTGCGGATTTTGCCAAGGAATATGACCTTCCTGTAAGTGTGCATATCTCTGAAACGATCGCGGAAAACGAGAATTGCCGCAAGAACTATGGATGTTCACCGGTTATCAAACTCGATCAGGCAGGTCTTTTAAATGATAAGACTGTTGCTGCTCACTGTGTGCATTTAACAGATGAGGATCGAAAGATCCTTGCCGCAAGAAGAGTCTGGGTGGCTCATAATCCGTCAAGTAATATGAAACTGGCTTCCGGGTTTGCCGATACGGTCTCTATGCAAAAAGATGGTATCCGCCTTTGCCTGGGATCAGATGGTGCTGCCAGCAATAACAATCAGGATATGTATTTGGAGATGCGGCTTGCTTCCTTTATGGCAAAGGGAATGACACTGGATCCGACGGTGTTTGCTGCTGAAGATGTTTTTGCGATGGCGACAAGAAACGGTTATCTTGCTTGTGGTTTTGAAGATTGTGGTATTATAGAGCAAGGCATGCGTGCGGACCTTCAGATCGTGGATTATGACTGCCCGCAGATGTGGCCTCTCGGGAACCCGCTTTCGGCGCTTGTTTATTCATGCGGACCGAAATGTGTGGAGTCAGTGATGATCGATGGTCAGTTTGTACTTTATAAGCATGAATTAAAGACGATCGATCTTGAGAAGGTCAAAGATAAGACGAAAAAGACGATGGAACGCCTGAAATAATGTGATTGAAACCGGCTGAACAGCTGTTTTCATATGTCCACGTAGCTCAGCAGGATAGAGCGACCGCCTCCTAAGCGGTAGGCCGGAGGTTCGAATCCCCTCGTGGACGCCAGAAAGACTCCCTTTTTGGGAGTCTTTCTTTTTTCCTTTATATTGATTTATAATAACCTTAGTAAACATACGAGGAGGGTATCTTATGAAGACGCTGATCGTAGTTGATATGCAGACTGATTTTATCGATGGAGCTTTGGGCTCTAAAGAAGCCGCCAAGATCGTTTCAAATGTTGTAAAGAAGATCAAATCCTATGTGAAAAATGGTGACCGCGTGATTTTTACACAGGATACCCATAAGAAGAATTATATGAATACAAGAGAAGGCAGGTATCTTCCGGTGCCACACTGTATCAAAGGTTCGGACGGATGGATGATCCCTGAAAAGATCAGAAAAGCGGCACCGGAAGATGCTCTTGTGATCGAGAAGCCTTCTTTTGGATATACAGGATGGAAGAAATATCTTAAAGATGATTCAGATCCGATCGAACTCATCGGTCTTTGCACGGATATCTGCGTTGTTTCCAATGCGCTTACTATCAAGAACCTTTTCCGTGAAAGAGACATCATCGTCGACTGTGCCTGCTGCGCCGGTGTTTCGCCCGCTTCTCATGATGCGGCATTGCTTACGATGAAATGCTGTCAGATCGATATTCTGCATGAGGGAAAAGAACCGTGGAGGGAAGCATAATATGAAATTACATCCGATCATTACAAGTCTCCTTGAGACCGATATGTACAAATTTTCCATGGGACAGGCGATATATCACCAGTTTCCGTCTTATAAGACGACATGGACATTCCGTTGCAGAAATCAAGACGTGAAATTTACCGAAGAAATGATTTCGGAGATCAAAGAACAGCTGCAGGCATACTGTAAACTTCGTTTTACGGAGGAAGAACTTCAGTATCTGGATGACATTAAGTGGATCAAGGGTTCCTATGTAGATTTTCTTAGGCTTTGGCAGCCCAGATATGAGGATTTTGAGATCACGACCGATGCGGAGTGCAATCTTTCCATTGAAGCCCGCGGTACATGGCTGAACACTTCTATGTATGAGATCCCTACACTTGCCATCGTCAATGAAGTCTATTTCCGTATGGCGTATAACTATAACGATCTTATCAAGAGCTTTGAAGAGCGCCTCAATGAGAAGATCGGTTGGCTGAAAAGCGGGCAATACTGCCTTTCCTCTTTCAGTGAATTCGGAATGAGACGGCGTCTTTCTGCTCAGGCCCAGGAAATGGCCGTTCGCGCGCTGGCTGATGCGGATCTTTCCGGTACGGGCAGTAAGTTTGTCGGAACTTCTAATGTATATCTCGCCATGAAGTATAATCTGACGCCTGTAGGAACTATGGCGCATGAGTGGATCATGTGCGTAGGACAAGGCGATCACAAGCATAATCCGGCCTATTCAAACTGGTATGCGCTTCGCGCATGGGTCGATGAATACGGTGTATTAAACGGTACTGCGCTTACTGATGCGATCACGACTGACTGTTTCCTTCGTGATTTCCAGCTGACGTACTCTACACTCTTTTCCGGTGTCCGTCATGACTCCGGCGATCCGATCGAGTGGGGAGAGAAGATGATCGCCCATTATAACTCGCTCGGAATCGATGCAACAACGAAGACACTACTGTTTTCAGATAGTCTGAATTTTGAAAAAGCGGATAAGATTTATCGGCATTTTCGCGGACGCGCGAAAATCGCTTTCGGTATCGGTACAAATATCGCAAATGATACGTTTGTGCCGGCGTTAAATATCGTTATGAAGACAACGCTCTGCAACGGCCAGGATGTGGCAAAAATCTCCGATGTTGAAGGAAAGGGCATGTGTAAGAATCCGGACTATGTCAATTACCTGCAACGCTGTATCGACTGGAGAATGCAGCATGAGTGAAAGGTGGCGTATCTGATGAAAATCAGGAAAGAGACAGAGCTGTTTCAAATCTGTTCTGAGACAACTCCTTTTCAAACGGCCATATTAACAACTTGACATTCAGGGAAATAATCGGTATATTTTTATGTGCTTTAGAGCAATGCCAATGTGGCTCAGGGGTAGAGCAATTCACTCGTAATGAATAGGTCGTGGGTTCGATTCCCACCATTGGCTCCAAAAAGAACTGTTTCGAGTCTCAGGCTTATGAAACGGTTCTTTTTTTATGTTTTATTGTATAATTAAAAAAGAATAAGAAATGAGGATCTTAGTGTCGAATATGATTTCTTCATGCTCTAAATGGAATAATGCTACCCCAAGCGGTGCGAGGCGAACAGTTTGTCTATTCGTTGTTTTTACGATCCTTCTGAGTCTTTCTCTTTCTTCGTGCAAAAAGACCAACAATGATTTTCCGACGATCCCGACATCCGAGACAACGGAAGCTTCCGAGTCGGAGATTTCCGAGACTTCGACAGAAACGACCTCTTTGGAATTGACGATCGCGTCTCCGCTGTCTTATGAGACCTGTCAGTATCTGGCAAGGCTCTATTATGCCAAGTCCAACGGTCTTCTGGGAGACGGAGTGACAGGATCTACCGTTGATCTGGATTACCTTTCTTCGATTGATCTTCCTTTTGTCCTTAATGTTTATACAACATCCGATAATGGCTGTAATGTTTCCACGCTGAGTCAGTGGAAGGGATCCGATATGCCGGACATATTTCTTACGGATAGTTTCGATGAGGTGGTAAAAAACGGATATGCAATGCCGGTCAATGACTATCTTGCCGAGGTTCCTCTGTTTTCCACGAATCGAATCTATTCCGCTCTTATTTCGGAGTTTTATGTAAATAACGGTCAGTACGGCATTCCGTATCAGACATCCGCGGCTGTGCTTTTCTGTGATATGGAAGTACTCCGGCAGGCAGATATCCCTTACGTTGAATTTCGGCAGAGCAAGTCTTCGCTTCTGAATATTCTTTCCGAGCTATCTAAACTTAACGAAGAAGAAAGATCAGTGCTTCCGTTTTACCTCGCTTCGAACATGGTGCCGTATCTTCCGTGCTCGATCTACAACCGGGAGTATCTTTCTGCTTCAAATGCCGACGAAAGGGTTGATCCGAATTTCCGAGATTCTATTTCCTTTGTTGAGTCGATCATTTCATCAGGTTATTCCTATGAAAGTCTAAGCGATGAAGATGTTAAACAGCTGTTCAACGGAGTTTCGCCTTTGCTTTCGCGAAAAGTGGGTATCTGGGTGGGAACGACGGATGAAATCGCCGTTTTTGATAATTATATGCCGAATACCCTGAATATTATGCAGTTTCCCGGAATTAAGGATGATGAATATTCCGCACCGCTTCTGATTACATATCCGTACTGCATTTCTTCTTCTTGCAAGAATCCGAAAGAAGCCTGTGAACTGGCGGCTTTCTTTGCTCTCGACGAGGATGCCCTGCTTCTGGTTTCCAGGATTTCGGAAAGGACAGGTTATCTTCCTGTTGTCAAAACTCCTTCTGTATGGCAAAGCACCGTGAAGAATCAGAAGTACGGGAATTATCTGATGCAGTATCAGGAACTTATGGATCAGGCGATATTGATCCCTGAAGTATCTGACAGTGAAACTTTCCGAAAAGATCAGGAGTATATATCTGAATTGCTCAGCGAGAGCATGTCTTTAAACGATGATGCATAGAACAATGACGTCAGGGCGTTCGCCGCAATGGTTGAAGAGAGGTAAAAAATGGCAGACATCCGATTATCGCCATTAAGAGTCTTGGATAAGACAAAGATCCGTGAACAGGGGATCTTGGAGCATGTCACTGATGATGTGTCTTCTTTTATCCGTTCGGTGCTTTCGGATCCGAACAGGAAGTATTTTACTGCCTCTTTTTTTGAATCGGGAAAAGAACTTGTCTTCGGCATTTTAGGTCTCGACTGCTATTCAGAAAAGAATCGAAGCGCGTCGTCGGTAATGTATTTTACTGATAAGGTCGTGACGGAGGACGGTGAGAGGAGCCTTCACGAAGATTATTTCATTTCTGCATATGACAGCCTTCTGCGATATGCGTTTTTCGATCTTTCGATCCACAGGATATCGACGATGATCCCGGTGACGGATGAACCTTCTTCGCGAATCCTTCTGGAATGCAATATGCGTCAGGAAGCTCTTTTAGAAGAGGCATTGTGTATTGATGGTGCTTTTTGCGATGCGGCACTGTTCTCACAGCTGGATTCCGAGTATCCGAATTATTCTGTCGGTTTTGTTCCGTTTAAAAAAGGTGTCCTAGCGATCCGCGGAGATAATGATGTCGTTGAACTAACACAGTTTTTTTCTTACGGCAAAGAAGTAACCGGTAATCTGGAAAGAAGCGTTGCGATCCGTACGGGTATCGCTGACAGCCACGGTGTGCTCAAAGAAGAGGGATCTCCGGAATATAAGGATCTCCTGAAGCTTGACTTCCCTGATGAAGTCACACGCTGCATGATCGAGATCGGTGAGTACTTTTCGAAACGAAGGACAGATTTTACCATTCATGCCAAACCGTTGCATGGCAGTGATTTTCAAAAGAAAGTATGGGATAAGGTCAGCACGATCCCTTATGGCGCCACATGCAGTTATGAAGACATCGCGCTGCAACTTACGGGCGGAGATAAAGTATCCGCCAGAAATCTGACACGTGCCGTAGGCTCTGCCTGTGGTGATAACCCGCTTCCGATTCTGGTGCCGTGTCATCGTATTATCGGAAAAGACGGCCGTCTCATCGGCTTTTCCGGCGGTCTTGAGATCAAGGAATTTCTGCTGAACCACGAAATGTTCGGCATTCATATAATCGAGTGATTTGAAAGGGGATATTTATGAAGATAGTAATGCCGCCATCAACGATGCTTAATCCAGTTCCCGTTGTGATGGTTTCCTGTGCGGGAAAAGAACCGAAAAAGATAGACAAAAGACCGAATATTATTACGGTTGCCTGGGCAGGAACGATCAATTCCGAACCTCCGATGGTATCAGTTTCGATCCGCAAATCCCGTCATTCGCATGATTTGATCTGTGAAACTTCGGAATTTGTCATAAACCTGGTGAACGAAGATCTTGCAAAATCTTGTGATTATTGCGGTGTCAGATCCGGTGATAAAGAAGATAAATTTGATAAGACGGGACTTACCGCGATAAAAGCCGATGGCCTGAAATATGCGCCGCAGATCAAAGAGGCTCCCGTTTCCTTATTCTGTAAATTAAAAGATATCATCGAACTCGGATCTCACGATATGTTCCTTGCCGAGATTACAGGCGTTTCCGTGGACGAGAGACTGATCGATGATAAGGGAAAGATCTGCCTGGAAAAAGCCAAGCTCGTAGCGTATTCACACGGCGAATATTACTCCCTCGGAAAAATGCTCGGTTTCTTCGGGTATTCCGTTGCTTCCAAAGAAGCATTGAAGAGACGGATGCCTTTGAATAAAACAAAAAAATCTAACAAAAGTAGCAATAAATAAACCGATTAAGTTGACAATCGAAGTGTTTTTTCATTAAAATTATATGGTGTTCTCAAGAAGGACATATGTTTTGAATCTTGAAAATTAAATATTGGAGGTGAGTACCATAGAACTTTGGTTAGCAATTCTATTGATTGTAATTGCTTTCGTAGTCGGTGCTCTCATCAGTGTAGGATTTTCCGTATTATATTACCGCAAAGGCCTTTCCGCGAAGCAGAAGAAGCTGGAAGAGGATGTGGCTAAAGCAGAAGAAGATGCAGAAAGAGTAATTGGTGAGGCGCAGAAGAATGCAGAAAGCAGAAAGAGGGAGCTTCTTTTACAGGCGAAAGAGGAGATAACTAACGCGAAACTCGATCTTGAGAAGGACGTTAGAGAGAAAAAATCCGAAATCGCCAGAGAAAGAAACCGTCTTGAGCAGAAAGAGGAATCATTAAACCGCAAGAGCGAAGCGATGGAACAGAAGGAAAAAGCGATCGAGGCCCGTGTCAGCGATGTTATGGCATTGGAGGAGAAAGCAAAAGAACTGGAACGTCAGAAAGTGATCGAACTTGAGAAAGTTTCCGGTTTGTCCGTAAGTGATGCTCGAAATCTTGTTCTCGATGCTGCACAGCGCGAATACAGCCACGATATGGCGGTCATGTTAAAGCAGATGGAGGAACAGGCTAAAGCGGAAGCCGACAAAAAATCGCGTGAGATCGTTGTTAATGCGATCCAGCGTTATGCTTCAGACTATGTGTCCGAAGTGACCGTTTCGGTTGTGTCCCTGCCGAATGATGAAATGAAGGGACGTATCATCGGCCGTGAAGGTAGAAACATCCGTGCGATCGAGACAAGCACCGGTGTTGACATTATTATCGACGATACCCCAGAGGCCGTTATCCTTTCGAGTTTTGACCCAATCCGGCGTGAGATCGCCCGATTGACAATTGAAAGATTGATTTTGGATGGGCGTATCCATCCGGCGAGAATCGAAGAGATGTCTCACAAAGCCCGTAAAGAAGTCAACCAGACGATTAAGCAGGAGGGTGAAAGAGCTGCTTTTGATACAGGAATCGTCGGTTTGAATCCTGAGATCATCAAGTATCTCGGACGTTTGCGTTATCGTACGAGTTACGGGCAGAATGTGTTGCAGCATTCAATTGAAGTCGCCTGGCTTGCCAGCATGATGGCGGCAGAATTAGGTCTGGATGAGATGCTTGCTCGCAGAGCAGGCTTGTTGCATGATATCGGAAAGGCTGCTGACTTTGAACTTGAGGGTTCTCATATTGAGTTAGGCGCTGACATTGCACGTCGTTACAAAGAGAATGACACTGTAATCAATGCGATCATGTCACACCACGGTGACTGCGAACCGACGTCAGAGATCGCAGTACTGGTTGCTGCTGCGGATGCTATTTCTGCTGCAAGACCGGGTGCACGTCGTGAGAACATGGAGACTTATATCAAGAGAATTCAGAAGCTTGAAGAAATCGCTACCAGTTTTGATGGTGTCGAGAAAGCCTTTGCGATCCAGGCAGGTCGTGAGATCCGCGTAATCGTCAGCCCGGATAAGGTGTCTGATGATGAAATGGTCTTGAGAGCCCGTGATATCTGTAAGAGAATCGAGGAAGAACTCGATTATCCGGGTCAGATCAAGGTCAATATCATTCGTGAAACACGTGCCTCGGATGTAGCAAAGTAAACCCGAAACTGAAAACGTCTGTCCTCATATGGGACAGGCGTTTTTTTGTTCCCGAATATGCGTTGTTATGGTAAAATACATAGTATATTTTTAGAATTGAGGATGAAGAATTGCGGGTCCTTTTTGTAGGTGATGTCGTCGCCCATCCGGGAAAGCGCATATTAAAGAACAGACTTAAGACATTTTTGACCGAAAATGCCGTAGATGCCTGTATCGTAAATGCAGAAAATGTGGCTGCCGGTCTTGGTATCAATTATGCTTCGGCAAAAGAGATCTTTTCGTTTGGTGCAGATTGTATCACCTTGGGAAACCATTCTTTTTCCTGCCCGAGTTATCTCCAGTTTGCCGAATCTGAACCTCGTGTAATCCGTCCAGGAAATGTCAGTGATTCCTGGCCGGGTACGTGTGAATATCTGGTCGACCTTAAAGATAAGGGCAGACTTCTTGTGATCTCCCTGATGGGACAGGTCTTCGTAACTCCTCTTGCCGACTCTCCTTTCAGGTTTTTTCAGAATAATATCGAAAGATGGAAAAAAGAGTATGCTCCGACCAATATACTTATCGATTTCCACGCGGAAACAACAAGTGAAAAAGGGGCTCTGGGATATTTCTGCGACGGAAAGGTTTCACTTGTCCTTGGAACGCATACACATGTTCAGACTTCCGATGAAAAGATCCTTCCTTGTGGAACAGGATATATGACGGATGTCGGTATGACCGGAACAGACGAGGGAATACTCGGAATGGATGCGGATGCATCCCTCCGGCGTCTTGTAGAAAAGCTTCCGTCCAGATATCAGCCGGCAGAAGGAAAGGCTACCATTCAGGCAGTCCTCGCCGATCTGGATATAAAGACCGGTAAATGCCTGAATATAGAAAGGATCAAACTGAATGAATAATGTAATGAAAAAACCGACCTGGATGACATATCTTCTTTTCTCAGAACTCTTTGTCGTTCTCGTTTTTATCGATCAGTTTACCAAGGATCTGATCGTCAAATCGTTTGCGCTTGGGCAGAAGGACCCGATCATAAACGGATTCTTTTCCTTCATGTATGTAAGAAATACGGGAAGTGCATTTAGTATGTTCTCGGAAAAGTCCTGGGGGATCACATTCCTTTCGACAATCTCAACGATCGCTTTTGTTTTGCTGATCGTGCTTGCTTTCTTTGTGCTTGCACGTTTCAGAAGCAGAAGACTTTCCATCTGCCTTTTATTCCTTTGCGCAGGAACGCTCGGTAATCTGATCGACAGGATCCGCTTAAAGTACGTGGTGGATTTTATCTGCTTTGATTTCGGAAGTTATACATTTCCGATCTTCAATGTGGCAGATATTTATGTAACGCTTTCCTGCATTGCGATCGCCGTACTTCTCTTGTTTAATGAAAAATTCATCCCGGAGATCCCGTTTAACCCGACAAAGGATGAGCCGCAGAAGGAGAGCGGTCTGATCGATTTTCCCGGAAAAGATGAAAAACCTGATACGGACGGGGAATAATGCATGATCGAGTCTTATTTCGTTGAAAATTATCAAGGTCGTGTAGATGCCTATATTCCGCAGGTTTGTACGGATCTTACCCGTTCCAGGGCGGCACAGCTGATTTCCGATGGTGCCGTCTGTGTTGACGGAAAACCTGTAAAGGCTTCTTTTAAAGTGTTCGGCGGAGAAAAGATCGATATTGATTTCCCGCCGCCGGTCGATACGGATGCCAAGCCGGAGAACATTCCTTTAGATATCGTTTATGAGGATGATGACCTGATCATCATCAATAAGCCGCAGGGGATGGTCGTTCACCCCGCTCCGGGGCATTATTCCGGAACACTTGTCAACGCGCTGCTTTATCACTGTGCGGGAAAACTGTCCGATATTAACGGCGTTATCCGTCCGGGTATCGTCCATCGGATCGATATGGACACCTCCGGATTAATGGTCGCGGTGAAAAATAATGAAGCGCATCTGGCTATGGCGGAAATGATCGCCAATCACGAGGTGGTAAGAGAATACCGTGCCTGTGTTTACGGTATCGTCGATTCCGATAAGGGGACTATCCATGCACCGATCGGCCGTGCTGCGAATGACAGAAGAAAGATGACCGTCTGTGAAGGAGGAAAAGATTCCGTCACGCATTTTGAAGTGCTGGAACGCTTCAGAAAAGGAACGGATCTTCTTTGTCGCCTCGAAACGGGAAGAACGCATCAGATCCGTGCGCATATGACATATATCGGTCATCCGTGTATCGGAGATCCGCTATACGCGCCGAAGAGAGAGAAGTACAACCTTCACGGTCAGGCACTCCACAGTACTTCCATACGGTTTATTCACCCAAGGACAGAAGAGGTCATCGAATATACCGCAGATATTCCGGAGCATTATAAGAATCTTCTCGATATACTGAGAAATGACGTATAAAGGAGAGATGGATTTGATCGAAGAGACCGTTTTAAGAGTGAATCATCTTGTTGAGCTTTCTTCCAATAACTGTTCCTGGCTGAAAGCTGTTTCCGATATGTTTGACTGTGAGATCGTAGCTTTGGACAGTGGCATTTCCGTACGTGGTGAGTCTTGTCTTCTTTCCGGAGCGCAAGCCGTTCTTACCTGTATGGATTCCGTTATCGAAAAAAAGGAGCAGCTGGATATTCTGACCGTCAGATATCTGTGCCAGCTTCAGAAGGAAGGTCTTCTGGAAGAGTTTATGGATGATGAGGATCCGATCATTCTGACGACTCCGACAGGACGTTCTGTCCGGGCAAAAACCCTCGGTCAGCGTGTTTATGTGGATTCGATGGCAAAAAACGATGTCGTGATCTGTAAAGGACCTGCCGGTTCCGGAAAGACGTTCCTCGGTGTTGCAATGGCGGTACTTGCACTTCGTGACCGATCTGTTTCCAGGATCATTCTGACTCGTCCTGCGGTGGAAGCCGGTGAAAAACTCGGCTATCTTCCCGGCGATATCGAAGAAAAAGTCGATCCTTATATGCGGCCTATCTATGATGCGCTTCTGGAACTGATGGGAAGAGAAGCCTTTGAGCGGAATCTGGAGCGAGGCATTATAGAAGTGTCTCCTCTGGCTTATATGCGCGGAAGAAATCTGGATGACAGCTTTATTCTTCTTGATGAGGCCCAGAATACGACGATCGAACAGATGATGATGTTCCTTACAAGAATGGGGATGAATTCTCGTGTCTGTGTCTGCGGCGATTCGACACAGATCGACCTGCCGTCCGGATATCCGAACGGTCTGGATGATGCGATGCATATTCTTCGCGACATTCCCGGTATCTCCATT
Organism: uncultured Clostridia bacterium; assembly: GCA_905235455.1. GTDB lineage: Bacteria > Bacillota > Clostridia > Saccharofermentanales > Saccharofermentanaceae > Scatonaster. The sequence continues at coordinate 22,015 of CAJOLL010000020.1, forward strand.
GTTTCTTTGCAGGAGACGGATATTGTGAGAAATCCGTTGGTACAAAAGATAATAATGGCTTATAATGCAAGGGAGAGGAGACACGGAGGACATGCGTAATTCGAAGAAGAACCAAAAGCTTTTCCAGGTGATTCGTATCGCTTCTATTGCGGTACTTGCCGTACTGATGGTCATGGTCGTATATTTTGGTTCTCTCCCGAAGCAGTACGACGTCCGCCAGGGTCAGACGAGCGAATATGATATCACGGCCACAAGGACCGTGAAGGACACATATGAGACAGAACGCCGTGCGGTCCTTGCCCAAACGGAAGTGGCGCCAGTCTATGTTATTTCCGAAGAGGTTTCCCAAGAGAATCTGGAGACGGTCAGCGGTTTCTTTAACTATTGTGAAGAACTCCGTAAAGCCAATATCGATGATTTGGGTATGGTCATCCGTAATAAATCGGAGATGGCGACGCTTTTGAAGAAAGCCGTAAAAGAATCGTATGAGATTGAACTGGCTGACGATGTTGCTTATACGTTGGCGAATATTTCATTTGTCGATTTTTCTTATATCGAACTGGAAGCCAATCAGATCGCGGCAATGATCTGTATGGATGCGCTTGATGAACAGGCGATTGTGCAGGAGATCAACAACTATGCTTCCGCGGTTGAGGAAACGAAGACCCATGATGATGAAGAGTACATCTCCTCAAAGGATCTTCTGGTGCGTACTTTACGAAGCCTTTTGAAACCGAATGCCGTTTATGATGAAAAAACAACGGAAAATGAACGTATAGCCGCCTATAAAAACGCAGTAGCCGATCCGGTCATGATCCAGAAGGGAACCCGTATCGTGAGCGTAGGTGAGACCATCACACCTCACATATACAGCCAGCTCGAAGATCTCGATCTTTTGCCGACGGATTCTTTTAACTATGTACTGCTGATCGGTATCATTGTGTATATCTGTATCATCGTATCTGCCGGTGCTTTCTATCTCAGTAAGTTCGATAACGAGTATCCCATCGATTCGAAAACGTGGATCGCCTTGATGCTCGCTTTCGTTATTCCGCTGATCTCGAGCAGCTATTTGACAGCGATCTCACCGCTTTTCTCGACGATCATGTTTACCTCGTACATATTTGCCGTTTATCTCGGAATGCAGGGCGGCATCATGATGAGTGTGCTCTCCCTGCTCATGGTACTTCCTATGAGCGGCTTTAATACGGAACTTCTGTTTGTTTCGATCATCAGTATTTTCGTTTGCTGCGCGATCGCGTGCCAGAGAAACCACAAATTCAATGCGGCGACATTGATCCTTTATACCGCGGCAGCTTCGCTCATTGCTTCTCTCGGCTATAATCTGGTCAGTCAGTCTTCTAAGACGGATACTTTCAATTCTGCTCTTTGGTCTGTGATCAGTACAGGCTGTTCGGTCGTGGCCGCGATCGGTTGCCAGCCGCTTTTCGAGATGATCTCGAATAACGCATCTCCGATGCGCCTTCTTGATCTGGCCCAGCAGAGTCATCCTCTTCAGAAAAGGTTATTCCTCGAGGCACCCGGAACATCGCAGCATTCCATGATGGTGGCGAACCTGGCTGATTCCGCGGCTGAAGCGATCGGTGCGAATGCTCTTCTTGCCAAGGTCGGTTCGTATTATCACGATATCGGAAAACTTGAAAGACCGGAGTATTTTACGGAAAATCAGAAAGACGGCATCAATCCGCATGATAAGCTGTCGATCGAAGAAAGTGTCGCGATCATTACGGCGCATCCGTCCGATGGTTTGAAGCTTGCCAAGAAGTACAGACTTCCGGTTCCGATCCAAAATATCATTTTAGAGCATCACGGCACGACTTGTCCGGGTTATTTCTATTACAAGGCGACGAAAGAAGCGCAGGAAAAGGGTGAGCCGGCGCCTCCGAAAGAAAAGTTCTCGTATCGCGGATCCGTTCCCTCTACTAGGGAATCCGCCATTATCATGATCGCGGACTCCTGCGAAGCGGCGATCAGATCGAAAGGTATTCACGATATCGAAGAAGCCGAGGCGCTTTTCCGAAAGATCATAAAGCAAAAGATAGAAGAGGATCAGCTGGTGCATTCCGCTCTTTCGTTCAACGATCTTGAACTGATCATCGGAGCCTTTATTCAGGTATACGCAGGCTACTTCCATGAAAGGGTAAAATATCCGGAATGAGTATTACGTTAGAGAATAAGACAAGAACATTTACAAAAAATGAAGCGGGAGATTTTGTTTCTTATGTGGAAAAAGCACTTTCGCTCCTGCTTTCTATGGATTATATCGATCCTTTGATCCGAGAAGGAGATGCTGAGATTTCCGTGGATATCCGTCTGGTCGGATCAGATGCCATCAGAAAACTGAATTTGCAGTATAGGGAGAAGGATAAGGTAACGGATGTTCTTTCTTTCCCGATCCTGGATATGAATGACGGAAAGCTTCAGAGCAAACTGATGCCTTATGATTTTTCTTATATAGAAGGAAAGAAATATCTTCCGGTCGGCGATGTCGTGATCTGCCCGGAAAGAGCAAGAAAACAGGCGCTTGAGTATGGTCATTCGATGGAGCGCGAGATGGTATTTCTTGCTGTGCATTCGCTTCTGCATCTTATGGGCTTTGATCATGAAAACGGAAAAGATGAAGAGCTCATGTTCAGTAAGCAGGAGGAGATCATGACCGAAATCGGTCTTCCCAGATCTTCGGATGTTGCCTTACTGAATATTGAATCTTCCGAAGATGAACATCCGGTCGGAGAGGTGCTTTCCCATTGTGGTTATTGTGCACTTGTGGGACGTCCGAATGTCGGTAAGTCAACGCTTCTGAATACGATCTCCGGTATGAAGCTTGCCATTGTTTCACATAAGCCGCAGACAACAAGAAATAATATCCAGGCGATCTATAACAAAGACGATGCCCAGGTCATTTTCGTGGATACTCCCGGTATTCATAGACCGCAGTCTAAACTTGCCGAGTTCATGGTGGACTCGTCTTTCCGTGCTGCCAAAGGTGCCGATGTTATTGTGCTTATGGCAGATGGAAGGTTCCCTAAGCCGGCGAATGTCGAAATGCGTGCGGCAGAGATGGCGATAAAACTGAAAAAACCGATCATTCTGGCCGTGAATAAGGCGGATGCAGTAACGAAAGAATCTCTGCTGCCTCTCATTGCCAATTATTCCAAGATCGCTGATTTTGTCGATATCGTGCCGATCTCTGCGTTGAAGGACGATGGTGTGGATGAGCTGATGGATGTCATTATCTCCAAACTTCCGAGTGCGCCGAGATATTTCCCGATCGAAGAAGTGACTGACCAGTCGGAAAGAGAGATCTCTGCCGAGCTTATCCGTGAGCAGATCCTGCATTACACCAATGAGGAGATCCCGCACGGTACGGCCGTTGAAATCGATGCTTTTGAAGAAGAATTGAAAGATGATGCCGAGGACAGTTATGATCGAAGTCTCATTAAGATCCATGCATCGATCATCTGCGAAAGAGATTCTCATAAAAGTATCTTACTCGGTAAGAACGGTCAGATGATCAAACGTATCGGTACTGCTGCAAGAGAGAATATCGAGAAGATGACAGACTGCAAAGTGTTCCTGGATCTTCATGTCAAAGTTCGTAAGGATTGGAAGAATCGCCAGGTATTCCTTGACGAATTCGGTTATAAAAAGAAAGAAGAGTAAATATGGGCGCGAGTTTTACGATCCGTGGAGTGGTGATTGCTTCTCGTCCGCATCGTGATCAGGATGCCATTATTACTATCCTTACTCCCAGGCAGGGAATTGTTTCCGTGATGGTACCCGGTGCCAAGAAGCATTCGTCACGGCTTGCATCTCTTGCGACACCGCCGCTTCTTGCTGACATGGTATTGTCTGAGAGTAAGAGTTTTTACTATCTGAAAGAAGGAGAGACGGTAGAAAGTTTCCGCGGTCTTTATGATACTTTCGAGGGGCTGACCTCAGCTTCGCATATCCTTGAAGTGGTAAAAGACACGGCGATTGATCCGGAGTCTGCCCAGACGCTTTATCCGTTACTTCTTTATGTCCTTTATCTTTCCAAGCATCCGGAAAAATACAGGCAGATCGTCGCCGCCTTTGAATGGCGTGTGATGGATGCGCTCGGTTTTGCATTTGATCTGAATGAGTGTGACTGCGGAAAACCTGATGAGATGCCTACCCGCGCATTTTCTTTCAGCAAGTGCCGGCTGTATTGTTCGAATATCCGCTGTGTGGAGAAGGCGAAAGACTATCAGTTCGTTTCTCTCGGCTGCGTGGAAGCTCTGCGGTACATAAGAGAGGCACCGCTTGAAAGGTTAAGTGCTTTTCGAGCAGAAAGATACGTGCTCGATGATCTTTGCTCGGTTACACACAGATATTTATGCGAGCGTCTCGAAAAAAACTATGATAAGATGTCGATCCTGGATACGCTTCCGCCGATGTGATCAGAGCTCATCCCAGAGGATCTCGGCGTCTTCGGAGGTATATTCTGTTGCTTTCCAGTGTTCCGGCCATAAGAGGCGGTAATCCTCCCTGCAGTATCTTTCATCCATAAGAACGATGAATCCTTTATCGTTTTCGTCCCGGATCACTCTTCCTGCCGCCTGAAGGACTTTTTCCCAGCCGGGGAATTTGTAGGCAAAGGAGAAGCCGTCTCCGAACTTATTCTGGTAATACTGGCTCAGGATCTCGCGTTCTTTACTGATCTGAGGAAGCCCCACGCCGACGATAAAAGCGCCTTTCAGTTTGTCCCCGACAAGATCGATACCTTCGCCGAAATGTCCGCCCATGACCGCAAATCCCAGAAGCGTCTTATCTCCATGCCGGTTGAAACGGTCAAGATACCGCTTTTTATCCTCGGGATCCATGCCCGGATTCTGTATCATCAGCTCTGTATCCGGATCGTTCTTCGTGGTTTTAAAGATCTTTTTATAGACCATCTCCATGTATTTGAAGGAAGGGAAGAAGACCATGAAGTTCTCTTTATGTCCCCCTATGATATGAAGGATCGTGTCTGCGACCTTTTCCGCGGAGAAATTCCGTTCCTGATAGGTCGTCTGGATGTCGTTAATGATCACTACCTGAAGGTTTTCCGGCGGAAAAGGACTCGGCAGCTGCAGCATCTTTGAAAATGAAGAGTCTTTGCCGACGATCATGCTCTGATAGTACTGCGCGGGTGACATCGTTGCCGAGAAGAAGACGGCATTATGGTTGTCGGAAAGGATAGAGGCAAGTTTATCGGAAGCATCCAGACAGTCTAAAGTGATCGATATATCGTACTGGCCGTTCCCGCAGACCCCGGATCGGGTGAACTCGATTATGTAGGCATTATCAAAGTAGAGTTCAAGGATCGTAAGGAAGAATCTTGCCTCAAAATAGAATTCGGTCAGGATCCTCCGTTTTTCACGGTCTTCAAGATCAGAAAGGATATTGGCGATATGAAAACACAGTGCCCAAAGAACCTGGTAAAGGTTTTTGGGGACTGCTCTCGTTGCCCGGAAGTCTTCGCCGATCATGATCTCGTTTTCTTTTATGGAAGGTTCGACCATATTGATCCCCGGAGAGTCTTTCTCAAATGCGTAATCCAAAAGTGTAAAGTAGTCGGCGATCTGATGACTGTACTTTTCCGTTTTCGGAGAGAGCGTCGAAAGAAGTGGAAGTGCAGTAAGAAGCGTACTTCGGGAAAGGACGGCACTGAACATGTCCCTGGATCTTGAGATCATGTTATGAGCCTCATCGATAAGTATCGTATGGCAGAATTCATTTACGGCGAAGTAACGCTGCAGACGGATTCTCGGATGGAAAATATGGTTATAGTCGCAGATGATCACATCACACATATTCGAAGTATCGAGCTGGAGTTCGTGAGCGCAGATCCTGTGCTTTTGCGCGACCCGCCGGATATCTTCGGGATAGATCGCATCGAGTGAGTGAAGGTCCTCCAAAGCGGCATTCAGTCTGGAATAGTAACCATCGGCAAAAGAACAGAATTTACTGTCACAGAATTCTTCCTTGGCCGTACACATCTGTTCCTTCGGTGCCAGCTGGATCGATTTGATGACCAGCCCCTGATTTCTCATGTCATTCAGTGCTTTGTCAGCAACCTCTCTGGTCGCCAACTTGGCCGTGGCATAGAAGATCTTGCCGCCCTCGGCATTCGGAAGCCATTTCACGGCAGGATATAAGGTGCTGATCGTTTTGCCGATGCCTGTCGGAGCTTCTGCAATAAGTGTCTCTTTGTGTTTTAGAGAGGAAAGCACGGCTTTCATGAAGTCTTTCTGTCCGTTTCGTATAACGGAATAAGGGAATTTCATGGCGGCGATGGATTCATTTCTTGCATTTTCGTAGTTAGCGATCCTTGTGGCTTCCAAAAGATACAAAGAAACCGTATCTTCGAAAAAGTCTTCGGCTTCGGATTTGGTAAAAACGCGGCTTTTTTCAAGAAAACTGTAATTCAGAAAGGATACATAGCGCAGAGTGATCGTAAGATCATTGGCATCCGGGTGCGAAAGATAGTACAGATGCGCGTAGATCTTTACCTGTGCCTCATGGGTAGGCAATATCAGTGACTCAACCTTTTCGACAATACGGTTATGTGTTTTTATCTCGATGATGTTTACAGTTCCGTTTGCTTCTTCAATGATACAGTCGGCACGGCCCGAGATCTGTATGACAAAGAGTTCGTATTCTCTCGTTGTTCCCAGCGAATATTCGGATGTTACGCCATCTTCGCCGAATTCTTTCTTAATGTCCTTAAATACTCTCTGATGTATCCTTGTGCCGTCTAAACCGGACACACCGCCATAACCGGCCCCGGAAAGAGAGCCGGATCGGTAGATGCGCTCGCAGAGTGCGCGGACAGAGATCTTGTGAAGTGCTTTTTCCATATAAAATATTATATCAAATCATTCTATTTCGAATGATCGAAAGAATATGCAATTTCATTCATAGAATTATTCAAAATTGCGTTGTGTGCGATAGACGGTAGTGCTATAATTCACTTTGTTATTAGGATGAATGAAATACTGAAAGGAGAAAATTGCAAAATGGCTATTCGAATTGGTATATATGGTTATGGTAATCTCGGTAGAGGAGTAGAGTCCAGCATTCGTCAGAATCCGGATATGGAACTTGTGGCTGTTTTTACACGTCGCGATCCTTCTACTTTAAAAATTCAGACAGAATCCGCTAAGGTCATGTCCGTTAACGATTGTGCTTCCATGAAGGGGGAAATCGATGTTATGATCCTCTGCGGCGGGTCCGCTACAGATCTTCCGGAACAGACTCCGAAGCTTGCTTCCATGTTCAATGTTGTAGACAGCTTTGATACACATGCGAACATCCCGCAGCACTTTGCCGAAGTGGATGCTGCTGCTAAGGCTGCCGGTACTGTCGGTGCGATCTCCGTAGGTTGGGATCCGGGTATGTTCTCCCTCGCAAGGATCTATTCTCAGAGTATCCTGCCGGAAGGTGAGAGCTACACTTTCTGGGGTAAGGGCGTAAGCCAGGGTCACTCCGATGCGATCCGTCGTGTGAAAGGCGTAAAGAACGGCAAGCAATACACGATTCCTGTAGAGAGCGCTCTCGAAGCCGTACGTTCCGGTTCCCAGCCTGTTCTGACAACTCGCGAAAAGCACACGCGTGAGTGCTTTGTTGTTCCGGAAGATGGCGCTGACCTCGAGCAGATCGCAAATGATATCAAGACCATGCCCAATTACTTTTCCGATTACGATACAACGGTTCACTTTATTACTGAAGAAGAACTTCAGAAGAATCACAGCGGTATTCCGCACGGCGGTTTCTGCTTCAGAAGCGGTGTCTCCGGCTTTAACAAAGAGAACAAGCACGTTATCGAGTACAGCTTGAAACTTGATTCAAATCCGGAATTCACGGCAGGTGTTCTTACAGCTTATGCACGCGCCGTTGCACGTCTTTCTAAGGAAGGTGTCACAGGCTGTAAGACAGTCCTCGATATTGCTCCGTCCTATCTGAGCCCGCTTTCCGGTGAAGAACTACGAAAGACTCTCGTATAATCGGAAAATCAAATAAGAAAAAAGAAGCTTTCTTGTGCTGATCCTCGAGCTTTACCTTGAGGAGGCGCATCTAAAGCTTTTTTCTTGCCATTTTCGGGGGGATAGTATTCAGGGCGCGCTATAAAAAGGCAACTAAAAAGGGCTGTCTCAAATTTTGTATTGAGACGGCCCTTGGTGCGGATAGCAGGACTTGAACCTGTATGACCTTGCGATCACTAGCACCTGAAGCTAGCGCGTCTGCCAATTCCGCCATAT
>CAJOLL010000021.1 GCA_905235455.1 uncultured Clostridia bacterium
GATGAGTGGGGCCTTTGGGCGGTCAATGTGTATGCCAACCAGCGCCATCTGGCAATGGGTGTCGGACTGGTCGTTCTTTTTATCTTCCTTTTCCTTCCGCATTTCAGGAGAATGTTTCTTCACATGGGGCGCACGAAAGGCGCAGGGGCGAAAGCGAAGAGATTCTTCATCTCCAGAGAAGCCTGGATCGCCAGAAAAGCCGATCCGCTCCATCCGTGGGGCAGCGTGATCCTCGGAGCCCTGATCGCTCTGGCGATGCCTTTCTTCCACGGATCCTGCCTGATCTGCGCACTTTTGGTGCTCCTCGGAATGGCCATCTTCTCGGAATTCCGTCTGGGCTATGCGGTCATTGCGGCAGTTTCTGTCCTGTCGGCGACGCTCCAGGCAAGATTCTTCGCCGGCGGCGCTTCCAACGTGGCCAGCTTTAAATACTATTTCGGATTTGTTCTTCCGGAGCTTGCAGGTCAAGAAAAAGCAGGCATCGGCGGCGTCTTCAAATCTATCCCGGAGATCGCGAAATATCTCGTTAAGATCGGATTTTTGACCATGATCCTGACGGCGCTTGTTTTCATCGGACTTTTGGTCTATGAACTGATCCGGCACAAGAACCCGTATCGTCCGTTTCTTCTGATCGCTTTTTCATTTCCGCTGGTCTTTGCCTTCTTCTTCCAGGTATCGTTGGAAGTACTGGCCAACCACAAGTTCATCCAGGTAAGTTTTATCCTCTATGATGTGATCGTTGCAGGGCTTCTTGCTAATCTCCTGGCGCTTCCGATCCGTGTCGTTTCCGACGGGCGTGAAAAGAAATCCGGCGGGGAAGAAGAGAAGAAGCCGAAGAGCATTTCTCTTAAGAAGAAAGTATTTATTCCCGTACAGATCTTATCCGCGATCGTCTGCGTGGTCCTTCTGTTCGGACTTGTCGCAACAGGCATCAGCGAATGGTGCATCTACTATAATCTGAATTCCCATGAGAACGGCTGTGTCGAACTGCATCCGGATGCACAGATCACGGATTGGGTCGACAAAAATACCGACGAAGATGATATCTTCCTGACGCCGATGTGGTCCGTCAACGATTTCTTCTTGAGCGGAAGAAGAGTCTACTACGGATGGCCTTACTTCGCATGGTCCGCAGGTCATGACACGACGACAAGGCAGATTAACTATCAGTGGCTCCTTACCGGCAGCAACGGCAATATCAGTGAGTTCCGTCGCTATTGCAACGAGATGAATATCCGCTATGTGATCTTAAGTGATGATTACTACGGGAATACGGAAACGCGCGATTACTACTTCCCGGAATTCTTCGAGGAGAACCTCACGGAGATGGTGCGTTTCGACGACGGAACCGCGATCTATAAGGTGTGAGGCCTTTTCCCATGACGCCTATGCAAAAGCACTTTGACGTGATCGTAATCGGTGCCGGACCTTCGGGCATGATGGCAGCGCTTGCAGCTTCCGGTCAAGGTGCTTCTGTGCTTCTTTTGGAGAAAAAGGAACGTCCCGGAAAAAAACTTCTTCTGACCGGACACGGCCGCTGCAACATCACGAATATCCGCATCCCCGATAACTTCCGGGAGACCTATCACGAAAACGGCAGATTCCTTACGTCCTCGCTTCACGCTTTTTCGCCGGAGGATGTAAGAGAGTATTTTCTGTCGCTCGGAATACCGACGCATGAAGAAGATGAAGGACGTATCTTTCCCGATATGCAGAAGGCTTCTTCCGTATGCGAAGCTTTGGAAAAAGCACTTTCCGAAAACGGGGTGGTGCTTCTTACCGATTCTCCCGTAAGAACCATGAAAAAAAATGGCGTCTGGATCGTTACGACGGAAAAAGATTCTTTCTTTAGTAAAGCCGTGATCCTTTCGACAGGCGGAAAGAGCTTCCCTCACACCGGTTCCGAAGGAGACGGATATGTGCTGGCAGAAGCAAACGGGCATACGGTCACGGCCCTTGCGCCGGCCCTTGCACCGATCTTCTTTTCCGCCTTTTCCGATGCTTCCCGTGACAGTTGCGGGGAAGCATGCGGGGCAGAGATTACGCTTGCGGGGATTACGCTTCCTGACGTAGTGTCTTCGCTTTGGATCGACGGAAAAAAGAAAAAGAGTGCATGCGGCGATCTTCTGTTTACCCATCAGGGAGTGAGCGGACCTTCTGCAATGCTGCTGTCCCGTGAACTTCCTGCTTCGAAGGGCAAGTACCCGCAAGGCTATGTGCAGTTTCAGATTGATCTTCTCCCCGATATTCGTGAGGAAGAAGCAGAGAAGATGCTGCTTGTGTCTATGAACGAAAATCCGAACCGCTACATGAAGCGGATTCTGTGTGAGACCTTCCGCCTGCAGGAAAAGGTCTCGGGTCTTGTACTTGACGGAAAGACGATGGATATCTGTGCGCATGAGGTGACAAAAGAAAAGCGCAAAATGATCATCCGAAAGCTGAAGGCAAGTGCTTTTGACGTGGAAAAATGCACCCCTTTGGATATGGCATATGTTACCCGCGGAGGTGTTTCGGTAAAAGAGATTGACCCGAAGACGATGGGATCGAAACGAAAAGAAGGACTGTTTTTTGCAGGAGAAGTCATGGATATCGACGGGATCTCCGGAGGATATAACCTTCAGTTTGCCTGGGAGAGCGGGAGAGCCGCAGGTCTTGCGGCGGCGGAATATTCCCGGCCGTAAGTATCAGGCAGCGTAGAGCACGCTCATGAGGATGCCGATCAGGATGATGGTCGCGCAGAAAAGACGATAAGCAATCCCCTTTTCATGAAAGACGAATTTACCGCCTATGATCGTTACGAAGCAGGCGCTCTGCTTAACGACGGTCATGACCGTTACCGAACTGTTCGGATCCGCATTGGCGATGAAAAGAGAGGCGTCTCCGATTACGAACATGATGGACATCAGCCAGATCCAACCGTTTTTAAAGGCTTCTTTTCTTATCGTTGTTCTTGTGACGAGTACATAAAGAGAATATAAGCCAAGAAGAAAAAGCATATACCAGAACTGCATCTGGGAACTGTTGATGTCCTTCATGAGGATCTTATCAAGAAGACCGGAAACGGAGTTTAATACGCAGGAGCCGAAAGCGAGCACGACGAATTTCGTGCGGCTTTCTTCCGGCGCATCTCCGGATCCCGAGGTCTTATCTTCGGCAATTTCAGAAGTTTCCTCCGCAAGAGGATCGATGCCATCATCTTTCTTGGTATCTGCGGTATGTGTGCGCTTCCCGCGGATCTTCGAAAAGAGATTGAATCGCAAAGCAAGAAGTCCGAGGGCGACAAGAGACAGGCCCAGGATCTGGTTCCAAAGAAGGACTTCGTGGAGGACGATCACGCCCATCAGCGTGCCGAGGAGGACACGGGAAAGATCGAGGACGCCGTAAAGACTTACCGGCAAATGCTTCAGCGCATGAAACCCCATCATCCATGCTAAAAAGATGGAAAAGGACTTAATGAGGACGAGTCCGTATTGGTAAGGCTGCATGCCCATGGCGTGCGGAGCACGGGGGACAACGATCAGAAAGCCGATGAGGGTATAGATAAGGAGCACTTCCATGACGGAATTGCGGTCCATGGCTTTTTTCTTGCTGATCTCGCGGCCGCCTTTCAGCAGACCGTAGACAAGTGTCAAAAGTATCCAGATCATCGGGGTTTCTCCATCGTAAATCGTGTTTTCGGAAAATGCCGTTGAAATAATATTACAGACGGAGTGCCTTTGTAAATGCGGGAGATTCCGTCAAAGTGACGAAATATGCATGCCCGGCATGCGGATCGAAATGAACTGTCTGATTCTCTTGAGAAATGAACGTAAATATGCTATGTATGATTTGGATACGACGATTTTTTGTGCAGGTTATCCGTATCGAAACACAATTCTTTGTGATAGTATATAAAAATATGAAAGTGTTATCATCTGTTGAGGACAGTATCTATTATGAAAAGACCTGATAACGTACGATATACGAACCAGTTTTACAGACCGCGCCGCGTGAATAACAACGGTCTTTACATTCTGTTTGCGGTGACGAGCATGCTTGTTGTCGTTACGATCATCCTCGCAGTTGCAGTGGCTAAAAAATCCAAGAAAAAGACCGAAAATACTTTAGTTCCGCCGACGAATGATTCTGCTTCGACAATTACCGATGGAGACGGGAATACGATCGATCCTTCGGGGATCGTGATCAATACACCGGAGCCGACTCCGCCGCCGTCTATCGAAGACTATCAGAATCCGATCCTTTATCCGGCGACGGCAAACATGGATGTTGCGATAGGAACCCCGCAAGACAAGTATACTCCGGCGGGAAGAAGCGCCACCGAAGTTGTGTATAACGGCAACGAAAAGGTTACCGGATACCAGAGAACAGACGAGATCCATTTTCAGGATCCGCTCTTCTATCAGCAGGTCGGCGGTATCCTGACTTTCCGCGGAAACAATTTCCGTAACTGTGCAAGCTGGGGCACCTTTGCCCTGGATCCGGCAAAGACTCAGCATCTCGAGCAGATCTGGTCATACAATGGCCTTGAGTCCAGATGGTCTCCGCTGGGGTTCTGGTGGAGCGGTACCGGCTGGACCGGACAGCCTCTGGCGGTGAAGTGGGACTGGGAAGTCCAGCAGCTCATGAATATCCGTGCAGAAAAGAAATCCAAGCAGGGTCTTACCGAGATCATCGTTGCCGCAGAGGACGGTTATGTCTATTTCTTCGATATCGATGACGGACAGAAGACAAGAGACCCCCTTAAGATCGGTGCTACGATCAAGGGAACTCCTGCCGTGGATCCTCGCGGCTATCCGATCCTCTATGTAGGTCAGGGAGACGACAACGGAGGTGAAGGCGGGAGCAAGAACGGTGTTATCGGATGGAGAATCTTCAGTCTGATCGATTTCAGCCTCCTGCATTTCCAGAGCGGTATCGATTCGCGTGCTTACAGAACGAGCTGGGGCGGATGCGACTCTTCCCCGATCATTAATGCGGAAGCAGATACGCTCATCTACCCGAGCGAGAACGGTATCATCTATACCGTGAAACTGAACACACAGTTCAATGTCGGTACGGGTGCTCTTTCTATCAATCCTCAGTTCATCGACTACAAGTACACTTTCGGAGACGGAAGCAGCAGCACTCATGGTATCGAGAGTTCCATGGCGATCTACGATCATTACGGATGGGCAACGGACAATGACGGTAACCTGATCTGTATCGATCTGAATACGATGAGCATGGTCTGGTCGAGAAGACTGGAAGATGACTCTGACGTTACTCCGGTCCTCGAAGAAGAGAACGGACATGTGTATCTGTATACAGGAACGGAAGTTGACTGGCAGAGAAATGAGAGTGTCTATCAGGGCGCAGCTTACACCTATAAGTTCGATGCCATGACCGGCGAGCAGATTTGGCAGACATCCCAGAGCTGCTATACTTCCAACGGCGAAACATCTGCCGGTGACGTAAACGGCGGACTTCTTGCCACACCTGCCCTCGGTAAGGGAAATGCATCCGATCTCGTATTCTTCTCTTACTGCATGACCAAGGGTGCGTATCGCGGAAACACGATCGTTGCCTATGACAAGAATACCGGAACCCAGGTATGGGATTATGTCATGGAGTTCTACGAGGATCCTGCAAATGTTACCGACCCGTATTCCTGGAGTTCTCCTGTAGATATCTATGATGAGAACGGCAATGCCTACATCGTCATCTGTGACAGTTATGGCCAGATCCATATGCTGGATGCCTTAACGGGAGCACACGTTTCCCACCTGCGCCTGATCGCAGATGAGAATCAGAAGATCAACAACATCGAATCCTCCCCGATCGTGGTGGATGGTATTTTGGTAATAGGTTCGCGCGGAAATTTCATGTATGGGGTGAAGATCTCATGAAAAGCACGGCGCATGATGTGATTTGGATGAATGAGGCATTATCGATGAGTGAGAAGAAACATGACTATAGCGATATAGTGTTCATCGAAACGGAACTTTCCGGTTACAGGAGAGGAAGCCTTAAGGTGTCCGTAGATTTCATGGCAGGACGTATTGCCTGGTATGACACACACATGTGGAATAACGACTTTGTCCGTGCACTTTCGCCACAGCTGATCGAGAAGATCTATTCCCGCCTTCCGGAGACCGAACTGCTTTCCTGGGCAACCGACTATGCCAAAGGCATCGGTCATCTGATGGGCTCCAACACCTGTTCTTTCCCGCAGGACTGGTCCGTGGAGATCCGTTTTTCCGACGGAGAAGTCCTCAAAGCGTGCGGCGTCAGCAATTTCCCGAAACAGTGGAGCACATATCGCAGATTGATCGAGGAAGTCGCCAAGACCTCTTTCCGTCTCCGCTGACATTCCCGAAACTTCGATAAGACTTTGCTTTTGAGGGGTAAGGTGACTTAGCCTCTTTTTTTTGGTACAATAACTCAGAACTGTTATTTTGAAGGGGACATATAAGACGTGGATTATTTAGAAGGTCTTTGCCTGGGAAGATTGTGGAGCGACACAGATTTCGAGAACCGTCGTCATCTGTCGCTCTTTCTGTTGTACGGTGTTTTTGTCGACCTTCTTGTTGTCTATAACTATCTGACCGGAGGCATGAACGGCCTGATCTCCGGCGCTTTCCTTCAAAAACTGATCATCTTTGTCGTGCTGTTTTTCTTCTGCCCGGCGATCTGCTTTTCCTATTACCGAATGCCCTTGTGGGGCAAGATACCGATTCTCGGGGCCCAGCTTGTTAAGTATGGTTCCCTCACATTATTGATTACAGCCTGGGCCCGTCCCAAGCTGACTGTCTCTTTCGGAGACTTAAAAGAGTTTTTAATTTCATATCTCAATAAGACACTGGAACAATTCACGGACAAATACGTTGATACCGCAGGTACTTTTGCCACGGTACTGGGCGTAATCTCCGGCGGCGTCTATATCGTTGTCGTCGTACTGCTTATTCTTCTGGCAGCACTTCTGATCCCCGGGATCGTGTTCTGTGTCGCGAGATTTTTGCAGTACTGGTATGACAAGGTCGTCAGTATGCTGGTACTTGCAGATTATACTGAAAAGTAAGACTGGAGATATATTATGGCGAATTTATCAGATAAGATCCGTGTATCCATAGATGATCTTGAGGATATGCTGGGTGTTTTCGGTTTGCCGGACTTTATAAGAAAAGCCGAGTCGCGTTTTGTGCGACAGACCGTAGAGGTCGCAGAGGATGTGATTGCCCATCCGGATATTAAAGTGGTCTTTGTATCCGGCCCGACTTCTTCCGGGAAAACGACATTTACCGACAGACTGGTTTCCGAAGTGGAAAAAAGAGGAAAAAAGGCGATTCGCCTTTCCCTCGATGATTACTATAATCTACAGGCCCTGAACTTTGACGAGGAAGGCCGTCCGGACTTTGAGAGCGTCAGCACGCTCGACATGCGTCTTGCCAGTATGGATCTCGCAAGACTTGTCAGCGGGGATGAGGTCGTTCCGCCGATGTTTGATTTTATGACCCGTCAAAGAGTCGAGTCCGATAAGCCCGCCCTTTCAATCGGAGATAACGGTATCGTTGTCGTTGAAGGATTGCACGGTCTTTGTGACGAGACGACCGGAAGCTTCAGCAAGGACCGGTATCTGGGCATCTTCATCATGCCGTATGCTTCTGTCATGTCCGACAGAAGGCTGCTCGACAGTGATGATCTGCGTATGCTCCGCCGTATCGTCCGTGACGTCAGACACCGCGGTGCGCACGCGCTCACGACGATCGACTACTGGCCGATGATCCAGAAATCCGAGCAGGACTATTACAGGGATTATCTGACGAAAGCAGATTATCACATCAATTCTTTCCTTGCCTACGAGCCGCTCGTGATCGCCGCCCTGGCCAAACGTGACATCGAAGAAGCGCTTGATGCATATGATCAGGGACTTCTGGCTCCTTCCGTGTTTATGGAAAGAAGTGATGTCCAAAAGGATTTTGCAAATATCGAGAAGGCCGTCGCGAAAGCAAGGATGCTTCACGGATGGCTGGACATGATCCCGCAGGCGAAAGAGACCTTTGTCCCGAAGACATCGATCTTAAACGAATTCCTGTGTCTGTGAAAGGGGGAGTAGAGCATGCCGATCCGCATTCCGAATAATCTCCCTGCTACAGGGATACTTGAAAAGGAACGCATCTTCGTTATGACCGAAGACCGCGCATATACGCAGGACATCCGTCCTCTGCATATTCTGATACTCAACCTTATGCCGAACAAGATCGCGACGGAGACACAGCTTCTGCGTGCGCTGAGTAATTCGCCGCTTCAGGTGAATATCGATCTTCTCTATACGGCTTCTTACCATCCGAAGCACACGGCGACCGAGCATCTCATGAAGTTCTATGAGACCTTCGAAGATGTGAAAGACCGTTTTTATGACGGCATGATCATCACCGGCGCGCCGGTCGAACTTATGGAGTTCGAAGATGTCGCTTATTGGAAAGAACTGTGTGAGATCATGGACTGGAGCAAGACCCATGTATATTCCACGCTTCACATCTGCTGGGGCGCGCAGGCCGGTCTTTACCATCACTACGGTATCCCGAAGTACAATCTCAATAAGAAGATGTTCGGGGTATTCGAGCACAGCATGACCTATACCAAACCGGTCAAGCTTTTTCGCGGTTTTGATG
Source organism: uncultured Clostridia bacterium (assembly GCA_905235455.1). GTDB lineage: Bacteria > Bacillota > Clostridia > Saccharofermentanales > Saccharofermentanaceae > Scatonaster. The sequence goes on from CAJOLL010000021.1 coordinate 8,652, forward strand.
ACTATTTCTATGTACCGCACTCTCGTCATACGGAAGTCAGGAAAGAAGACATCGAGCGGCATCCGAACCTGCGTATCCTTTCTGAATCGGAAGAAAGCGGCGTATATGCCGTTTCAGATTTTTCCGGCAGACAGATCTTTATCACGGGACACTCCGAGTATGATCTGAACACGCTTCGTGACGAATATTTCCGGGACATCAACAAGGGACTCGATATCCAGGTGCCGAAGAACTATTTCCCGAATGATGATCCGACCCGGGAACCGCATATGAAATGGAGATCCAGCTCGACGCTCCTGTTTATGAACTGGCTGAATTACTATGTATACCAGGAGACGCCGTTCGATATCTCGCAGATCCGCGAAGTGCCGAAACACTGAGTTTTGCTGATATCAGGGAGGTGAAGGTATGCAGACGCCGATCATGATCACTCCGGAACTGATTTCCGCCAAATGTCCCGTCCGTCCTTCTTTCGGACACAAAGGGACTTTTGGAAGAGCACTGATCTGTGCAGGTACGCCCGGTATGGGCGGCGCTGCCTTTATGGCGGCAGCGTCGGCACTGAGATCCGGTGCCGGACTTGTGTATGTACTGACGGAGCCCGACCTTCTTTACCCGCTGATGATGCTCTGCCCGCAGGCGATCGGCCTTGCCTATACGACTCCGTCGAGAGCCGTTGTTCCCATGATGAAAGCGAATACCGCTGTCGTGAACTCTTCGTATGTCAACTGGTTTTGTGACCAGCTGCCCGAAAAGAACTCGTGCCTGATCGGTCCCGGTATCCCGCCTTCCTCCGATAAACTCGGTATCATGATCCGCATGGCGGCAAAAAACGTCAGACATCTGGTGCTGGATGCCGGTGCACTTTCCTATCTGGCCAATGATCCGGATGCGATGAATGAAGTGAGCCTTCGCGCCTCCCGCGGCCTGGCGCCGGCGGTCTTAACTCCCCACAGCGGGGAATTTGCCCGTCTGCTCCCCGGTTTTTCGGAGAAGAAGATGCACCTGGCAAGTGCTTTTGCAGAGGAAAAAGGGATCACGCTGGTACTTAAGAGTAACGAAACCAACATATTTACTTCTGACGGGAAGTGGTATAGTAATCGCTGTGACAATTCCGGATTGGCCAAGGGCGGATCCGGCGATGTCCTGGCCGGTCTTCTGACCGGACTTCTGGCACAAGGGATGACGGAGGAAGACGCATCGGTCTGTGCCGTAGGCATCCACAGCATGGCAGGAGAGCTCTGCGCCTCCGAGCACGGCAGACGCGCGATGCTCCCGACGATGCTGTGGGAATATTATGGAACATGCTTCAAAAAACTGAAGTGGGAAGAAGGAATGGAAAATGACGGATAAGTTTCCCAATCGTTCATGGGCGGAGATCAGCCTGGATATCCTCGCGGAGAACATGCGTGAGATCCGCAGGGTCACGAAACGCTCGGCGAAGATCATGGCGGTCGTTAAGGCCGATGCATACGGACACGGAGCGATCGAAACGGCAAGAGTCCTCCTGGAAAACGGAGCGGACAAACTCGCCGTCTCCATGCTCGATGAGGCGTTGGAGCTTCGGAAAAGCGGCATCAACGTGCCGATCCTGATCCTGGGGCATACTGATCCGAGACGTATCTATGAACTGATCGAGAATGATATCGAGCAGGCGGTCTATTCCCTGGAATACGCGAAGTCGATCTCGAAGAAAGCGGTCATTCTGGAAAGAACGGCACGTATCCACATTAAATACGATACCGGCATGAACCGCCTGGGATTTCTGGAAGGAGAGTCTTCCGTCGAGGCGATCCTGGCGATCTCCGAGCTTCCGGGCATCGAGATAGAGGGCATGTTCTCACATTTCGCGATGTCCGATACGGATGACGACGAATACACCATGAAGCAGTACGACTGTTTCATGAGAATGGTCAATGAACTCGAAAAGCACGGGCTGACGATCCCGACGAAGCATATCTGCAACAGTGCGGGCATTATCCGCTTCCCGCAGATGCATATGGATATGGTAAGAGCAGGACTGATCACTTACGGCATGATGCCGAAGGGCTGTCCGAAGCCGTATACGGATTTTGAAGTCCGCCCGGCCATGACGCTTAAGTCCAGCGTCGTCCACGTAAAAGAGATCCCGGCCGGAGAGACGGTCAGCTACGGCCGTCACTTCAAAACGGAAAAACCGAGTACCATCGCCACGATCGCGATCGGCTACGCGGACGGATATCTGCGCCGTCTGAGCAACCGCGCAGAGGTCCTGATCCACGGCAAAAGAGCGCCGGTCGTCGGAAATATTTGCATGGATATGTGCATGGTCGATGTGACTGATTTTGATGAAAAACCGAAGGTCGGTGATGAAGTGGTTCTTTTCGGATCACAGAAGGCAAGGGGCAGACACAGCGAGATCGAGGTCGACGAAATCTCCGATTTGCTCGATACCATCAACTACGAAGTGACCTGTCTGGTCGGTAAACGTATCCCGCGTGTGTATATCCAGGATGGCAGAATCGTCCAGATGCACAGCTCCATCTGGTGATTTTCCCTCGTATCCTTGACTTTACTCTTGACACCTAGTATAATTCTATCGCTATTCGTATCGATTATTCGTGAAAATTAAGGTAAAGAAACTAATTTTGGAGGTATATCCTTATGAAGATGACATATCAGCCTAAGAAGAGACAGAGATCGAAAGTACACGGTTTCCGTGCAAGAATGCAGACAGCATCCGGCCGCGACGTACTTAAGAGAAGAAGACTTAAGGGAAGAAAGAGTCTTACCGTATAAGGATCACCCGCGTGGTCCTTTTTTTCTAAGGAAGCCTTTTTGGTTCGGTCATGTTAAAAACGACGCAGACATTGCGATGGAATTATGAGTTTTCCCGTGTATATAAAAGGGGGAAATTTGCGACAGGGAAATACCTGAGCGTACATTGTTTTAAGCGCAGTCCGAATCTTCGTCATAATCGCACTCCGATTCCGATCGATCTTCGAAGAGTAGGTTTTACCAACGGACACGGAAGAAGAACGGCAGTCGCCAGAAATCGTGCCAAACGCCTCTTGCGTGCAGCCTTCTCAACATATGAACCAAGAATCCCGCTGGGTTATGACATCATCTTTCTGATGAAATCCACCGTGGAACTCCCTTCTTATCAGGACGTGGAAAAAGAAATGGGACGGCATCTTATGAAGTTGGGTCTTTTAATTGACGGAGAAGAAACATGAAAAAACTTGCGATCAAATTGATCCGGTTTTATCAGAACTCCCACGGCGAAGGTCATATCGGCCACTGCCGCTTCACTCCGACGTGTTCGCAGTACACGATAGAAGCACTCGAAAAGTACGGTTTCCTTAGAGGGTCTTTCAAAGGATTATGCAGGATTTTGCGCTGTAATCCGTTCAGTAAGGGCGGATATGACCCGTTGAAGTAGAAGTTTTAGGAGTTATACATGCAATTATCAGTACTGTTCCGACTCGGAATCGGTGAATTCATCTTTGGACCGATCGCCACTCTGTTTGGTTGGCTGGCCAGCCTTCTTTACGAGTTCTTCGGCAACTTCGGTCTGGCTATTATTTTCCTTACGATCATTGTCCGTGGTCTTACCGTTCCGCTCAACATTCGTTCTGCAAAAGCTATGATGAAGCAGCAGGCGCTTTCCGATAAGCAGGCGGAGATCAAGAGAAAGTATCCGGACGATAAGCAGAAGCAGACAGAAGAACTGCAGAAGCTTTTCCAGGAGAACGGCGCATCCACATTATCCGGATGTATCGTACCGTTCCTTCCGATCTTCTTTCTTTTCCCGACTTACTACATCGTTCGTATGCCGCTGCGCTACATCATGGGCGTCAGCAACAGCAATATTTCCAAGCTCGGCGAACTCCTTTCCATTAAGGGAGTTACATCCGATAACATTGCACTTATCAACCGTCTGCATTCAGACGGTAAGGCAATGAGTACCGCGATCAACAGCGGACTGATTAAACTCCAGCAGATCCCGGACATGAAGTTTTTGGGTCTCGACCTCGGTCGTACACCGACATGGAGCCCGAGCAAGATTTCGTCAGAACCATCGATCTATCTTCCGCTTTTGATCATCCCGCTCATCGTTCTTCTTTCCACGGTCGCACAGAATATCCTGATTGCAAAGCTCAAGCCTGAGGCTAAGAAGAAGAAGGAAGCAAAAGAGAGAGCAAAGAACAATCCTGCAAACAATCAGCCGGACGATCCTGCACAGCGCACGACAAAGGTCATGAACATCATTATGCCGATCTTCATGCTCCTTACCACATTCGCGCTACCGGCAGCATTCGGTTTCTACTGGATCATCGGTAATCTCATGGGTATCATTCAGCAGATCCTGACATACTTTATGTTCAATAAGCCTTTCGAGGAAAAGAAGAAAGAACTCGAAGCGCAGAAGAGAATGGCCTTTAAGAAGAAAGCGGCGCTTGCGACTGCAAATGCCGGTTCGGGCAAAGGCTCCGGTAAAAAGAAGAAATAAATATATCGTGCGGAGCTTTTCGCACGGCAAGGAGGTATAGGCAGTCATGGAAAAGACAGTAACCAAGACCGCAAAGTCCGTTGAAGAGGCAGTTGAGCTGGCTCTTGCGGAACTCGGTGCAGACAAGGATCAGGCACAGGTGGAAGTCCTCGAAGAGGGCAAAGGCTTTCTGGGTCTGGGCAAAAAGGAAGTTACGGTGAAGGTAACGGCAGATGTCGCGGAGGACGGAGTTTCCGAGGTCATCGATGACGAGGATGACGGCGATGTATACTACGGCGACGATGAGTCTTTCGAAGGTGATGAAGCAAGCGAAGCGGAAGATGCGGCAGTATCTTTCGTAGCGGAAGTGCTTTCCGGTATCGGCATCCACGGTAAACTTGATTCCTACAGAGAAGAGGACGTGATCTACATCACGGTAAATGGTCAGGATTGCGGTGCCGCGATCGGTCGTCACGGAGAGACGCTGGATTCCATCTCTTATCTGACAAATCTCGTAGCTAACCGTCACAGCGAGGAAAGACTCCGTGTTGTCCTCGATATCGGCGGATACAGAAAGCACAGAGAAGAAGTTCTGGTGAATATGGCACACAAAGCGGCCAACATGGTACTTAGAAATAAGCGCCAGTTCGTTATGGAACCGATGAATCCTGCAGAGAGAAGAATCGTACATGCCGAACTTCAGGGTGTGAAGGGTGTTACTACACATAGTGAAGGGGAAGAGCCAAACAGAAGAGTCGTTGTGACTTTAGAGGGCTGATACCTGATAATCCGTGGGGGAGGCGAATGGTCTTGGATAAGCCGTATTGTGCATGTGCTACGCCGCCCGGAGTCAGCGGGATTGCAGTGATCCGCATGGCCGGAGAGGGTTCGGCATCTGTTGCCGATAAGGTGTTCCGTATCGTTCGCACGGCAGGTGATGCAAAGACTGTTGCGGAAATGCCCGGATACACGTTGGCCTATGGTACGTTTATCGATCCGTCCGATGAGACTGTCATTGACGGAGTCATGCTGACTCGTTTTTGTGCTCCTCATTCTTATACCGGTGAAGAATCTGTGGAGATCTCTTGCCATGGCGGTCTGACCGTCCGGCAGGAGATCCTTCGCGTTTTATTGGAAAACGGCGCCCGCATGGCCGGCCCCGGGGAGTTTACCAAGAGAGCCTTTATGGCGGGAAAACTCGATCTGTCCCAGGCGGAGGCGGTCATGGATGTCATCGCTGCCGACTCGGAACTTGCGCTGCGTGCCGCGGAATCCCAGCTTTCCGGATCTTTAAAGCAGCAGGTCGAAGAGATCTCTGCGAGCCTGTATATGCAGCTGGCGCATTTCGAACTGTTCCTCGATGAGATCGAAGACGAAGACGACGGCGAGTCCAAGATCCGCTACGCGGAGGAACTGGAAAGATCCGCCTGCGCGAAACTTAAGAGCCTGACCGATTCTTACAGACAGGGCCGTATTCTTTCCGAGAGAATGAAGATCGTCATCTGCGGCATACCGAACAGCGGTAAATCCTCGCTCCTTAACTGCCTGAGCGGTTATGACAGAGCAATCGTTACGGATGTACCGGGAACGACGAGAGACACGCTGGAAGTCGTAACGAGTATCCGCGGTATTCCGGTCAAACTGATCGATACCGCCGGTATCCGAAAAACGGATGATGTGGTCGAAGCGATCGGCGTCGATCGTGCCACGGCGGCGATCGGCGAAGCTGACATCGTGCTCTGGCTCGTATCGTCGGACGAAGAGGAAAAAACGATCACCGGCCTGATCGATCCGATATTGACCCTTCCGAGAGAAACCAAGATCGCTCTTTTGATCAGTAAGTCGGACACTACCGATGAAGAATCGGTGAAAAAGCAAGAAAATAAGGTCATCTCGCTGATCTCGGGAAAAGGGTATTCCCGAAAACCGGACCTTTGCGCAAGCCTGTCTTCTGCTACAGGTGAAGGCCTTCCCGAGATCGAAGGATTCATCAGGAAGGCATATGACGAGATGGGTTCTGCTTCTTCTTCTGAACTTCTTTTGACCAACAGAAGACACTTTGAAGTGCTTTCGTCAGCTTTGGATAAAGTCGAAAAGAGCATCGCCGCACTTCGGTCGGGAGATCCTCTCGAAGGCCCTGCTCTGCTTCTTCGTACGGCACTCGAAGAAGTGGGCGAGATCACCGGAAAAACGGTGAGCGATACGCTTGTGGACACAATATTTTCACGCTTCTGCGTCGGAAAATGAGGAGAACGGGATAAGACATGGGATCTTGGGAGCAGTTAAAAGAAAATGCATCCTGGTATGAGGCAGGTGCTTTTGACGTAGCGGTCATCGGCGCGGGACACGCCGGCTGTGAGGCAGCTTTCGCCTGTGCGCACTTGGGACTTTCGACGGTGCTTTTCACACTGCATCTGGATCAGCTGGCCAATCTTCCCTGTAATCCGAGTATCGGCGGAACAGCCAAGGGACAGCTTGTACGAGAGATCGATGCCCTCGGAGGTGTCATGGGCGAGATGGCTGACCTTTCGGCCATTCAGACGCGCATGTTAAACAGATCTAAAGGTCCTGCGGTCTTCTCTCCGAGAGCTCAGATGGACAGAGCTTCCTACAGCAGGAAGATGAAGGCCCGGATCGAAAAAGAAGAAAATATCTCTCTTGTCCAGGCGGAGATCGTTGAGCTTTTTTGGGAGGAAATGGAAGGAACGAAGATCCTGAACGGAGTGCGTACAAGAAGTGGCGCCTGCTATCACGTAAAGGCCGCCGTCATCTGCTCCGGCACCTATATGGAAGCCAGGACGATCCGGGGAGAAGTGATCCTCGAAAGCGGTCCGGACGGACTGTCGCGTTCTGTCGGCCTTTCCGGGAGCATGGCGGACGCAGGTATCCGTATGCAGCGCTTTAAGACGGGAACACCGGTCCGCGTCAACCGAAGGACCGTTGACCTGTCTGAGATGGAGGTCCAACCGGGCGAGCCGGATATGCCGCCTTTTTCCTATGCCAATGAAATGAAGGGAATCACTCCGCCCGAGCAGCAGATCCCTTGCTATTCGGTATGGACGACCCCTGAAACACGAAAGGTCATCACCGAAAATATGGACAGGTCGCCGCTGTATAGCGGTGTCATCGAGGGTACGGGCCCGAGATACTGTCCGTCCATCGAAGATAAATTCATGCGGTTCCCGGATAGGAGCCGCCATCAGATCTTCGTCGAGCCGATGGGAAAGGAAACGGAGGAGCTCTATCTTCAGGGCTTCTCGACCAGCCTTCCCGAAGATGTGCAGGTGCAGATGGTCCACTCGCTTCCGGGTCTTTCGAAAGCCCATATCCAGCGTGCCGCCTACGCGATCGAGTATGACTGTATCGATCCGACCACAGCAGATCTTTCGCTGGAATCCACCTGTCTGAAAGGACTTTTCACCGCGGGCCAGATCAACGGTTCTTCCGGATATGAAGAAGCGGCCGCGCAGGGTCTGATGGCGGGTATCAATGCCGCCAGGAAAGTCCTTCATAAGGAACCGGTCATCCTGGACCGTTCAAGAGCCTATATCGGAGTTCTGATCGATGACCTGGTGACCAAGGGAACGAAAGAACCCTACCGTATGATGACTTCCCGTGCGGAATACCGTATTTTCCTGCGTCAGGACAATGCGGATATGCGGCTTACCGAGCTCGGTCATGAGATCGGCCTGATCGATGATGAAAGATACAGTGCTTTTGAAGAAAAAAGAAAAGCGATCGAAGAGGAAAAACAGAGGCTTCGTTCGACCTTTCTTCCGCCGAGTGAAAAGCTCCGCGCGATCCTTACCCGTTGCGGATCCACACCGAACCAGTCCGGCATCTCTTTGGCGGAACTGATCAAGCGGCCCGAACTTCACTATTCGGACCTTGCCGAGATCGACGAAGGACGTCCCGAACTTACGCCTTCTGTGATCTTTGCCGTCGAGGTCGATATCAAGTACGAGGGCTATCTGGCGCTGGAAAAGGAACGTATCGCGAAGTTTGCGGCGCTTGAAACGAAGAAACTTTCGCCGGATATACCTTACGAAAAGATCGAAGGGTTGCGACTGGAAGCCAGGAGCAAACTTGCCGAAAGAAAGCCGATGTCGCTGGGACAGGCATCTCGTATCTCCGGCGTATCGCCTGCAGATATTGCGGTACTTCTGGTCTATCTGGAAGCGAAAAGAAGAGAAGAAAGAAAAGAGAAAAACGATGGACGATAAAAAGAGGATCAGACCTGAGATCCGGAAAAACCTTTCGCCGGAACAAAAGAGGACGTTAAGAAACGGAAAGCCGGAGAAGACCATATCTGCGGATAAGCCTGTTTCTGCAAAACCGAAAAACCAGGTCCGTGAACCCATCGTTACCAGTGAAGAAGATATCTCCAAAGCAAAAGAGATCTCTCCTTATCTTACATCCGGAAGCCATGACATCTCGCTTCCGCTTTCCGCCGAGAGCATCAAAGCTTTCCAGGTCTATGCGGCCATGCTCCGTAAATGGAACGAGAAGATGAACCTGACGAATATCGTGGATGATCAGGGTATCGCCATTCGCCACTTTATCGATTCTCTGACGCTTGTTGCCCATATCGAGGAAGAGGAGAGAAAAAAGGGAAGAAAAGATCTCAGTCTGATCGACGTCGGAACCGGCGCAGGTTTTCCGGGTATTCCTCTGAAAGTCACCATGCCGGAGCTTCAGGTAACGCTTCTGGATTCTCTGAAAAAACGCATCAACTTTCTTGAAGCCGTCTGCGAGAATCTTCAGCTTCAGGGAATTACGGCGGTACACAGCCGGGCTGAAGAAGGTGCGAAAAACAAGCAGTACAGGGAGAAGTTCGACATCGCCACGGCACGTGCCGTAGCCGCACTCCCCACACTTTGTGAATACTGTCTTCCGTATGTAAAGATCGGCGGGATCTTCCTGGCCATGAAAGGCCATGCCGAGGACGAACTGGAGTCGGCCAATAAAGCGATCGTCACGCTCGGCGCTACCGTTGAGGATGTACATGAGTTTCTTCTTCCGGGCACTGAGATGAAAAGAACGATCCTTCTGATCCGTAAGATCCGTCCGACACCTGCCCGCTATCCGCGAGGTCAGGGTAAGGCGGAAAAGGAACCGATCGTCTGACCGACGTTTCCTTGTGACGGACGTTTATCCGATTCTCTCGAGATCTTTTGTGACTTTTCCGTCGTCGTATCCGCAGATGAAGAGATGTACGGAATCGATTGAGACCGCATCTTCCTCTTCCGTTGAGATGTAGAGAAGCTGAGATGTTTCGTCATAGAGCAGACCACTGATCGTTTCGTTTTCGAAGAGCATATCTTTAATGGCAGGGGCCGCATGCTCGTCTGTGTTCTCGACGGTCGCTCCCGTAGAAGGATTGCTCAGATACAGGTCTTTCTTATCTTTCGAGATGGTGAGGATATAGCTTCCGACTGTTACGGAGTGCTTGATGCTGAGCCGGTCGCTCAGGTTCGGGTTGAACATGAGCGTCTTGTTTTTATAGTAGGGGTCGATGTTAAGCGAGATTGAATCAGACGTTTCTAAAGTTCCTGCGGAATCCTTGCCGTCGGAGATAACACCGTCGACCTCAACATCGGTCGCGGCCTCATTTTCCTGCGCTTCCGTCCTGGTATCTTCCCTGTCGGTCGGACTATATTCATGATCGATCACGCCATCGACCTCAGCGACTGCTTCTCCGATTGTGCCGTTATGTTCATGGATCGCCCCTCTGCCCAGATTGTCGCCTTTCTTTTCCTTGAAAAGCTTCGGCAGAAGGAGAATAGCACCTGCAAAAAGGAGAATAGCGCAGGCGACGGGAATCATCGCTTTCAGATAGAAGGAATTACGCAAACCGGAACGAACAGCCTTCTTCGGCTCATTCTCGGCAATCGTTTCCTTTGCCTGTTGAAGACGTGCCTGCTCGATCGCTTTTCTGGTTTTTTCCAAAAGCTCATCCGATGTCTTTATCGGCTCCAATGCTTTTTTCAGTTCGTCATCCAGCATCGTTATTCCTCCTTTCCCCAATCCTTCAATTTCGTTCTTGCTCTCATCAGACGGGAACGGACAGTGCTTTCCGTGATGCCGAGCTGCTTGGCGATGGCTTCGTTATCCATATCAAAATAGAAACGAAGAAGTATCACATCTTTATATTTCGCAGGCAGTTTTTGAACCGCATCCAGAAGAGGATTGCCGGTATCCATAGCATCTATCAGGCGTTCTTCCACCTGATTTCCGGGAAGCGGTTTTACGCGCTTCTTTTCCTCGCTTTGCGGTTTCGTGCGATCCAGAAGATCGCCCATGAAACTCGTCCGCTTCATATATGAGGATTTAAGATAATCCAGACAAACATTTCTGGCGATCGAAAGCAGCCAGTATTTCACGTCTGCATCTCCGCGGTAAGAATCCGAACGTGTCATGACCTTCACGAACACATCTTGAAAAGCATCCTCGGCAAGACTCTGTTTGCGCAAGTAGACATTACACATACGCAGCACGTCGTTGCCATATAACCGGAAAAGCTCCTCCACGTCGAGGATCGGCTTATTTCCGTTTGTGGTTGCACCTTCGATTCCCATAGCGGTTCTTTCTGCCTCACAAATAAGACGAGACGAAAAATGAGTTTGTTGCATTTTTGAAAAGAAAAATCCTATTCCGAAACACACGCTTTATTCTATACAAAAATCTTGATTTTGACCACCGAAAAACAACATGTTGTGGTAAAATAAAACAGGTATATTATAAATTAAAGTATAAAGGAGAAAGACGCATGTCTGATTCTACAAACGAACCACTTTCCGGCAAAGATCTGCGTAAAGCACAGGAAGCCGAAGTGGATGCGATCTTCTGCTCAGAGCAGACCACGATTATCCCGGTCGATCTGGAAAAAGAAATGAAAAAGTCGTTCATCGACTATGCGATGAGCGTTATCTCTGACCGTGCCCTGCCTGATATCCGTGACGGACTTAAACCGGTACACAGAAGAATCCTCTATTCGATGTTTACCCAGGGTTTTACCCCGGACAAGCCGTATCGTAAGTGCGCCACTACCGTAGGTGACGTTCTCGGCCGTTTCCATCCGCACGGCGACGCATCCGTATATGATGCCCTCGTCCGTCTGGCACAGGACTTCTCCATGCGCTATATGCTGGTTGAAGGTCATGGTAACTTCGGTTCCATGGACGGTGACCCGCCGGCTGCTTACCGTTATACGGAGGCAAGATTGCAGAAGGTCGCTATGGAAATGATGAGCGACATCAATAAGGGGACCGTCGATTTCCGCCCGAACTTCGACGAACATGACGTCGAGCCGGTCGCTCTTCCGTCCCGTTTCCCGAACCTTCTGGTAAACGGTTCCGTCGGTATCGCCGTAGGTATGGCGACCAACATTCCGCCGCACAATATGGGCGAGGTCATCGACGGTGTCGTCATGCTCCTGGAGAATCCGGAAGCGACCATTGACGATCTTATGACCGTCGTAAAAGGACCTGACTTCCCGACGGGAGGCATGATCCTCGGACGCCGTGGTATCTCCGATACATACAGAACAGGTAAGGGCCGTATCGTCGTACGTGCCCATACCGATATCGAAGTCATGAGCAACGGCCGTGCAAGGATCATCGTGCACGATCTGCCGTACATGGTCAACAAGGCCCGTCTCATCGAGCGTATCGCCGAACTCGTTAAGGAAAAGAAGATCGAAGGTATCTCCGATATCCGTGATGAGTCCGACCGTAACGAAAAGGTACGTATCGTTATTGAGTTGCGCCGCGATGCGAATGCCAATGTCGTACTCAACCAGCTCTATAAAAACTCCCAGATCCAGGATGCATTCTGCGCGAACATGCTCGCTCTCGTGCCGGATGCTGAGGGACGCCTTGAGCCGAAGACCATCAACCTGATGGATGCACTTACTTACTACATCGCCCACCAGGAAGACGTTGTTCTCCGCCGTACCAAGTACGATCTGGAAAAAGCACTTGCCAGAAAGCACATCGTGGAAGGTCTCTTAATTGCGATCGACAACATCGATGAAGTTATCCAGATCATCCGTTCATCTCGAACCGAGGATCAGGCAAAGCAGAGACTGTGTGAGCGTTTCGGATTCTCCGACAAGCAGGCCCAGCACATCGTCGATATGCGTCTCGGTCGTTTGACAGGTCTTGAAAGAGAAAAGCTCGAAGCCGAGGCAAAAGAACTCGACGAGAAGATCGCTTACTTCAGAAACGTTATCGATGATGAGGCTCTCCTTAGAAAGGTCATTAAGGACGAGATCCTCGAGATCAAGAAGAAGTACTACGAAGACAGAAGAACAGAGATCGGACCGCCGGATGAAGACGAGATCGACGATGAATCTCTTATCCAGGAAGAACAGATCGTCATCACGCTTACCCACTTAGGTTACGTGAAGCGCTGCCCGATCGATACATACAAAAGTCAGCATCGTGGCGGACGCGGCATTTCCGGTCTGGCGACCCACGAGGAGGACTATGTCACGAAGATCATCACCTCTTCCACGCATGACTTCCTCCTGTGCTTTACCAACCGCGGACGTGTATTCCGAATGAAGGGCTATCAGGTTCCGGAGGCAGGTCGTTCCGCGAAGGGTACTGCCGTCGTTAACCTTCTCCAGCTCGAGGCAGACGAGAAGATCAAAACGATCATCCCGATCAAAGATTTCGAGTCCGGTACTTTCCTCACCATGGCGACAAGAGCCGGTATCGTGAAGAAGACGCCTCTTACCGACTATTCGAGGATCAACCGTTCCGGTCTGATCGCGATCAATATCAGAGAAGACGACGAACTCGTCGGCGTACATATGACTGACGGTCAGCAGGAGATCGTTCTTGTTACAAAGACTGGTATGTCGATCCGCTTCGATGAGAACGGTGTCAGAAGTACCGGACGTAACACCATGGGTGTTAAGGGTATTACTTTGCGCGAGGGTGACGAAGTAATCGGTATGGCCCCCGTTGTTGAGAACAGAAACCTCCTCGTTGTTGCAGAGAAGGGCTTTGGTAAGAGAACGGAAATGGAAGAGTACCGTGTGCAGTCCCGTGGCGGTAAGGGTCTGATGACCTACCGTGTATCCGATAAGACCGGTCCGCTCGTCCGCGCTCTCCTCGTTGATGATGACAAGGATATCCTGATCATCAACAATGACGGTATCGTTATCCGCCTCTGGGCAAAAGAGATCCCTGTCCTGTCCCGTGTTACTCAGGGCGTTACGCTGATGAGATCTAAGAACAGTCTGATCGTTGACGTGGCGATCGTGGACCACGAAGAGGAAGAAGAGACCGTAGAACTTCCTGAGGACGAAGCGGAAGGATCTTCTGAAAACGAAGTTTCTGCTGCTTCTGAAGCAGTCGGAGAAAATGCCGATGCGTTTTCTGCCTCTGAAGCGAACGCTTCAAGTGAGGAGAAACCGGAAGCATGAACAGAAGAGTGAAGAAAACACCCATTCGGACATCGGGCGGCAGGTCGGTAAAGACCGTGCTGTCGATGCTCCTGACGGTCGTGATTACAATGACAATGATCCCGACGGCGTTTCTTTCGGCACTTGAGCCGGACGACGGAGTCGTGGCGGGGGAGACCACTCCCGCTGCTTCTGATTCGGCATCTTCGCAGGATGTCGACTTCGGATCTAAGGGCGTAGGTCAGCAGACCGTGGCGCTTCCGTCATTGGATCAGATCCAGTGTGCATCTTATTTCTGCTATGACAGAACGACCGGCCGGGTCCTTCTTTCCAAGAATGAAGACACGAGGATCTATCCGGCCAGTATGACAAAGATCATGACACTGGCTCTTGCCATGGAGTACTTGGATCCGTTTGAAAAGATCACCGTCAGCAAGTCTGCTATGGACGCGACGACACCGAACTCCACCATGATGGGACTTGTCGTCGGCGAAGAACTCGAAGCCAATGAGATCTACTATGGCCTGATGCTTCCTTCCGGAAATGACGCGGCCAATGTGCTTGCCGAAGAGATTGCCAAGCACTATAAAGCGCAGAAGGGCGCTCTCCCGACAACGACTCCCGTACCGAACCCGCCGGACGGAGTTTCTTCTACGGAAGACCCGAATACTTTCTCGCTGATCGGTCAGTTTGCCTATATCGCTAACATGAAGATCAGATCTTTGGGTCTTACGAACTCACACTTTTTGAATCCGAACGGACTTCAGAACGATAACCACTACACCACGGCCCACGATCTTGCCATGATGTTTGATTATGCGCTGAACTTTGAGGATTTCTGCACGGTCATTCATGCACCGACACATTTCTTTAAAGCAGATAACAAGCATGATTTCGACGGCTGGAAAGTCGTTAAGAACACAAATAACCTTCTGACCGACCCGTGGATGATCGGCCTGGATGCCCATTGTGCGGAAGTATATGGCGGCAAGACGGGCACGACAAAAACCGCCGGTACCGGCATGACGGTTTTGACTATCAATGAAAACGGTCATGAGATTATTACCTGCGTATGCGGTATCCCGTATGATCTGGCAGACCGCCAGTCCGTATATGTTGCCTCTGTTGTAAGAGAGGCCAATCTCAAATGCTGGGAATCCGACCCGGTTACCAAAGTTGAGGGCAACCTTTTGGATAACCGCGCTTACAATTCACCGAATGGTGAAGATCCGACAGGTAACCGCTCGGATGTCACCGTATCCAGACCGGAGGATCCGGAAGACACAAGTGCCGAGGCACCGGCAACGACAAGTGAGCCGATCGTAGAGACGGTCTATGTCACCCCGGTTCCGGAAGAAAAGGGATCTCTTTTGGAAGAACATCCTCTTCTGATGATCGTGCTGATCGTTCTCCTCGTAGTTGTCAGTGCGATTGTGATCGTTCTTTTTGTCTCGATTGCAAAAGCAAAAAGACGCAGAAAGAAAGCAGGCATCCGCAGAGTTCTCTGACCGGTTTAACAGAATATATGAAATGAAACTAAAAACCTGCTGACAAGTACTTGATATTTGTCAGCAGGTTTTTAGTTTCTCTTTGTGTGTAGTGAAAAACCCTGTTTCTAAGAACCGGGGTCTGCTTTCATCAGATGTCCTTGACTTCAGCGAGGATCTTCTTAACGGACTCGGCGGATGCCTGCAGGAAGCGGAGCTCCTGAGGATCGAGGTCGAGCTCGAGTACCTTTTCAATACCGTCCGCACCGATGATGGTCGGAACATTCGTTGCAACGTCCTGGATACCATACTCGCCGCTCAGAACAGAACCTACTGTACGGATCGTGTTCTCACCCTTGAGGAGAGACTTGGCGATCGTGGAAACGGAAACCGCGATACCATCGAAGGTAGCACCCTTGAGGGAGATAACTTCGGCGCCAGAGAAACGTGTCTTCTCGGCGATCTCGATTCTGTCGGCCTGTGTGAACGGGATACCTGTCGTTCTGGAATAATCGTCGATGGAAAGACCGGCGATGTTGGTGGCACTCCATGCAGGGAGCTGGGAATCCCCATGCTCACCGATAATGTAGCCGTGTACGTTACGTACGTCGATATCTAATTTCTGGGAGATGAGGATACGGAAACGGGCACTGTCAAGAACCGTACCGGAACCGAGGACTCTGTTTCTCGGAAGACCGGACCACTTAGCGATCATGTAAGTGAGAACGTCTACCGGGTTGGAAACTACGAGGATATTACCTGTTGTGTAGTGTTCCATAATGCTTTCTGTGATCTTCTTTGCAAGACTGACATTCTTCTTGGCAAGATCCAGACGTGTCTCGCCCGGCTTCCTCGGAATACCTGCCGTGATGATGATCAGATCGCAATCCTTTACGTCGGAATAATCACCTGCATAGATGTCCATCTGCCCAAGGAACGGAAGACCATGGCTGATATCCAGCGCCTCGCCCTTCGCCTTGTCCTGGTTGACATCGATCATAACCAACTCTGTGCAGAGCTGCTGGATACACATTGCGAATGCAATCGAAGAGCCGACTGCACCTGCACCGATAATAGCTACCTTAGAACCACGCTTAATCTTCATTTTAAATCCAACTCCCAAAATACTTCTTTGTATTCACTTTCATTTCGATCCGAACGCATCCACAGGAAAAGCACCTGTAAAACACGTTCCCGAAAATCTGGCAAGCGTATTTTAGTATGAAAACAGCGCAATGACAATGCCTTAAAAACAAATCGCATTATATGCATAAAAGCACTTCACAAAATGCATTTTGAGATATGTAAAATCCACACGGTTTTTTCATATGCTAGTATGCAAGTTAAAGGTGTCATAAGAAAGCAGGGGGTTCCTCAGTCGTTCGTGTATCTTTCTTCTACGAATGTACGAATGCGATCCTCGCCGAACATAGAATATAATTCATAGAAATCATCCCCCGATGACTGACGGATGTCATTATATAATGAAATACATTAAATAACAGACAGGCGTAAAGGAACAAAAACCGGCGATGAGAAAAAGCCTGCCGGGAACCGGAACTTCAGAATTTTTCAAACTTTGTAAAAAAGGCTTGCATTATGAGAGAGGATGCAGTAATATATAGCAGTTCGCGCAAGCGAACCCGTGATAGCCGAAAGCACTGAAAACAGGCTGTTTCGAGGACTCTGAAAGTTTCTTCGGGAATTATCAAAAAAAGTGTTGACAGTGCAAAAAACGCGTGTTATCATAGTTAAGCACTTCGCGAGAAACGGAGCGCAACGGACCTTGAAAATTGAATAGAAGAGCAGAAAGTAATTACTACTTTATACGAGCCAATAGTTCAATTCATAGAGTTGAAAAATAGAGTAAACAAAGAGCCAAAAGGCTCTCAAGAATTTTTATTGAGAGTTTGATCCTGGCTCAGGATGAACGCTGGCGGCGTGCCTAACACATGCAAGTCGAGCGGAGTTATG
>CAJOLL010000022.1 GCA_905235455.1 uncultured Clostridia bacterium
ATAAAGGCCGAGAATAAACAGCGTAAAAAGAAGTTTCTTACGCAGATCCGGCAGACGGAATGCATTAACTAAGGTGTCAAATACGCCCTTCATGTTATACCTCCTGTGCCGTTCCACCAGCCTTTTCGATTTTCTCTTTTGCAGAAGCAGAGAACTTCTTTGCCTTAACAGTCAACTTCTTTGTCAGATCGCCGTTACCGAGAACCTTGATTCCGTCATTGACCTTAGCGAGCGTGATGATACCGGCATCAGCGAGGATCGTTGCATCGACCTCAGCACCGTTATCAAATTTCTCCAAATCGGAGACATTGATTTCAACATACTCTGCAGCGAAACGCTTGTGGTTAAAACCACGCTTCGGCAGTCGTCTGTAAAGAGGCATCTGACCACCCTCGAAACCAGGACGGACACCGCCGCCGGAACGAGCATTCTGACCCTTGTGTCCACGACCGGAAGTCTTACCGTTACCGGATCCGGCACCACGGCCCTTACGATATGCTTTCTCGTTTCCGCAGGAAGACATTTCATTAAGTTTCATGTTTCCTATACCTCCATTACACTTCTTCGCAAGTAACAAGATGTGCTACTGTACGAACCATACCGCGAATTGCTTCGTTGTCTGCCTTCTCAACAGACTGGCCGATCTTCTTCAGACCGAGAGCAGCAACTGTAGCAGCCTGGTTTTTCTTGGATTTGTTGGTGCTCTTGACCAATGTAATCTTCAAGTTTGCCATGTTAGCACACCTCCATTACCTAATTTCTTCAGCAGACTTTCCGCGCAGACGAGCGACCTCTTCGAGAGAACGCATGCTCTTCAAGCCTTCCATGGTTGCGTTAACAACATTGTTCGGGTTGTTAGTACCCAGAGACTTTGTACGGATATCTTTGATGCCGCAAAGTTCGCATACCGCACGAACCGGGCCACCGGCGATGATACCTGTACCACTTGCAGCCGGCTTCATAACGATCTTACCTGCACCGAAAACACCAAATGCTTCGTGCGGGATCGTATTGCCGTCGAGCGGAACAGTGATCATGTTCTTCTTAGCATCCTCGATGCCTTTTCTGATCGCGTCCGGGATCTCGGCTGCTTTACCGAGACCCTTACCGACGTGACCATTCTCGTCACCTACAATTACGAGGGCTGCGAAACGGAAATTTCTACCACCCTTAACCGTTTTGGAAACACGTCCGATATGGATGACTTTCTCTTTTAATTCGGTTGAATTTGGTTCAAAACCCATCTTGTTTCCCTCCTAATCAGAATTTCAGGCCAGCTTCACGAGCTGCCTCTGCCAAAGCTGCTACACGACCGTGGAAAATGTAACCGCCTCTGTCGAATACAACCTCGTTGATATTCGCTGCCAGAGCGCGCTCTGCAATCTTCTTGCCAACTGCAGCTGCACCTTCCTTGTTGCTTCCGTTTTCGATAGAAGCTTTCACTTCTTTATCCAATGTGGAGGCACTTACGAGAGTCTTGCCTGCTTCATCATCGATGATCTGGGCATAGATGTTTGTGTTACTTCTGAAAACGCAAAGACGCGGACGAGAAGAAGTGCCGGCAATCTTTTTTCTTACACGGACATGCTTTCTACGGCGAATAGCGTTCTTGTCAATTTTATTAATCATGCTTGTTCACCCCTTCACTTACTTCTTAGCGCCTGTCTTACCTTCCTTGATGCGGACATATTCACCAACATATCTGATGCCCTTGCCCTTATATGCATCCGGAAGTCTGAACGAACGGATCTTAGCGGCGGTTTCGCCAACTAACTGCTTGTCAGCACCCTTAACGATGATCTGGTTCTGTGCCGGAACATCAATAGTGATGCCTTCCGGCTCTTCCATCTCGATCGGGTGGGAGTAACCAAGGTTGAATACAACCTTCTTACCCTGCTTTGCGGCTTTGTAACCAACACCCTGGATCTCGAGTTCCTTCTTGAAACCTTCGGAACAACCGATAACCATATTGTTGATCAGAGAACGTGTTAAACCATGAAGAGCCTTCACCTGCTTTTCATCGTTCGGTCTCTTAACCGTGATTACATTGTCATTAATTTCTACAATGATGGACGGATGCACATTAAGAGAAAGTGTCGCATCCTTGCCTTTTACAGTGATGGTCTGACCATCCTGCTTTACTTCGAGCCCTGCCGGGATCGTGATCGGCATGTTGCCAATTCTAGACATACAATCTACCTCCTGCTCTTTAGATTGCGGAATCGTTTTGATTCCATTTCAGAGTGTTCATGGTTTTCTATTACCAAACGTAAGCCATAACCTCGCCGCCAACGCCGAGTTTTCTGGCTGCCTTATCAGTCATAACGCCCTTAGATGTAGAGATGATAGCAATACCGAGACCACCGAGTACCTTCGGGAGGTTCTCCTTGTCAGCATAAACACGCAGACCCGGCTTGGAAATTCTCTGGATACCGGAGATAACGTGCTTCTTAGCAGCGTACTTCAGTGTGATCTTGATCATTCCCTGCTTGTCATCTTCAATCGTTTCAAAAGAAGCGATATAACCTTCGTCTACTAAAATCTGTGCGATAGCCTTCTTCAAATTGGAAGCAGGAACCATAACTGTCGGATGACCGGCTGTGCCTGCATTACGGATTCTTGTCAGCATATCTGCAATTGCATCTGTAATCTGCATAAATCTTTCCTCCTTGTCGCTATCGTTTACCAGCTTGCCTTACGAACACCCGGGATCTGACCCTTGTAAGCCAGGTCACGGAAGCACAGACGGCAGATTCCATACTTACGGATATAAGCGTGAGGTCTACCACAGAGCTTACAACGGTTGTGCTGCTGTACCTTGAACTTCGGTGCACGCTGCGCCTTGAGTTTCATTGACTTTTTAGCCATATTACTTATATCCTCCTATTACTTTCTGAACGGCATACCGATGAGGGAAAGAAGAGATCTTGCTTCCTCGTCTGTCTTCGCCGTTGTTACGATGATGATATCCATACCGCGGACCTTATCGATCTTATCGAAGTCGATTTCAGGAAACATGAGCTGTTCCTTGATGCCCATAGCATAGTTACCGTGACCATCAAAAGAGTTCGGGTTTACACCACGGAAGTCACGAACTCGCGGCAGAGAGATGCTGATCAACTTATCGAGAAAGTTGTACATATTCTCGCCACGGAGTGTTACCTTACAACCGATCTTCATGCCTTCTCTGAGCTTAAAAGCAGCTACAGACTTGGAAGCAACAGTTGCGATCGGCTTCTGACCGCAGATGATACCCATATCACGCATAGCATTCTCGAGAGCCTTCGGGTTATCCTTAACTTCACCGACACCCATGTTGAGAACGATCTTCTCAAGCTTCGGGATCTGCATGCAAGACTTATACTTGAATTCTTCCTGCAAAGCAGGCGCAACTTCTTTTACATACTTGTCCTTAAGTCTAGACATTTAATTACTCCTCCTTTGCCTTCTTGATCTGGTCGATATCAGCGCCGCACTTCTTGCAGACACGATACTTGGCACCGTCTTCAGCTACTCTCTTGCCGACACGGGTAGCCTTGCCGCACTTCGGGCAGACAAGCATAACGTTAGAAGCATCGATGGATCCTTCTCTCTCGATGATGCCGGCCGGCTTTGTCTGGCTCATAGCCTTCTGGTGCTTCTTGACCATGTTGACTCCGGAAACGATAACTCTGCCGCTCTTCGGCTCGGTCTTGATGACCTGCCCCTGAGAACCGGCGTCCTTACCGGAGATAACAACTACTTTATCGTCCTTTTTAACGTGAATCTTGCTAGCCATTCTCAATCCTCCTTACAGAACTTCCGGAGCGAGAGACAGGATCTTCATGTAATCCTTGTCACGGAGCTCTCTTGCGATAGGCCCAAAGATACGGGTTCCACGCGGGTTCTTGTCTTCTTTAATGATAACGGCAGCATTCTCATCGAATTTGATGTAGGAACCGTCAGCTCTTCTTACGCCCTTCTTTGTGCGGACAACAACTGCACGGACTACATCGCCCTTCTTAACCACACCACCAGGAGTAGCAGTCTTAACAGAGCAGACGATTACATCACCGATATTCGCATACTTACGCCAGGAACCGCCGAGCACTTTGATGCAGGCAAGTTCTTTAGCGCCGGTATTATCCGCAGATCTTAATCTGGATTCTACTTGAATCATGTTGATTTCCTCCTTTACGTAAATCCCTTACGTATTACTTCGCCTTCTCAATAATCTCGACCAGTCTCCAGCGCTTGTCCTTAGAAAGCGGGCGGGTCTCCATTACCTTAACCTTGTCGCCGATGCCGCACTTGTTCTCTTCGTCATGCGCCTTCAGCTTGTATGTTCTCTTCATAATCTTGCCATAAAGCGGATGCTTTACGTGCTCAACTACGGAAACAACGATTGTCTTGTCCATCTTATCGCTGGAAACGATACCGACACGAGTTTTTCTGAGGTTACGATCGCTCATTCACTTATCCCCCTTCTTAATTAGCCTTAAGCTCTTGTTCACGGAGAATCGTGTTGACGCGAGCGATGTCACGCTTAACAGCACCGAGGCGCTGCGGATTCTCGAGTTGGTTTGTAGCATGCTGGAAACGAAGCTTGAAGAGTTCATCCTTCAATGCAACCAGTTCCTGCTGAAGTTCTTCAGTGGACTTCGAACGCAATTCTTTAGCCGTCATTTTCAGATACCTCCTCTTCCTTCTTGATGAACTTTGTCTTGCACGGGAGCTTGTGTCCTGCAAGACGCATAGCCTCACGGGCTACTTCTTCTGATACGCCTGCGATCTCGAAAAGAACTCGACCCGGCTTAACTACTGCTACCCAGTACTCCGGAGAACCTTTACCGGAACCCATTCGAGTCTCGGCAGGCTTCTTTGTTACCGGCTTATCCGGGAAGATCTTGATCCAGACCTTACCGCCTCTTTTTACGTAACGGTTGATCGCAATACGGGCTGCCTCGATCTGATTGCTTGTGATCCAGCACGGCTCGGTTGCATACATACCATAATCACCGTAAGCAACGAAGTTGCCTCTGGAAGCCTTACCGGTCAGACGGCCGCGCTGCTGCTTTCTGTGCTTAACTCTCTTAGGAAGTAACATTACGCTTCGCCTCCTTCCGCAACTTTGACAGTCTTCTTAGCTGTCAGGACCTCACCACGGTAGATCCATACCTTAACACCAATGCGACCGTACTGTGTGTTTGCCTCAGCAAAACCATAGTCGATGTCGGCGCGTAATGTCTGCAGCGGGATGGTACCTTCGTGATATGTCTCGGAACGAGCGATTTCAGCGCCGCCCAGACGACCGGAGCAGGATGTCTTGATGCCCTTTGCGCCGGACTTCATTGTACGAGACATGGCCATCTTCATGGCACGACGGAAAGAAACACGTCTTTCCAGCTGGGAAGCGATGCTCTCGGCAACGAGCTGAGCGTTTGCATCAACGTTCTTGATCTCACGAACATCTACGAAGAAATTCTTCTTGAACTTCTTCTGAAGCTTCTTCTTGAATTCCTCAATACCTGCGCCCTGGCGACCAATGATGATACCCGGCTTAGCTGTATTGATGATGATGCTTGTCTTGTCAGCGCCCTTGCGCTCGATTTCGATGCTGGAAACGCCTGCGGCGAAGCACTCTTTCTTTACAAAATCACGGATTTGCTTGTCCTCAACGAGGAAATCGCTGAATGTCTTCTTGTCGGCATACCAACGTGTGTCCCACTCTTTGATGACACCGACGCGCAATCCATGGGGATTAACCTTCTGGCCCATTCTTTATTCCTCCTTATACTCTTTCTTTGAGAACAACTGTTACGTGACTTGTTCTCTTGTTGATTCTAGATGCAGATCCTCTTGCTCTCGGAATGTAGCGCTTCAGGATCGGACCGGCACCGGCATATGCATCAGCAACATAAAGGCTGGATCTGGAAAGACCGTTGTTGTTAACAGCGTTAGCTTCAGCGGACTTAACAGCCTTCTTCAGTACAGGAGATGCAGCCTTCGGTGTGTAATCCAGGATAGCGTAAGCCTCGTCCAGATCCTTCCCCTTGATCAGGTCAGCAACGACCTTAACCTTACGGGGTGTGATACGAACGTACTTGGCAACTGCCTTACCCTGATCTTTGCCGATACCGAGGAGCTTCTTCTGCTTCTTAGTAAGAACCGGCTTCTTCGCGTTCTTCTTCTGCTGCTTACCGTAAGCTTCGAGGATTTCATCGCGATTTGATTCGATATAGTCTTTAGTCAACTTAACTTTTTCCACTATTTTTTCCTCCCTTCAAAGCTTACCGATTATTTACCGCCGGATGATTTCTCACCGGCATGGCCTCTGAATGTTCTCGTCGGGGCGAACTCACCCAGCTTATGACCGATCATTTCTTCAACGACATAAACCGGAACATGTCTTCTGCCGTCATAAACAGCGATCGTGTGTCCGACCATCTCAGGATAGATCGTCGAAGCGCGAGACCAAGTCTGTACAACCTTTTTCTCATTCGCCGCGTTCATCGCATTGATTTTCTTCATCAGGGCATCTTGTACAAAATAACCCTTTTTGGTTGATCTACTCATTTTGGTTCCTCCCTTCGCTTACTTTCTACCCTTAACAATATACTTGTTAGACTGCTTCTTCTTGTTTCTTGTCTTCTTACCGAGAGTCGGAACACCCCAAGGTGTAACAGGACCCGGAAGACCGATCGGGGATTTACCCTCACCACCACCATGCGGGTGATCGCACGGGTTCATAACGACACCGCGGACTGCAGGTCTTACGCCCATGTGACGATGACGTCCTGCCTTACCGATGGATACGTTCTCGTGTTCGTTGTTTCCGATAACACCGATCGTAGCTCTGCACTTGACGGAGACCATACGGACCTCACCGGACGGGAGGCGGACCTGAGCAAACTCGCCCTCTTTCGCCATCAGCTGTGCGCCGGCACCTGCCGTACGAACCATCTGAGCACCCTTGCCGGGCTTGAGCTCGATGTTGTGGATCATTGTACCTACCGGGATGTTGTTGATCGGAAGTGTATTACCTGCAACGATATCAACATCTGTACCGGATACTACCTTGTCGCCGACCTTGAGACCCTGCGGAGCCAGGATGTAGGACTTAACGCCGTCTGCATACTGGATCAGCGCGATAAAAGCGGTACGATTCGGATCATACTCAATTGCAACTACTGTTGCCGGGATACCATCCTTTGTTCTCTTCCAGTCAATGACACGGATCTTACGACGGTTGCCGCCACCGATGTGACGAACTGTGATACGTCCGTAAGAGTTGCGTCCGCCTGACTTGCTGCGTGCTACGAGCAGACTCTTCTCAGGCTCTTTCTTCGTCAGAGAAGAAAAGTCCGAGACAGTCATGTTACGTCTCGCAGGAGAAGTTGGATTAAAAGTCTTTACTGCCATTCTCTCTTCACTCCTTTTCCATCAGGCCGATTACTGGCCGATTCCAAATTCTTCAATAGCTGTCTTATACTTCTTATCGGACTTAGCAGCCTTGCCGCCCTTACCGAGATAAGACACGTCCTTGCCCTCTGTATCGATTGTAACTACAGCCTTCTTGTAAGCCGGTGTAGTACCCTCAACATAGCGCTGTCTCTTCTTTTTTCCATCGTAGTTTACTGTGTTAACGGCAACTACCTTGACCTCGAAGAGCTGCTCAACAGCCTTTCTTACGTCTGTCTTTGTAGCTGTCTTAGCTACCTGGAAAGTATACTTGCCTTCTGCTGCATCATAAGAGCTCTTCTCTGTGATGACCGGCTTAATGATGATGTCTTGTGGTGCCTTGTTCATACATACACCTCCATAATCTTCTCAGCAGCTTCCTTAGTCATGATAAAGGAATCATACTTGAGGATATCGAATACGTTGATCGTATTAACGAAAGCTGTCTTGACTGTCGGAAGGTTTCTAGAAGCCTTCTCAACGTTCTCATTCTTACCGCCGAGAACGACGAGAGCAGAATCGGAAACCTTGATCGCCTTCATGAAATCGACCATGTTCTTTGTTTTCATGGTGTCGAAGTCGAGTGCGTCTACAACAACGATCTTGCTGTCAGCCATCTTGGAAGAGAAAGCAGACTTCATAGCCAGACGTCTGATCTTCTTCGGTACCGTGTAGCTGTAAGATCTCGGCTTAGGCCCAAAGATGATGCCGCCGCCGACATACTGTGCAGAACGTGTAGAACCGTGACGGGCACGACCTGTACCCTTCTGACGATAAGGACGCTTACCGCCGCCGCGAACTTCGCTTCTTGTTTTTGTGGAATGTGTGCCCTGACGACGATTTGCCAGAATGTTGAGTACTACTGTACGCATTGCTGCAGCGTTCGGCTCGATACCGAAGATCGCGTCAGAAAGATCCATCGATCCGACAACGGCTCCACTAAGATTCAAAATATCAATTTTAGCCATTTCTTAGTTCCTCCTTGTCGTCGAATTACTTAGCCTTTACAGACGACGTGATTGTTACGATGCCGCCCTTAGGACCCGGAACCGCGCCCTTAAGAACGAGGATTCCTCTCTCGCCGTCAACACTGACGACCGTCAGATTCTGTACTGTGCAGTTTACTGCGCCCATATGACCAGGCATCTTCTTGCCTGGGAGAACACGAGCCGGTGTGGAGTTAGCACCCAAAGAACCGACACGTCTGTGATACATGGAACCGTGTCCGTCCGGACCGCCCTTCTGACCGTGACGCTTGATGTTGCCCTGGTACCCTTTACCCTTAGAAACACCACTTACATCTACATGATCGCCGACTGCGAGCATGTCGGAGACTTTGATCTCCTGACCGAGGCTGTAATCATCCTCTGTCTTAAATTCACGGATAGTACGCTTTACGCTGACCTCAGCCTTTGCGAACTGCCCCTTGTCCGGCTTGTTTACAAGCTTCTCGCGAATGTCGCCTGTTGCGACCTTCACAGCCTTGTAGCCGTCTTTTTCTACCGTCTTATTCTGAATAACAAACATAGGGTTGCATTCAATAACGGTTGCCGGTACTGCCAGACCGCTCTCATCGAAGAGCTGTGTCATGCCGGCTTTTTTGCCAAGTACGAACTTTGTCATTTCTTTCTTCCTCCTATTTAGGTTATTGGTTCGCGTTTGATTTTAGTCCGCGAACATGACCTCCGCATATCCTGCCGCTTGGACTGCCGGCAGAACGCGGAAAAAGCCATTAGGCCTTGAGCTCAATGCTCACGCCTGCAGGCATGTCAAGCTTTGTAAGTGCGTCGATCGTCTTCTGGTTCGGGGCGAAGATGTCGATGAGACGCTTATGTGTGCGGAGCTCAAACTGCTCACGGGAATCCTTATACTTATGAGGAGAACGCAGGATCGTAGTGATCTCTTTTTCTGTCGGGAGCGGGATCGGACCGGAAAAGCTTGCGCCTGTTCTGGTGACCGTCTCAACGATTCTTGCTGCGCTCTGGTCAAGGAGCTCGTGATCATAAGCCTTCAGCTTAATTCTGATCTTTTGGTTGGTTGCCATGTTTTGTTTCCTCCAAATCTTTGCTGTTGTTTTTTCTTCACCCTGTCCAGCGTTTCTTCTGTTCCCATCATAAAACCCAGGAGACCAGTTACCGCCTCGTGCGGCACTTTGGGCCTGGGCATGTGTTCTTCAAAACACACGCTGTACGTCCGGGTTCCTCGCCGAAGATCCATGTCTTCGACTGCTCCGCCTAAGTTACCCGCTCTCTAAAGCACAGCCCGCTTTATCCTGCGGCAATCTCAAGCATCAACGCTTGCGCGTACAAAGTCGCGCACGAAAGATTATACAGCGCACATCAAGTGTTTGCAAGCACTATTTTAAAAAAAGTGAATTTTTTGCCGAAAAAAGGGCTTCCCCGTGATGTCGTCTCTGAAAACGGGCAGTTTTGCGGCATTTCAAAGTCTTCTCTCTTCTTATTCCTCAAGCATCCCGAGAACATCTTTCCGGGAAAAGTGATATTTCTGATCACAGAAATGGCATTCCAAATCAATTCCGTTCGGATCCTGCGAAAGCTCAGTGAGATCTTTTTTGCCGATCGCCATGAGGTTTCTCTCCATTCTGTCCCTGCTGCAGTTGCATTTATATGCTACTTTTCTTCCCGCAAGGAAGCAGATATCCTTATCCCCGAGGAACATATCGAGGATCTTCTCGGGATTCATTCCTTCTGAAAGAAGGAAGGTCACATCCGGAAAACCTCCGCTGACCCGGTTCTCGAGATAAGAGATCGTCTCTTCGTCCGCACCCGGGAGAAGCTGGACCATAAAGCCGCCGGCACATGTCACGCCATTGGCATCGATGCCGACACCCAAAGATACGATCGACGGAGTCTGTTCGGAAGATGCCAGATAGTAGGTAAAGTCTTCGGCGATCTCTCCGGAAACAAGCTCGACCTGTCCGACATAGGGTTCTTTCAGACCGAAGTCCTTCACTACCGTAAGCTTTCCGTTTCCGACCGCAGCACCGACATCGAGTTTGCCGGGACGGTGATATGTGGTCTCGACGACAGGTTCCAGGCAGTAGCCTCTGACGTTTCCGTGCGAATCCGCGACCGCGGTCATTCCCTGAAGCGGTCCGTCAGAGCGGACGTTGACCGTCAGAGAATCCCTGTCGCCTTTTAATGTGTCGGCAAGGAAAAGCGTGCCCGTCAGAAACCTCCCGAGTGCCGCCGTTGCGACCGGCGAGGTGTTATGGATGCGAAGCGCCTCTTTGACCAGATCCGTGGAACGGATCGCAAGCGCTCTTACCTTTCCGGAAAGCGCCGTGGCAGTTACGATATAATCCGAGTCATCCATCGGGGAACCCGGTGCCAGATAAAAATCATTCATAATCTGTTACTCCGTGATCTGCTGTCTTTCTCTTGCTTTCGGATCGTTTGGTCTTCTCAGGCAGTAGAAGATTCTCTCGTCTCCTTCATTCGGCTTTCTTTTCCGAAGATCTCCGAAAACCCCGGCGACTTCAAGTCCGGCACGAGATGCCAGATCACGGATCTCCTTATCCGAATAGTAACGCTCGATAATATCTTCATCGCAGCGGGTGTAGTTTTCTTTATCTTCCGTACCGAACATCGTAAGAGATGCCGTATTGATCTTTGACTTTACATCATAGTCGTTTTCCCACAGTAATGCAAAGTCTTCTTCGATCGAATAGAAGAAACCGTCGCCGAGAGTACCGGCAAAGTGCTTTTTCGTAGCGACATCAAAAATAAAGAGACCGCCGGGATTTAAGAAACAGTAGAAAGACTTGAGGAGACGGAAAAGTCCTTTTTTATCGGTAATATGGTTGACCGTGTCTAAAAGAGAGACGAAAACGTCCATCGTTCCATAAAGGTCGAGTTCCGTCATATCCTGATTCAGCCACAGGATCTTCTTCTTTTTCTTTTCGGCACGCTCCCTTGCGCGGTCCAGCATCGCCGGAGAATTATCAACACCGACCGTGTCGAACCCTCTGTCCGAAAACTCGCATGTCACAAGACCGGTACCGCAGCCGAGGTCGCAAAGAAGCGGCTTTCCGCCTTCTCCGTCCCCCTCGTACCGACCGCACTTATCTGCGATCCAGGTCACGAAATCCGCCCATTCGACCGGATCCAGATCTTTCTGGAAAGCATCGTAATATCCCGCTAAAAAATCGTAGGCTGACATATTCTTATCCTTTAATGTAAGGAACCGGATCGACCTTCTGTCCGTTGACACGGACTTCGAAGTGCAGGTGCGGACCTGTGGACGTTCCGGTACTTCCGCATTCCGCAATCGTCTGACCGGCCGATACCTTGTCGCCGACGGCAACATAGACATCACGGCAGTGCGCATAGCAGGTGGTGATTCCGTTTCCGTGGTCAATCACACAATAGTTGCCGTAATTGACCGAACCCGTGTTCTGGCCTTCCACCGGTTCTTCGACTTTGATGACCGTACCGTCAGCCGCGGCAACGATCGGGTTACCGTAAGAACCGCCAAGGTCAACGCCCCAGTGCATCTTATCGTAGTGATATACAGGATGGTAACGCATACCGTATGGGGAATAGACGGTATAATCTCCCGGGTAGGGCCATGTCATCTTTGCGCCGACCGGCGCGGAGCTGCCGCTGCTGTTTCCGCCGCCGTTACCGGAATTTCCGGAACTGCTCGGTTTCGGAGTCGGGGTCGCAGCCTTCGTTGTTTCCGAAGCTCTCTTCGCGGCTGCCGTTGCGGTCAGTGAGGCCTGTCTTCTGTCCTCTTCTTCTCTTTGTCTTTGCAACTCACGGATCTCTTCATCAAGACGATCGGCCTCGGCCTGGAATTCGTCTTCCTTCTGTTGCCATCTGGAAAGAGAGGTGGATGTGTCTTCCAAAGCCGCTTCAGTAACGCCGATACGGTCTTCGAGTTCTTTGAGCTCAGCCATTTTCTGGTCGGCGATCGTCTGCATATCTTCGGCTTCTTGAAGAGCCAGCCGGTTTTTCAGTTCGGCGTCATCCATCGCGATCGTGAGCTGATCGATCATCTGAAGATCGGCGTCACCGATCAGGGAGATCAGTTCAAGGTTCGTAAAGAAACCTGCAAGTGAGTCGGAAGACAAAAGAATCTCCAGCGTGGACTTGTTTTCATAAGCGAACATGACACCGATCCTCTCGGCATATTCCTGACGCTTATTCAGAAGATTTTCCTGGGATTCGATATAAGAATCCAGAGCTTCCTCCTTAGCGATCAGGGCAGCGGCATATTCCTCGGAGATCTCTCTGTACTGCGCCATCTGCTCATCGCTTAAGCCGCGGAGTTCTTCCAGTTCACCGGAAAGCTGGTTCTTTTCCTGCTGAAGTTCATTGATCCGCCCGGAAGCTTCCTCTGCCTTCTGTCTGGCCTCTTCACGCTGTTTCTTGGCATCATCGATATCCTGCTGGGAAGGCGTATAGGACAAAAAACCTCTGTCGACCGCCTTGATCGGTTTTCTGGAAAGGAAAGATACCGTTCCGAAAATGATCGAAGCACATAAAGCAAAAGCAACAATGTTTTTGACTCTGCTGTTCCCGAAAATCATAGAAGATACCTCCTCAGACCTTTACATACTTTCGTACGGCGATTCCACTTCCGATGGAACCGATGATCACGCCGCTTGCCAGACAAAGGATCAAAACAGACAGCGAAAGAGATTTCATTGTCAGGATCGAGTAGATGCTCGAAGGGTCGACATTTCTCATGGCACGTTCGTAGATCGCGCTGTAGGCGGCATGAGTGATCCCCCAGGCACACAGGGCGCTGACCAGACCGACGAGCGCACCTTCGACAACGTACGGCAGACGGATATATCCGTTTGTGGCTCCGACAAACTTCATGATCGCGATCTCCGTAGCCCGTGAATAAACAGAAATACGGACCATGTTGGAGATGATAAACAAGGAGATCACGAAAAGCACGATAAACGAAATGACCGTTGCCACATTTACCGTTTTCGTCGCGCTGGTCAAAAATTTCATGACATGGCTTTCCTGCATGACTTTCTCGATGCCGGGGATCGCCTGAATACGCATGACGACTTCATCCGCATAGGCCGGATCCGTCAGCTGCACCGTGACTGTGTACGGAAGATAGGTATTGTAATCGAAATCATCCAGGATGGATGCGCTGTCACCTAAGTCTTTTCTGAAACGCTCATAGTTCTGTTCCGGAGAAAGACCCTGATAACCCTTGATCTGCGGGTTCCCCTGCAGATAATCGACGAGCATGTCCATCTGTTCCTGTGTGCACCCGAGTTTCATATATACTTCGATCGGCGGCTGCTGGCCGACCTTCTTCATCAGATATCTTGCGTTCGCCGAGAAGATGAAAAATACTGCCATCAGAAGGAGCATCAGAAGGATCGTAGATACAGAAGCGATCGTGACCAGAGGGTGACGGACGATACCCTGAACGCCTTCTTTTAAAGAATTCCAAAATGCGCGGATACTCATTTGTCCTTATCCTCCTTGATCTCCGACGGAAAATCGGGATCCTCTTCTTCCGGGAAGTCCGGATCTTCATTTTTCTTCGGAGGAAGTTTCTTTTCCTTTTTCTCATCGGGGAATTCCGGATCTGCATTTTTCTTCGGAGGAAGTTTCTTTTCCTTTTTCTCATCGGGGAATTCCGAATCTTCATTTTTCTTCGGAGGAAGTTTCTCTTCCTTTTTCTCATCGGGGAATTCCGGGAGAGATTCAGCTTCACCGGTGATCTCGGAAAGAGACACGACTTCCGGTACGAACTCATCAATCATCGACTGCGGGAGAGCGTGCTTCTCTTCGGCAGTGTATCCGGAACCTTTCTCGTCACGGACAATCAGTCCTTCACTTACTTCGATGACGCGCTTCTTCATCCGGTCAACAAGGTTACTGTCATGCGTACAAACGATGACGGTCGTTCCGGTCCTGTTGATCTCACTTAAGAGTGCCATGATAGATTCGGAGGTCTCCGGGTCAAGGTTACCTGTCGGCTCATCGGCAACGATCAGCTTCGGGCTGTTCAGCATCGCTCTTGCGATCGCGACACGCTGCTGCTCACCGCCGGAAAGTTCCTGCGGCAGGGAATCGGCTTTGTCGCGAAGTCCTACGGCACCGAGCACGATATCGACCATCTGCATGAGTTTTTTTCTCGGGACGCCGATGATCTCACCGGCAAATGCAATGTTTTCTTTTACTGTCTTGGTTTCGATCAGGCGGAAGTCCTGATAGATGATGCCGATCTGTCTTCTCAGGATCGGAACCAGAGCACGCGGCATCTTGGAAATACAGTATTTATCAATGATGACCATACCCTCCGTGGGCTTTTCCTCACGAGTGATGCACTTCATCAGGGTAGATTTACCGGAGCCGCTTTTGCCGATGACAAACACAAACTCGCCGTCACGGATGCTGAATGTCACTCCGCGGAGGGCATCCGTACCGGTCTTGTATGTCTTATGTACATTTTCAAAACGAATCAAAGTGTTTCTTTCCTTACGTTACCAGTTGAGATTTCCACCCTCGCCGTTCTTCTCAACTTTTTCGAGGTACGCACGTACCATCGCGGCCAGTTTAAAGAGAACCGCATCGTCGAAACTTCTAAGGTCGAGACCTGTGATCTTCTGAACCTTATCCAGACGATATACGAGAGTATTACGGTGAACAAAGAGTTTTCTCGAGGTTTCGGAACCGTTGAGGTTGTTTTCGAAGAAACTCTGGATCGTCACCAGTGTATCCGAATCGAGGGATTCATAGGCTCCCTTCGGGAATACTTCATTTAAGAACATGTTGCAGAGCGTGGACGGGAGCTGATAAATCAGACGGCCGAGACCCAGTTTATCATAACGCATGATGAACTTTTCGCTCTCGAAGATGCTGCCGACGTGAAGAGCCAAAGTGGCTTCACGGTAGGACTTTGCGATATCGCGCAGGGTCTGTGCCGGCATACCGATACCGACGTGTGCGCGGATCATGGACTCTGCATTGAGATTGTCCAGGATCGTATTGCTGACCTCTTTAAGATAGCTGTCGAGGTTCTCACCGAGATCCATGACAAGTACGATGGTCTCTTCATCCATGGCGACGACCATCTGGGATTTCGTATCCGGGAAAAGATTCTGCAGGATCTCGAGGCATTCAACACCGTCATTCTTGCTGACCTGGACCATAAAGACGATACGGCGGGTAGCAAACGGGATCTTATATTCTCTTGCCTTCAGCGGAATATCTCCCGGAAGCTCGTTATCCAAAAGCACATTCTTAATGAATGTTTCGCGCTCGACATCCGTATTTCTCTCACGCATCGCAGCTTTAATCCACTGCGTCACGAGTTCGAGATAGGTTCTGGCAACAGCATCAACACCGCTGATAAAAGCAATGTACTGGGTCGCATCGCCGATTACGATCTTCATGTAAGTCTTACCGGCCGTACTCGAAAATAACTCATCCGAAAGGAGAACGGCTCTGGCACTGGAATCTTCAATACCTTCCCATGCCGGATCGGTGCAGGCTACGACCATTCCCGAGGTATCCATAACACCCACAGTAAGATCGAGGATCTTCTTTGCTTCGCGCATACATTTCTTCAGTTCTTCCATACGCTTCACCTTTTCTCTTTCGTCAATTGTTATGCGTTATCGGACTGCAAACGTCCCATATTTGTCACTATCTTACTTATCTTAAACTTTTCACGAAAATCTTGCAACATTCGCACTTCTTTTTGATCTTTCAGACAAATAAAGACGAAAGAGATCTGTTTGTCATTGAGACAGTGTCTCTTTCATAAAAAATTGAGGGGTTGTCTCAAATCCGTTTTGAGACAACCCCTCGCATATGTTTTCTAACTTGTTTCCTTATCAGGAAATGATGCTCTGCTCAGTATCCTTATCGAAGAGGTGGATACGGTTAGCGTCAACAGCGATGTCAACAACCTCACCAACGTGGGACTCGGATGTGGTCGGGTCTACTCTTGCTGTCAGCGGGAGAGAACCGTTTACTGTAACGTACAGATATGTTTCAGCACCGAGCATTTCGACAACGTCGACGTCTGCGGAGAATGCAGATTCCGGATGCATGGAAACGTAAGTACCGTCATCTGTGAGAGCCTCAGGACGAACACCGAAGATAACTTCTGTTCCGTCACGCTCGATAACTTCCGGTACACAGTAACGCTCGGCAAGCTTAATGCTTGTATTCTCGAAAGCAACATAAACGTCGTCGCCTTCAACCTGGATCATAGCGTTGATGAAGTTCATCGGCGGCATACCGATAAATCCTGCTACGAATGTATTAACCGGGTTGTCATAGAGCTCCGTCGGAGAGTCAACCTGCTGGATGAATCCATCCTTCATAACTACGATACGAGTACCCATGGTCATAGCCTCTGTCTGGTCGTGTGTAACGTAGATGATGGTTGTCTGCAGTCTCTGGTGGAGCTTGGTGATCTCAACACGCATCTGAACACGGAGCTTAGCGTCGAGGTTGGACAGCGGCTCGTCCATGAGGAAGACCTTCGGGTCACGTACGATAGCACGACCGAGAGCAACACGCTGACGCTGACCACCGGAGAGAGCCTTCGGCTTTCTGTCGAGGAGGTGCTCGATCTCAAGGATCTTAGCAGCTTCCTGAACGCGGCGCTTGATCTCATCACGAGCTACCTTACGGAGCTTAAGACCGAATGCCATGTTATCGAATACTGTCATGTGCGGATAGAGAGCGTAGTTCTGGAAAACCATCGCGATATCACGATCCTTCGGGAGTACGTCGTTGATCAGACGATCTTCGATGTAAATCTCACCCTCGGAGATATCTTCGAGACCAGCGATCATACGGAGTGTTGTGGACTTACCGCAACCGGAAGGTCCAACCAGGATGATGAACTCCTTATCGGAAATCTCGAGGTTGAAGTCAGAAACAGCTACTACGCCGCCTTCATACTTCTTGTAAACATGCTGAAGTGATAAACTTGCCATTTTTTTACCTCCAAATGGTGCGCCGATATACGGGGCACTTTTTCTTTATGGAACTACTATAACACGCGCCAACTTTCCTTTCTACTCGTAAAAATCCCCAAAAATATGCGGTCTTTTTTGACACTCCTACAATATCGATTGTTGCAATTTGACAAGTATTTATATCGGTCCCTTGTGCAGAATGTACAATTTTCCTGATTTTTACCCCGCAGTATTGCTTTGTGCAATTTTATTCAGTATTCTGTATAAATATTAACAGATATGGTCGGCAGGTTTTTCCTATTCGAAAAGCACCGCTAAGATATAATAATAGTAATAATACTTATGGAGATTTGTTATGGAAAAAGATACGACACTTCCTACCGTCGGAAGAGACATGCAGACACTGATCAATAAGGCAGCGACTCTTATCGAGGCGTTGCCGTATATTCAGAGCCTTGCCGGAAAGACCGTAGTCATCAAATACGGCGGAAACGCCATGGTCAACGATGAGCTGAAGTCCTCCGTTATGGACGATATCGCGCTTCTGAAGTCCGTAGGTATCAACCCCGTACTGGTCCATGGCGGCGGCCCGGACATCAGCAACATGCTGAAGACATTGAACGTGGAGTCACGTTTCGAGAACGGTCTGCGTGTCACTGACGCCAAAGTCATGAGTGTCGCCCAGATGGTCCTGGTCGGAAAGACCAATAAAGAGATCGTATCCTACCTCGGACAGAAAGGTGTAAAAGCCATCGGAATCAGTGGTATCGACGGTCATCTGATCGAGTGCGAAAAGCTCACCGAGGATGCTGACGGCAACCCGATTGACGTCGGATTCGTCGGTAAGATCAAGAGAATCAACACCAAAGTCATATCTACACTCGCCAATGACGAGTACATCCCGGTCGTTGCACCGATCGGTGTCGGTTCCGACGGCGAAAGCTACAATATCAACGCAGATACCGTTGCCGCAGAGATCGCGGTTGCCCTGAAAGCTGAAAAGCTCATGACATTAACCGATGTTGAGGGCGTTAAGGCCGTTCTTTCCGACGGTACGGAAAAAGTACTTCCCGTTCTCACGGAATCTGATATCCACGAGATGATAAAGTCCGGCATCATCACCGGCGGCATGATCCCGAAGGTTACCGGATGCCTGGATACGATCCGACGAGGCGTCGGCCGTGCCCACATCATCGACGGGCGTATCCCTCACAGCATTCTCCTCGAAATCTTCACCGGAAAAGGTATCGGTACGATGATCGTTCAGGAGAAAAAGCCCTATTTCGAGGGAGAAAAGATCTGATCATCTTGGGGGAAAAGTGCTTTTCCCTCATTATACAAAGAGGTATTTATATGGAAAACGTTCAAGATACAAAACTCAACCAGATCATCAAATACGATGAAGACTACTTTATGCCGGTGTTCGGCAAGCGCGTCCCGCTGGTCGCCGACCACGGCAAGGGTGTTTATCTTTACGGCACCGACGGCAAAAAGTATATGGACATGATCGGCGGCATCGCCGTAAACACGCTCGGTCACGGCAACGGCAAGCTCGTCAAGGCAATCTCGTCTCAGGCAAAAAAAGTCATCCACTGCTGCAACTATTACTACAATGAGCCGCAGGCTCTTCTGGCGAAAAAGCTCTGCGAGATCAGTTTCGCGGGCAAGGTTTTCTTCGCCAATTCCGGCGCAGAGGCCAATGAAGGCGCCATCAAGCTCGCTCGCGGGTACTGGTCCAAGAAAGGCTCTCCGAAGCCGAAGATCATCACGGCAAAAATGTCTTTCCACGGACGTACACTGGCAACCGTAGCGGCCACAGGACAAGAGAAGTTCTCCGCCCCGTTTGCTCCGGTAATGCCGGGGTTCGAGTACGTGCCCTATAACGATATTGATGCTCTGAAGAATGCCTGCGACGAAAATACCGGCGCGGTTATGCTCGAGCTCATCCAAGGCGAGAGCGGTGTGCATCCTGCAGATTTCCAATACATCCAGAACGTAAGAAAGTTCTGCACGGAGAAGAACATCCTTCTGATCGCAGACGAGGTCCAGACCGGCGTCGGCAGAACAGGCACCTTCTTTGCATATGAGCAGTACGGCATCATCCCGGATATCGCCACCTTGGCAAAAGGACTTGCCGGCGGTGTCCCGATCGGAGCCGTTCTTGCAACGGACATGGCAGCAACAGGCTTCGGTCCCGGCGATCACGGCTCGACCTTCGGCGGTAACCCGCTGGCTTGTGCCGCAGGCCTTGCCGTTGTCGAAGAGATCGAATCAAAAGATCTGCTCGGCAACGTAAGAAAGGTCAGCGAGTTCCTTTTTAAGAAGCTCAACGCTGTCGCCAAAAAAACTCAAAAGATCTCC
Source organism: uncultured Clostridia bacterium (assembly GCA_905235455.1). Taxonomy (GTDB): domain Bacteria; phylum Bacillota; class Clostridia; order Saccharofermentanales; family Saccharofermentanaceae; genus Scatonaster. The sequence goes on from CAJOLL010000022.1 coordinate 19,742, forward strand.
GATGTGCGTGGCAAGGGCGCCCTGATCGGTATCGAACTTACTTCTGATCCAGCCTCCGACGTCAAGATGAAGCTTTTCAATAAGGGCTTCCTCGTAAGCGCAATCGGATCGAACGTGATCCGCATTGCACCGCCGCTGATCATCACTAAATCTGAAGCAGCCAAATTCGTCTCTGCATTTCAGGACGTTCTTGAAGGAAAGGAGTAAAAACACATGAAGCACTACATTGATTTTCACGAGGACGTAACGATCCCGGAGCTGGACGCTCTCCTTGACACCGCCATCGATCTGAAGGCGAAGACAAAAGCGGGCATCCCGCACCCGATCCTTGCCGGTAAGACGCTCGGCATGATCTTCACCAAGTCTTCCACACGTACACGTGTCTCCTTTGAGGTCGGTATGTACCAGCTCGGCGGTCACGCCCTGTTCCTTTCCGGCGACGACATCCAGATCGGACGCGGCGAGACCATCTATGACACGGCGAACGTGCTTTCAAGAATGGTCGACTGCATCATGATCAGAACTTTTGCACACCAGGACATCGTGGACCTGGCCACATTCGGTTCCATTCCGATCATCAACGGACTTTCCGATGACCAGCACCCGACGCAGGTACTGGCGGATCTTCTGACCATCAAAGAGCACAAAGGTACTCTTAAGGGCCTTAAGATGGCTTATGTCGGTGACGGCAACAATATGGCCAATTCCCTGCTGCACGCTTGTGCGAAGGCAGGTATGGACATCTCCGTGGCTTCCCCGAAAGACTATACCTGCCCCGAGAAATATGTGCTTCAGGCACAGGAAGATGCCAAGATCACCGGTTCAAAGATCGTCATGACCGAAGATCCGTACGAAGCATGCAAAGATGCCGACGTGATCTACACCGATACCTGGGCCAGCATGGGTCAGGAATCTGAAAAGGCTGTGCGCGCCAAGATCTTCAAGGATTATCAGGTCAATTCCGATCTCTTCTCCGTCGCCGATAAAGATGCGATCTTCCTGCATTGCCTGCCGGCCTACCGCGGATATGAAGTTACCGAGGATATCATTGACGGACCGCGTTCCGTAGTCTTTGACGAGGCAGAGAACAGACTGCATGCCCACAAGGCGATCCTCGTTCACCTCATGAGTGAAAAGCATGGCTGATATCCACGTTCGAAAAGCGAGGATGACCGAGGCGGAGACGATCCTTCGTCTGGTGCATGAGTCGATGAAGGCCTACTGTCGGGATTCCGGCATCCCGGATTCCTATATCGAGGCGACTTCCGAGACGGTCGAGACCATCGAAAATGCCATTGCTTCCGGCGTCGTATTCGTCGCGCTCAACGAAGAGGAAGAGATCCTCGGCACCTGCCGTCTTTACATCCGTCCGAGACGGGAACTCGATGAAGAGATCCAAAACGCGATCCCCGGAGTATCCCCGCGTATTGCCTACTTTGCGCGTTTTTCCGTGTGGGATAAATGGAGAAACCAGGGCATCGGCAACTACCTGTTCTCCTTCTGCGAACGCGTCGCGGGACTTTCGTTCTGCTCCCACATGCTTCTTCATACCGCCTTGAGCAACAAAAACATGGTCGAGTATTACCGCTCAAGAGGATTCGACCTTCTCGCTGAAGACCGAAGCCGCGGATACCGCCGCGGACTTTTCGGAAAAAAGATCCGCATGATCCCGCGATAATATCGGTGCTTTTCGAAAAGCACCCCCTCATGGGAAAAGCAGTTATAAAAAGCCGTCTGCAGCTCGGGACGGCTTTTCTTTTTTTGGGGAAAATCAGTTTGACTTATGTTTATTATCCTTCGTTCGCTTTTTTATCATTCAGATTAATATCCGCAGATTATTCTTCTCCCTAATGCTCGAATAATCGCGGATTTCTAATAAAATAAAACAAAATCATTCTGCGGGATTGACATCATGAAAAAGATCAAAGAATACAGGATTCGCGCTAACTTAAGTCAAGGACAGCTGGCCGAAAAACTCAGTGTCAAGCAGTCTGCCGTATCCCAATGGGAACGTGGATACGCTTACCCCGAGATCAACACGGCAAAAAAGCTTTCTGAGATCCTGAATGTTCCATTCGAGCAGATATACGACTGTCCGTCACGCGGGGGTCTTTATGACCTTCCGGTCTATTCAGTCGTCCGTAGTTCGGGAGAATGTATCCTCAGCACAAAAGAAGGATCTCTTCTGAAGGTTTCGGAGGAGGAACTGGAAATGCTGCTTCCCAGGGCAGAAGCCAAGAGGCGCGGATTGTCTCCCGACAGGAAAACAAGGATCGATCCTTCATGGTTTTTCGGGTTTTACAGCGAAGTTCCGGCGCTGAACCACCAGATCATGCCGAGATCCGTGAACATCATCTATCGGACGGATAATCTTTTCGAACCGCACATCCACCTGGTAAGCATTGACGGGAACGACGCGGTCTTTCTGAAACTGACCAAGGGAGAATCCGGGATCGTCGCGATCTTCGATAATGACCCGGTCCAGTGCCGAGTCTTCCATAAGTCCGAGATCAGCGTCGGAAAGTTCCGTATTCACGGAGTACTTCTTCAGAGCAAGCGCTCTTTTCTTTACTGACAGGTCATAGTGTCCTAACTTTTTCCGCCCACCAGCCTTCGCTTTGAAGAACTGAAAATTCCTTTCCCAAAAGAACTTCGTCCATCTGCTCTTCTTCTTCAAAAAACCCGAAAACGCAGCTTCCGGAGCCGGTCATGGCAGAAAAGGAAGCGCCGTGCTCTTTCATAAGCGCGATACCTTTTTCGATCTCCGGCACGGTCTCGGCCGCTGCCGGCTGAAGGTCATTCGACCAGTGCCGGAAAGCTTGTCGGAATCTCTCTTCGGAGGATCCTTCTCCGGACAGTGTTTCTTTGAGCAGTGTCTTTTCTTCCGCGGTCAGCGGAGAAGCACCCGTTCGGTCAAAGGCCGCATAGCATGAAGGAGTAGAGACCCCTTTCGGCGGTTTGAGAAGAAGGACATGGAGTCCCGAAAGATCAGGAAGCGGAGTGACGATCTCACCGACACCTTCGCAGAGAGCCGTTCCTCCGGTCAGGAAGAACGGGACATCCGCGCCGATCGAAACGGCGATCTTCTGAAGTCCTTCATCAGAAACGGCTCCGTCAAACAGCTGATTCATCGCCTTAAGAACTGCGGCCGCATCCGAGCTTCCGCCGCCGAGCCCCGCCTGCGAGGGGATCTTTTTAGAAAGATCGATGGTGATCTCGGCGCCGTCTTCGGAAACGGCGTCGAGATAGCGCTTTGCCGCTTGGTAGACAGTATTTTTCGTAATATCCTCCGGAAGGTTTTCACCGGATGAGCGGATTACGATCGGAACTGAAGATTGATCCTTCGCTCTCGGAAGGACGCTCACGCGGATCTCATCGGAAAGCGACAGCGTCTGGAAAACACTGTAAAGAAGGTGATATCCGTCGTCTCTCTTACCGTCCATGCGCAGAAACAGATTGATCTTGGCCGGTGCTTTTACCATAGTTTCCATATTGACCTCTTTTTGTATGAAAAAGCAAAAGCCGCTATGTCCACACGAAACGTGTGACTTTCATAGACGGCTGTCGTATCTTGGTTTGTTGTCTGAAAGAAGCTCAGCTTGCCTGTGTCTCCGCAACTGTAGCGATGTGAACCGTCTTCGTCAGAACGTCGATGTAACTGTAGGAAACGATTTCCTGTGCTGTGTTTGTCGGCTTTCTGTCGCACTTAACGGTGAACATATTCGGATAGCAATGATCAAGAACCCCTTCGTGTACGATGATTCTCTTTCTTCCGCCGTTGGAAGTCAGGCGGACTGTACGTCCGATATAAGACTCAAGATTTTTCTTGCAAGCTTCAACATCTGATTTAATGATCACTGGTCTTCCCTCCCCATCTGGTTGTAAAAAGAATACCTACTGTTACGAAATTATAACAGGGTCAACAAAAGTTGTCAATCAAAAGCACAACCTATTGTGGTGAGTTTGCACAAAAAATCCAAATATAGTGTTTTTCTTTCTGCACCCGCTTATCCGTGAAAGGCGTTTTTTGTAACACATCTGTCATTTTGTGTTGGCATTACATAAGGGAAAGCATATAATGATATTCGTAGTTTTTTGCGAAAAGCACTTTGCTTTACACTTTTCGCAAAGCGGGAATGAAAGATAAACAATTAAAGTGAGGGACGATTATGTTAAGTGACATTGAGATCGCACGTAATGCTGAAATGCTGCCTATTGAAAAGATCGCGGAGAAGCTGGGGATCGAAAGAGATGACCTGGAATTCTACGGCAAATACAAGGCGAAGTTGCCGCTTCGTCTCCTCACGGAAAGAAAAGATAAAAAGGACGGCAAGCTCGTCCTGGTTACGGCCATGAACCCGACTCCGGCAGGAGAAGGCAAGACGACCGTAAGTATCGGCCTTGCCCAGGCCCTGAATAAGCAGAATAAGAATGCGATGCTCGCTCTTCGCGAACCTTCCCTCGGACCGGTATTCGGTATCAAGGGCGGTGCCGCAGGCGGCGGATATTCCCAGGTCGTTCCGATGGATGACATCAACCTGCATTTCACGGGAGATCTTCACGCCATCACTTCTGCCAACAACCTTTTGGCCGCCATGATCGACAACCACCTCTATCAGGGAAATGAACTGAACCTCGATAAGGACAGGATCCTTTGGAAGCGCTGCCTCGACATGAACGATCGCGCCCTCAGGAACCTCAATCTCGGTGTAGGCGGCGGTGTCAACGGCGTCCCGAGAAACGAAGTGTTTTCCATCACGGCGGCTTCTGAGATCATGGCGATCCTTTGCCTTGCTTCCGATATGGAAGACCTTAAGAAGCGTCTCGCCAATATCGCGATCGCTTACGACATGGACGGCAACATCGTACGTGCTTCCGCTCTCCAAGCAGAAGGCGCGATGAGCGTTCTGCTCAAAGACGCGATCTGCCCGAACCTCGTCCAGTCTCTCGAGCACACACCGGCCCTCATCCACGGCGGTCCGTTTGCCAATATCGCACACGGCTGCAACAGTATCATTGCGACAAAGATGGCGCTGAAGCTCTCCGATATCGTCGTTACGGAAGCAGGCTTCGGTGCTGACCTCGGTGCAGAAAAGTTCCTGGACATCAAGTGCAG